>NZ_FOTH01000001.1:705965-738326 GCF_900114515.1 Pseudomonas sp. NFACC46-3
GCGAGCCTGCTCGCGATGGCGGTGGCTCAAGCGACGGTGAACTGTCAGGTCCGCGCACCAAACCGATCACGGCTATTGGTCAGGTGCAGCCACATGGCGGCTCGGGCGGCGTCGGGGTCTTGGCGCTTGATGGCATTGAAGATCGCTTCGTGCTCGAGATTGGCCAGTTGTGCCAGCTTGCCCAGGTCAGCCTGGCCGCGCTCGGCCACGTTCACTCGGGTCCTGGGGATCATCGCACTGCCCAGGTGCTGCATGATTTCGACGAAACAGGTGTTGTCCGTGGCCTCGGCGATAAGCAGATGAAAACGCCGATCGGCTTCGACGCAACTGTCGTTGTTGCTGAACAACCGCTGATAGTCATCCAGCGCCTGGCGCATCTGCTGCAACTGGCGCTCGCTACGACGCTGGGCCGCCAAGGCGGCCGCCTGGGTTTCCAGGCCCAGGCGCAACTCCAGGATGCCCCGCACACCGGCAGCGGTGTCGACATTGAGGCGCAGCCCGGGCTCGTCGCTCTGCTCCAGCACAAAGGTGCCGATGCCGTGGCGGGTCTCCACCAGTCCCGAGGCTTGCAGCTTGGAAATCGCCTCGCGCACCACCGTACGACTGACCCCATGCTCCTGCACGATGGCCCCTTCCGATGGCAGTTTCTCCCCCGGTTTCAGTTGCCCCAGCAGAATGCTCTGGCTGAGCTTCGCCACCAAGTCATGGGCCAGGTTGTGGGTGCGCTTGCGCAGCGGGGCTTCAGTGTCTTGCATCGCCAGGGTTCCTCGAAAACAGGCTAAGCAATCCTACCATCAGCGGGTCCGGAAATGATCATCGTGAACGCTTAACTTGTATGACAACACTCAAGTTAGAGCGAAATCCCATCCATAACTGACCCAGCACAACCATCACTTCCCGCAGCCGCTTCGCATCATAAATCCCAAAAACCCACCGAATAACCCAACAATTACGGCATAAAAAATCCAGCATTCCTTTCCATTTGTCATCAAAAACCCCTTGTCATCGAAAAAATTCAAGTTGTATGATGTCTATCAACATCGGTACCTGCACGATGCCCCGCATAAAAATAACGAGTGGGAGAAAAACCAAGTGAACACATCCAGCCTCAAGGCGAATGCCGGAGCGGATCCGGTGCTGCTGTCGGCCATTGCCAAGGTCAAGCGCCACATCCTGCCGCTGTTCGTCATCATGTTTATCGTCAACTACATCGACCGTGTGAACATCGGCTTCGTCCGTGCCCATATGGAGCACGACCTGGGGATCGGTGCCGCCGCCTACGGCTTAGGTGCCGGCCTGTTCTTCATCGGCTACGCGCTGTTCGAAGTCCCGTCCAATATCCTGCTGCAACGAATCGGCGCGCGTATCTGGCTGACTCGCATCATGCTCACCTGGGGCCTGGTGGCGGCGGCCATGGCCTTCATCCAGAACGAAACCCACTTCTACATCCTGCGTTTCCTGTTGGGCGTGGCCGAGGCCGGTTTCTTCCCTGGGGTGATCTATTACTTCACCCGCTGGTTGCCAGGGGTTGAACGCGGCAAAGCCATCGCCATCTTCCTCAGCGGCTCGGCCATCGCATCGCTGATCTCCGGCCCGCTGTCGGGGTTGCTCCTGCAAATCAACGGCCTGGGCATGCACGGCTGGCAGTGGATGTACTTCATCGAAGGGATGTTCTCCGTCTGCCTGTGCGTCTTCGTCTGGTTCTGGCTGGACTCCAAGCCCCACGATGCCAAATGGTTGAGCCGTGAAGAACAAGACGTGCTGGTCAAGACCATCGACGATGAACAACGCGCACGAGAAGCCGCTTCGCCGATCAAACTGTCCATCGGCCAACTGCTCAAGGACCGCCAGATCATCCTGTTCTGCCTGATCTACTTCTTCATCCAGCTGACGATCTATGCCGCCACCTTCTGGCTGCCCAGCATCATCAAGAAGATGGGCGAGCTCAGCGATATCCAGGTCGGGATGTTCAACTCGATCCCGTGGTTGCTATCGATCGTCGGCATGTATGCCTTCGCCTCGCTGTCGGCCAAATGGAAGTTCCAGCAGGCCTGGGTCGCAACCGCCTTGCTGATAGCCGCAGCCGGGATGTTCATGTCCACCACCGGCGGGCCGATCTTCGCCTTCGTCGCCATCTGCTTCGCGGCCCTGGGCTTCAAATCCGCGTCGTCGCTGTTCTGGCCAATTCCCCAGGCCTACCTGGACGCCCGGATCGCCGCCGGGGTGATTGCGCTGATCAACTCCGTGGGCAACCTCGGCGGGTTCGTCGCCCCCACCACCTTCGGCCTGCTGGAAGAACACACCGGGTCTATCCAAGGCGGCCTCTATGGCCTGGCGGCCACCTCGATCATCGCCGCGATCATTGTGTTCGCCGCACGCAATACGCCTAAACCCAAATCTGCAACGACGCCGGCCAATCCTCCTGCCGCCAGTCACGCCTGATCATCAAGGATAAGCGCACATGACCACCCCAGAAGCCAGCAAAGCCCCGATCATCACCAGCATGCAGATCGTCCCCGTGGCCGGTCACGACGGCATGCTGCTGAACCTCAGTGGCGCCCATGGTCCGTTTTTCACCCGCAATATCGTTATTCTCAAGGACAACGCCGGCCACACCGGCGTGGGCGAAGTGCCCGGTGGCGAACGCATTCGCCAGACCCTTGAAGACGCCCGTTCGCTGGTGGTCGGCAGCCCCATCGGTACGTACCAGAAGATTCTCAATACCGTGCGTCAGGCGTTCGCCGACCGCGACGCCGGCGGCCGTGGCCTGCAGACCTTCGACCTGCGCATCACCATCCACGCGGTGACCGGCCTGGAAGCGGCGCTGTTGGACCTGCTCGGCCAACACCTGGACGTACCGGTCGCCGCCCTGCTCGGCGAAGGCCAGCAACGCGATGAAGTGAAGATGCTCGGCTATCTGTTTTATGTGGGCGATCGCCAACAGACCGACCTGCCTTACCGCAGCGAGCCGGACGCCGACAACGACTGGTTCCGTGTACGCCACGAAAAAGCCCTGGACGCCGACGCCGTGGTGCGCCTGGCCGAAGCGGCCCATTCGCGCTACGGCTTCCAGGACTTCAAGCTCAAGGGCGGCGTGCTCCAAGGCGACGCGGAGATCGAAGCGGTCAGCGCATTGGCCGAGCGTTTTCCCCAGGCCCGCATCACCCTGGACCCGAACGGTGCCTGGTCACTGAAAGAGGCCATTCGCCTGTGCCGCGACCAGCACAAGGTGCTGGCCTATGCCGAAGACCCTTGCGGCGCCGAGAACGGCTATTCCGGTCGTGAGGTCATGGCCGAATTCCGTCGCGCCACAGGCCTCAAGACCGCCACCAACATGATTGCCACCGACTGGCGCGAGATGGGCCACGCCATCACCTTGCAATCGGTGGACATTCCCCTGGCCGACCCACACTTCTGGACCATGCAGGGTTCGGTACGGGTGGCGCAGATGTGCAATGAATGGGGCCTGACCTGGGGCTCGCACTCCAACAACCACTTCGACATTTCCCTGGCGATGTTCACCCACGTGGCCGCTGCGGCACCGGGCGAGATCACGGCGATCGACACGCACTGGATCTGGCAGGACGGCCAGCGCCTGACCAAGGCACCGTTGCAGATCCAGGGTGGCTGCGTGCAGGTGCCGAAAAAGCCAGGGCTGGGGATTGAGCTGGACACGGATCAGTTGGCCAAGGCCCATGAGTTGTACAAAGGCATGGGCCTGGGGGCGCGGGACGATGCGGTGGCGATGCAATACCTGATTCCAGGCTGGACGTTCAACAACAAGCGGCCGTGCCTGGTGCGCTGAAGGAATCATAAAACTCCTTCAGGTGGGCACATCCAATGGGGTGGTCTTGGATTTTATGACCACCGCAAACTCTTGTGGCGAGGGAGCTTGCTCCCGCTCGGTTGCGCAGCGACCGCCCGAAGGGGCCTGCTGCGCAGCCCAGCGGGAGCAAGCTCCCTCGCCACAGTCATCATTTACCTTCAGGCTTTTGTGAAATCTAACCCTCCGGCCGCAGGATCAACACCGCCAACGGCGGCAAGTTGAGTTCCAACGACAGGGCCTGGCCATGGCTGGGCACTTCTTCGGTGGAGGCACCACCGCCATTGCCATAGTTGGAACCGGCATAGGTGTCAGCATCGCTGTTGAGCAATTCGACCCAGCGCCCGGCGAACGGTACGCCGACCCGATAGGCCTCGCGCGGCACCGGCGTGAAGTTGGCGACCACCAACACCGGCCGGCCCTCCTTGCTCCAGCGCAGCCAGGCGTAGACGCTGTTGAGCGCATCGTCACCAATCAACCACTGGAAACCCTGGGGCGCATCATCCTGGTCATGCAGCGCCGGTTCTTCGCGATACAGACGGTTCAGATCGCTCACCAGTTTCTGCACGCCACGGTGCTCAGGGTATTGCAACAGGTACCAGTCCAATTGCTGGTCGTGGTTCCACTCGCGCCATTGGCCGAACTCACACCCCATGAACAACAGCTTCTTGCCGGGATGGCCCCACATGAAGCTGAGGTAGGCCCTCAGGTTGGCGAATTTCTGCCAGCGGTCACCGGGCATCTTGTCGATCAGCGAGCGTTTGCCATGAACCACTTCGTCATGGGAAATCGGCAGGACGAAGCGCTCGGACCAGGCATACACCAGGCCGAAGCTCAGTTCGTTATGGTGATGGGCGCGGTACACCGGGTCTTGCTGGATGTAGTGCAACGAATCGTGCATCCAGCCCATGTTCCACTTGTAGGCGAAGCCCAGGCCGCCCTGCTGGGTGCTCTGGCTGACGCCCGGCCAAGCCGTGGATTCTTCGGCAATGACCAGCGCACCGGGGGTTTCCAAGGCCACCACATCGTTGAGGTGCCGCAAAAAATCGATGGCTTCCAGGTTTTCCCGTCCGCCATGGCGATTAGGCACCCACTCGCCGGCCTTGCGCGAATAGTCGCGGTACAACATCGAGGCCACGGCATCCACTCGCAGGCCATCGACGTGGAAATGCTTGAGCCAGTGCAGCGCCGACGCCAGCATGAAGCCGTGCACTTCAGTGCGGCCCAGGTTGTAGATCAGCGTGTCCCAATCCTGGTGGAAGCCTTCCAGCGGGTTGCCGTATTCGTACAGCGCAGTGCCATCGAACTGGGCCAGGCCGTGGGTGTCGGTGGGAAAATGCGCCGGCACCCAGTCGAGGATGACCCCGATACTGGCCTGGTGGCAGGCGTTGACGAATGCCGCGAAATCGTCCGGCGAACCAAAGCGTGCCGTTGGCGCGAATTGCGACAGCGGCTGATAGCCCCAGGAGCCGCCGAATGGGTGCTCCATGATCGGCATCAGCTCGATATGGGTGAAGCCCAGGTCCTTGACATATGGGATCAGCCGCTCGGCCATTTCATGCCAGTTGTATTGCCGGGCCACCTCCCCCGCCTCGTCGATTTCGCACTGCCAGGAGCCGGCGTGCAATTCGTAGATCGACAGCGGCGCACCCGGGAGCTGCCGCTCGCGACGGTGCTGCATCCACTCGTCGTCCTGCCACTCGATCTTCAGGGGTGAGGCGACTTTCGACGCCGTGTCGGGCGGCATCTGCGTGGCCAGGGCCACTGGGTCGGCCTTGAGCGGCAAGATGCCGTGGGCACCGAGGATTTCATACTTGTAACCCTCACCGGCACCCAGCCTCGGGATGAATATCTCCCATACGCCGGACGGATAACGGATGCGCATCGGATGCCGACGCCCGTCCCACACGTTGAAATCCCCGACCACCGAAACGCGCCGGGCATTCGGCGCCCAGACAGCGAACCGCACGCCGTCGATGCCATCGACGGTGGTCAGTTGCGCACCGAGGCAGGAACTGAGGTCGCGGTGATTGCCCTCGCCAAACAGGTAAAGGTCCATCTCCCCCAGCAACGGACCGAAGCTGTACGGGTCTTCGGCAACTTGCTCGCCTCCGGCCCAACGAGTGCGCAGCAAGTACGCCTGGGCACGGTCGAAATGGCCGACGAACAGCCCCGGGGTTGCGGTGGGTTGCAGTTCCCCCAGCTCTTCGCCGCCATCGCGGGCCAGCACATGCACGCTCAGGGCACCGGGCAGATACGCGCGAATGAATTGGCCGCCGGCGCCGTCGCCATGAGGTCCCAGGATGGAAAACGGGTCGTGGTGTTCGGCGCGCACCAGCGCGTCGATGTCATGGGGCGCCGGCAGCAACGACTCTTTGGCCTGCCCCTGTGGTTCTTTGTTCGAGACACTCATGATTCTCTCCACTAAATCGGTCCGGCTACGTCGGAAAAGGGTTGCAGCCCACTCAATAACCCGACCAGACCGTGCAACGGCACGGGCAGCCAGGTGGGGCGATTCTCGGCTTCATAGGCCACTTCATAGGCCGCCTTCTCCAGGCCGAACAACGCCAGTGCGGCGTCTTCGCCTTCAGCATCCTTCCACTCATGGGCAAGACTAGCTGCCGCCAGCCGATATGCCTCGACAAATGCCTGGCGAGCCTCTTTCAGATAACGATCAGCGACCCGTTGCCGCGCCGCATCGGCATCAGCCGTACTGTCGACGGTGTGCAAGTGAATCGCCATGGCCGCGGCATAATCGAAGGAACGCAACACGCCGCTGACGTCCTTATAAGGGCTGTGCTTGCCCCGTCGTTCATGCAATGGTCGCGCCGGCTCACCTTCGAAGTCGATCAGGTAGGCGTCGCCCTTGATCACCAATACCTGCCCCAGGTGCAGGTCGCCATGGACGCGAATGCGCAAGCCTCCTTCAGCCTTGCCAGCCAGTGCCTGGACATGGGCCAGGACGGTTTTCTTGTGCTCCAGCAAACGTGCGACCATGGCCTGGTCCGCCGGGTTCAATTGGCCTTGGTTCTGCTTGAGCAGGCGCAAGGCGTTTTCCACTTGGGCAGCCACGTCCTTGCCGATGGCCTGGGCTTGCTTGGCGTTGGTGGCCTGCGGCGCGAAGTCCGGATCGTCGGTAGCCTGGGCCAATACCTGGTGCATTTCCCCCAGGCGCTGGCCGAGCATGCCGGCGAAATCCTTCAGTTCGCCCAGGGCGTTGTAATGCTGCTCCTGCTCGGACACCGCGTCCGCCAGCTCATCGCGCAGGGCGCGTTCGAGGTTGTTCTGGGTCCATTCCCAGGCGTCGCCCTGATTGCTCAAGTAGCCCTGGGCGATCATCAGCAGCGCATCTTCACCCTGGGCGTCGCGGCGAACCACCGAACCCAGCAACGGTGAAATATTGCCGAAACCGGCAGCAGTCAGGTAGGCGCTCATTTCCAGTTCCGGGTGCACACCCGAGGCGACCTTGCGAATCAGCTTGAGCACGAGGCTGCCGCCCACCACCACCGAACTGTTGGACTGTTCGGCGGACAAGTAACGTACCTCTGGTTCGTCTCCCAGGTTCAGCGCGGCCAGGCCTTCGGTGGGTTCGAAGCGCAACTCACCTTCGGCGAACGGCAGCACGGTGGCGGCCTGCATGCTGTGCAGCACGGCTCGCACGAAGCTTTCCAGGCTGAATGCATCGGTGATCAGGCCCACCTGACGCACCCGACGCACCCGCGACAACGCCAGTTGCTGCGGCAACGCCGCACCGACCTGGTCTTCGGCGAGCAGGCCGAACGGCAGCTGATAACGCAGGGTCTGACCGCCACTGGTGACATCGATTTCGCTGAGCAGCACCGGGTGCTGCGGGTCACCAAAGCGCACGCCATAGACAATCTCGACCTTCTCGATCGCACTGTCCTTGCCGGCGAACCAGCGCCGGTTCTGCAGCCAGCTCGGCAGGATGGTTTGCTCCAGCGTGGTGCGCGATGGCGCTTCGAGCAATTCTTCCAGGCGTTTTTTCAGCACCAGGGTGGTGAAGTCCGGCAGGCTCTGGGCCGGTTCCACGTGCCAGCTCGGCATCTGGTTCTCTGTTGCCAGGGCGAACCAATAGAAGCCGTACGGCGCCAGGGTCAGCAGGAAATTCAGTTGGCCGATGGGTGGGAAGGCGTTGCCGCCGAGCATCTCCACCGGGACCATGCCGGCGTAGGTCGACAGATCCAGTTCAGCAGCCTGGGCGCTGCGAGACACGTTGGCCACGCAGAGGATGATTTCGTGCTTGCCGTCAGGCCCGGTGTATTCGCGGGTGTAGGCGAGGATCCGGCGGTTGCTTGGCGAGAGCATCTTCAACGTGCCACGGCCAAAGGCCTTGGACTGCTTGCGCACCGCCAGCATCCGCCGCGTCCAGTTGAGCAGCGAGTGCGGATCGCCCGCCTGGGTCTCGACGTTGACCGACTGGTAACCGTACTGCGGATCCATGATCGGTGGCAGCACCAGGCTGGCCGGGTCGGCGCGGGAGAAACCGCCGTTGCGGTCGATGGACCACTGCATCGGCGTACGCACGCCATCACGGTCGCCCAAGTAGATGTTGTCGCCCATGCCGATTTCATCGCCGTAGTACAGCGTCGGCGTGCCGGGCATCGACAGCAGCAGGCTGTTGAGCAACTCGACGCGACGACGGTCGCGCTCCACCAACGGCGCCAGGCGCCGACGAATGCCCAGGTTGATACGCGCCCGACGGTCGGCGGCGTAGTAGTTCCACAGGTAGTCACGCTCCTTGTCGGTGACCATCTCCAGAGTCAATTCATCGTGGTTGCGCAGGAAAATCGCCCACTGGCAATTGGCGGGGATCTCCGGGGTCTGGCGCAGGATATCGGTGATAGGGAAGCGATCTTCCTGGGCCAGCGCCATGTACATGCGCGGCATCAGCGGGAAGTGGAAAGCCATGTGGCATTCGTCACCGTTCATCCCCTGGGCGTCGACATCGCCGAAGTACAACTGGGTGTCTTCCGGCCACTGGTTGGCTTCGGCCAGCAACATGCGGTCGGGGTAGTTGGCGTCGATCTCGGCGCGGATCAACTTCAGGACGTCATGGGTCTCGGGCAGGTTTTCGTTGTTGGTGCCGTCGCGCTCGATCAAGTACGGGATGGCGTCCAGGCGCAGGCCGTCGATGCCCATGTCCAGCCAGTAGCGCATCACCGACAACACGGCCTTGATGACCTGCGGGTTATCGAAGTTGAGGTCGGGCTGGTGGGAATAGAAGCGGTGCCAGAAATACTGGCCCGCCACCGGGTCCCAGGTCCAGTTGGACTTCTCGGTGTCGAGGAAAATGATTCGCGTGCCGTCGTATTTGTGGTCGTCATCGGACCAAACGTAGAAGTCCCGCGCCTTCGAACCCGGCTTGGCCTTGCGCGCACGCTGGAACCAGGGGTGCTGGTCCGAGGTGTGGTTGATGACCAGCTCGGTGATTACCCGCAGGTTGCGCTTATGGGCTTCGGCAATGAACCGCCGCGCATCGGCCATAGTGCCGTAGTCGGCGCTGACGCCACGGTATTCGGCAATGTCGTAGCCGTCGTCGCGCCGGGGCGAAGGATAGAACGGCAGCAGCCAGATGGTGTTGACACCCAGGTCGGCGATGTAATCGAGCTTTTCGATCAGGCCGGGAAAGTCACCGATCCCGTCGTTATTGGAGTCGAAATAGGATTTTACGTGGACCTGGTAAATCACCGCATCCTTGTACCAGAGCGGATCTTTGATGAAGGTGGCAGACCGGGGTTTCTTCGCCATTTGCAACTCCTGATGAATTCAATAAAGCCGCTGGAGCAGGCTTGTGAGGTCTATGTGGCAAGGGCGCTGTTGCAGGAAGCTGTTGTGTGGCGAGGGAGCTTGCTCCCGCTGGGTCGCGCAGCGGCCCCAAAAAAGCGATGAGTGCTGCGCACTCAAGCGGGAGCAAGCTCCCTCGCCACACAACAGCTCACTCGACACAACAGCGCTTTCTCGGCATCGCGCCTGTCACGCCACGCTGATCCGCCAGATTCCAAAGGGCTGGTAAGCCGGGTCAATGCGCATGAACTGGTACTTGCCATACCAGCTCCAGCGATGGCCATTCATCAGATCCTCGCCCTGGGTCTGGGCGTCGTCGGGCAGGCCCATCTCCCACAGCGGCAACTCAAAACTGGCTTCCTGCGGGTTGTGCGGATCAAGACTCACCGCCACCAGAATGAAGTTGCTGCCGTCGGCGGTGCGCTTGCCGAAGTACAGGATGTTGTCATTCCAGGCGTTGTAGACCTTCAGGCCCAAGTGCGTATGCAACGCAGGGTTCTGTCGACGGATACGATTGAGCTGGGCGATCTCGGCAATGATGTTGCCCGGCGCGGTGAAGTCTCGGGGGCGGATCTCGTATTTCTCCGAATCGAGGTATTCCTCCTTGCCCGGCACCGGTGCCGACTCACACAGCTCGAAGCCCGAATACATGCCCCACAGGCCTGAGCCCATGGTTGCCAGGGCCGCGCGGATCAAAAAACCGGCGCGCCCCGACTCATGGAGAAAGGCCGGGTTGATGTCTGGCGTGTTGACGAAAAAATTCGGCCGGTAGCATTCACGCCACGGCGATTCATTGAGTTCACTGAAGTAGGTCGCCAGCTCAGCCTTGGTATTGCGCCAGGTGAAATAGGTGTAGCTCTGGGAGTAACCGACCTTGCCCAGCCGCGCCATCATGGCCGGCGTGGTGAATGCTTCAGCCAGGAAGATCACTTCAGGGTATTGCGCCCGCACATCGGCGATCAGCCATTGCCAGAACGGCAACGGCTTGGTGTGAGGGTTGTCGACGCGGAATATCTTCACGCCTTCCTTGACCCAGCCCACCACGATGTCCCGCAGTTCCGTCCACAGGCTGGGAATCGCATCGGCCGCGTAGAAATCGACGTTGACGATGTCCTGGTATTTCTTCGGCGGGTTTTCCGCATATTTGATCGTGCCGTCCGGTCGCCAGCTGAACCAGCCCGGGTGCTGCTTGAGCCAGGGGTGATCCTGGGAACACTGGATCGCAAAGTCCAGGGCGATCTCCAGGCCGTGGTCAGCGGCCGCCGCCACCAGGCGCCGGAAGTCCTCGCGGCTACCCAATTGCGGGTGAATGGCCTCGTGCCCACCCTCCTCGCTGCCAATGGCATACGGGCTGCCCGGGTCGTCGGGACCGGCGGTGAGGGAATTGTTCGGGCCTTTGCGGAAACTGCGACCGATGGGGTGGATCGGCGGGAAGTACAGCACGTCGAAGCCCATGTCCTGGATCACCGCCAGGCGCGAGTGCACATCGTTGAAGGTGCCATGGCGCGCAGGATCGTCGGTGATCGAGCGGGGAAACAGCTCATACCAGCTGGCAAACTCAGACAGCTTGCGCTCCACATCCAGCGGATACTCGGGGCTGATGCTCAAGTACGGGCGATGATCGGCCCGGGACATCAGATCGGCACTGCGCGGTGCCAGGAACAGCGCCACCTGTTCCGTCGGCAACAAGCCGGAGAGCTCGTGGTGCAAGGCCGCCAGTTGCTCGCTCAGCTCCCCTGTGCTGCGCTCGACGGCCATTTGCACCTGGTTGCGTCCTTCCTGCAGCTCCAGGCTGATCGGCACCCCGGCACCGAATTTCTTCTCCAGCTCGTAGCGAAAACTGGCGAACTGATCGATCCAGGCCTCGATGCAGAAGACATAGCGACCTTGCTCCGGCACATTGAACTGGCCGCGCCAGCCGTTGTTGCCCAGGTCGCTCATGATCTCGCTGTTCCATACCTCATCCTGCAGCGAACGCCAGCGAATGCGCACGGCCAACTT
Organism: Pseudomonas sp. NFACC46-3; assembly: GCF_900114515.1. Classification (NCBI taxonomy): domain Bacteria; kingdom Pseudomonadati; phylum Pseudomonadota; class Gammaproteobacteria; order Pseudomonadales; family Pseudomonadaceae; genus Pseudomonas; species Pseudomonas sp. NFACC46-3. The sequence continues at coordinate 717,595 of NZ_FOTH01000001.1, forward strand.
GTCATGTCCATCGGCGAAGACTTTGCTGGTCACTGTCACGTCCTGCCCAGCCACGGCCTTGGCGGCGAATTGTCCGCCGTCGATCACCGGCATGGTGTTTTCAATAGCGATACGCGGCAACAGCAAGGCTTGAGACAGCGGCAAATGCGGGTTGTAGGCCAGTTCAGTCGGGTGTTCGGCAGTCATCGAGCATCGCTCCTTTTACGCCCCATGGACGCGCTTGTGGCGGTAAAGGCCCAACGGGTCCCTGAAAAAACTCACTTAAACTCCGAACCGAATCAACGACTAAAAGTTCAGAGGGATTTGCCCCTATGCATCCTGGGGATCAAAGCCGGTGCAAGGAGGTCAACAACAATAAGCACGACTCAAGCCATGTGCGTCACGGAGACCCGTCCTGATGAATATTCCCATCCCGGCCGAAACACCCGATCCGAACATCGATGATCCCACCTTGCCACCGCCCGGCCCTGATCCCGAGCCTATTCCAGAGAAAGACCCGCCGCTCGCCCCACAACCGCCGCTGGGTGACCCGCCGAGCGAGGCACCGCCGGAGCGGGTTTGATTCAAGCGTAGTAATAAAAAACCTGTGGGAGCGAGCCTGCTCGCTCCCACAGGTTGTATTTGCAGGCATAGCTGCGTCACGGCCTGCCGTCCTTCTCCAACGCCCGGACAATCACCGGCATCACACTGAAAATAGCCAGCGCCAATATCGTACTCAACACAGCTGTCGCTTCCCGCCCCAACCCGGCGGCGACACCAATGGCGGCGGTCATCCACAGGCCGGCGGCGGTGGTCAGGCCTTTGACATGACCTTCGTCGCCGTCGGTGTTTTTCAGGATGGTGCCCGCGCCGAGAAAACCAATGCCCGCGACGACGCCCTGGATCACCCGGCTCATGGCGTCGGCCTGGGAGCCAGACATCTGTGGCACCAAGACGAACAGCGCCGCCCCCAGGGCCACGAGCATGTGGGTTCGCACGCCGGCAGCCTTGCCCTTGTGTTCGCGCTCGAAACCCAGGATGCCGCCCAGCAGCGCGGCCATCAGCAGGCGCACCGTGACCCGGGCCATCTGCTGGGCATCGGTGATGTCGGCGAATTCCGCCTGCAGGGTTATCCAGACTTCATGCCACCAGGCGTCCATGGACCGTCCTCTTTCTCATTGGATAAACGATGGACCGCAAGCGAAGCCAGAGGTGCGCCCGACCGCTGATCAGCCACGACGAACCCTGGTCAGCGGGCGAGACCTAATACTCAGGACATTCAGGAAGGAGCGACGTCATGCTTGAGCAAATCGACAAAGACAATACCTGCCACATCAAAACCGCCAACGGAACGAAGCTGCGCCCCGCCAGTGAGCTGGTCATCATCACTGACCCGGACAAGGCCATGTCAGCCGTGGAAGTCAATGGTGACCTGGTCCATCTCACCGAAGCCGAAGTGGATGCCCTGACCGTGGCCGGCGCGACCGATAAGCGCAAGCACCTGAAGGCTACCGACAGCGGCTCGGTGATCTGAATCCCGATCCACAGGCAACAGATGCGATTTGTGGCGAGGGGATTTATCCCCGCTGGGTTGCGAAGCAACCCTAAAGCCCTCGACCGGGTCTGTCCGGTATACCGGGTGCACTGACCTGGGGGCGCCTTGCGCCCCAACGGGGATAAATCCCCTCGCCACAGTAAATTCCCGTGCCACAGTAAATCCCTCTCGCCACCGTAATATGTTCGGCACTTCCTGGGTGCATCAAAGTGTCGCAGGGCCTGGGCTTTGCGGCATCTGATCCGGTTTTTATCGAAACACCTGAGTCTGTTATGCAAACAGTTCCATGGTCATAGTGCGCCGGCCAGATAGAGGCTGATGAGCGACCGACCATGAGCGATAGAATCCCCGTCCAGTTGATACAGACCTTCGAACCCGCGCCGTCGAAAATCAAGGCCAGGACCACCGATAACCTGATCCACACCCGCAGCTTCACCGGTTTGTTCCGCACCTTGCGCATCAGCGGTGCGGGGGTTCTGTTCCTGCTGTTCTTCGGCACGGTGTGGTTGGACTGGGGCGGCCGCCAAGCGGTGCTCTGGGACCTTTCCGAAAGTAAATTCCACATCTTTGGCGCGACCTTCTGGCCCCAGGATTTCATCCTGCTGTCGGCTTTGCTGATCATTGCCGCCTTCGGCCTGTTTGCGATCACCGTGTTTGCCGGTCGCGTGTGGTGCGGCTACACCTGCCCGCAGAGTTCCTGGACCTGGATCTTCATGTGGTGCGAGAAAATCACCGAAGGCGAACGCAACCAGCGGATCAAGCTGCAGGCCGCGCCCTGGGGCCTGAACAAACTCTTGCGCCGCAGCGCCAAGCACACACTGTGGCTGGCCATCAGCCTGCTCACCGGCCTGACGTTCGTGGGGTACTTCACGCCGATCCGTCCCCTGGCCGAAGAACTGCTGACCCTGCAAATGGCCGGCGTGAGCCTGTTCTGGGTGCTTTTCTTTACCGCAGCCACCTACCTCAACGCCGGCTGGCTGCGTGAGGCGGTGTGCATGCATATGTGCCCCTATGCACGCTTTCAGAGCGTGATGTTCGACAAGGACACGCTGACTATTTCCTACGACGCGGCCCGTGGTGAAATCCGCGGCCCACGCAAACGCGAGGCAAACCCGGCCAATATTGGCCTGGGCGACTGCATCGACTGCCAGATGTGCGTGCAGGTCTGCCCCACCGGCATCGACATCCGCGACGGCCTGCAGATGGAATGCATCGGCTGCGCGGCCTGCATCGATGCCTGCGATTCGATCATGGACAAGATGGGCTACGCCCGTGGCCTGATCAAATACACCTCCGAACATCAGTTGCAGGGCGGCAAGACTCACCTGCTGCGACCTCGGCTGATCGGCTATACCACCGTGCTGCTGGTGATGATCGGCGCGCTGGTCGTGGCGCTGATGCAACGCCCCATGGTGTCGCTGGATGTCAGCAAGGACCGTGGCCTGTTCCGCGAAAACAGCGCAGGCCAGATCGAGAACATCTACAGCCTGAAAATCATCAACAAGACCCAACAGCGCCAGGACTATCAGCTGTCCCTGGTGGACGGCGACGGCTTCATCCTGCAAGGCAAGACCCAACTGAGCCTGGCCCCGGGGGAAATCGTCGATGTGCCGGTGTCGGTGGCGATGCTCAGCGAACGGCCCGGCAAAGGCTCCCAGGCAATGACGTTCAAGGTCGTCGACAGTGACGCGCCGGGCATTTACAGCATCGCCAAGAGCCGTTTTGTCGCACCGATGAATCGTTGAAGCTTTAAGATGCCGGGCACCTGTGGGAGCGAGCTTGCTCGCGATAGCGGTGGGTCATATGTCACCGTCATCGCGAGCAAGCTCGCTCCCACAGCTAAGTCCACAAATGTCACTCGAGACTGGTCCCTCCATGAAACGCTACGAGAAATTTGCCGACGACATCGCCGAACTGATCCGCTCGGGCATGCTGGGGCCAGGTCAGCGCGTGCCGTCGGTACGCTACGCCAGCCAGACCTACGGTGTCAGCCCGTCCACCGTGTTCCAGGCCTATTACCTGCTGGAACGACGCGGCATGATCCGGGCCCGGCCGCGCTCCGGCTACTTCGTCAATACCCACGCGCCGAGCCCGTTTTCGGAGCCCGCGATCAGCAGCCAGGTGCACGAGTCCACCGAAGTCGACGTCAGTGAGCTGGTATTTTCGGTCCTCGACTCGATCAAGGACCCGGCCACCATACCGTTCGGCTCGGCATTCCCCAGCCCGACACTGTTCCCACTGCAACGGCTGTCCCGTTCACTGTCCAGCGCGACACGGGACATGGACCCGCGAATGGTGGTCACGGACATGTCGCCAGGCAACCCGCAACTGCGCCGACAGATCGCCCTGCGCTACATGGTCGGCGGGTTGATGCTGCCCATGGAGGAACTGCTGGTCACCAACGGTGCCCTGGAAGCGTTGAACCTGTGCCTGCAAGCCGTGACCGAGCCCGGCGACCTGGTGGCGATCGAAGCACCAGCGTTCTACGCCAGCCTGCAAGTGTTGGAGCGCCTGAAGCTCAAGGCCGTGGAAATTCCCGTCCACCCACGCGACGGCATCGACCTGGACGTGCTGGCGCAAACACTGGAACGCTATCCGATCAAGGCCTGCTGGTGCATGACCAGCTTCCAGAACCCCATGGGCGCGACCATGCCCGAGGAGCGCAAACAGGCGCTGGTAGAGTTGTTGAGCCGTCATCAGGTGCCGCTGATCGAGGACGACGTGTACGCCGAACTCTATTACGGCCAGCAGGCCCCCAAGCCCGCCAAGGCGTTCGACACCGAAGGCTTGGTGATGCATTGCGGCTCGTTCGCCAAGAGCCTGGCGCCGGGTTATCGCATCGGCTGGGTCGCCGCTGGGCGCTACGCACAGAAGATCGAACGACTCAAGCTCATGACCTCGTTGTGCGCCTCGATGCCGGCCCAGGCCGCCATCGCCGACTACTTGCAGCACGGCGGCTACGACCGTCACCTGCGCAAACTGCGCTATGCCCTGGAGGAACAGCAAAGCGCGATGCTCGCCGCCATCGCCCGCTACTTCCCCGCCCAGACCCGGGTCAGCCAACCGGCGGGGGGTTACTTCCTGTGGCTGGAGCTGCCGGAGCAGATGGACTCGCTGAAATTGTTCCAGATGGCCCTGGCCCAAGGCATCAGCATCGCGCCGGGACCGATCTTTTCACCGACCCGGCGTTTCAGGAATTGCATCCGCTTGAACTATGGCAGCCCGTGGACCGAGGCCTCGGAAAAAGCCATGGAGACGTTGGGGCGGATTATTCGATCGTTTTGAATTTGGGTTGTCTGTCAGACCGCCATCACGAACGAGCTCACCCACAGGAGACCGTGTCCAATGTGGGAGCGAGCTTGCTCGCGATGGGGCCAGAATAGCTCCCCAGGACTCAGCGCCCACCCCCCAGATCCACAAACGTCCCGGTCGCATACGAAGCCTTGTCCGACAGCAGCCAGATAATCGCTTCGGCCACTTCATCCGGACGCCCGCCCCGAGCCATGGGGATCGCTGATTCCAGCTTGCTGACCCGGTCCGGGTCGCCACTCAGGGCATGGAAATCGGTGTAGATGTAGCCGGGACGCACCGCGTTGACGCGAATGCCTTCGCCGGCCACTTCCTTGGACAAGCCGATGGTGAAGGTGTCCAGCGCGCCCTTGGAGGCCGCGTAATCGACGTACTCCCCCGGTGCGCCCAAGCGCGCGGCCACCGACGAGACGTTGACGATGCTGCCACCCTGCCCGCCGTGCCTGGGCGACATGCGCAGCACCGCGTGCTTGGCGCAAAGAATCGGCCCCAGCACATTGGTCTTCATGATCTTGAGAATGCGGAATTCGGACATTTCATCGAGCCGGGATTTCTGCGCGACCGTGCCGGCGTTGTTCACCAGGGCGGTGACACGGCCAAGCTCGGCGTCCACCCGGTCGAACAGGCCGATCACTTCGTCTTCGATGCTCACGTCGGCCCGCACGGCAATCGCCTGCGCGCCCTTGGCCCGGACCTGTTCGAGCACATCCTGCGCGGCACTTTCGTCGGACTGGTAATTGATGCAGATCCGATAACCCAACTCGGCAGCCAACAGCGCCGTGGCCGCCCCGATTCCGCGGCCGCCACCGGTGATGACGATGACTTTATCCACGTTTGCTTCCCCCATTCCACGGATAGACGTGCGCTGCCAAGAATAGCGTTCGCGTCACACTTTGCACAAACCGCTGTGCTTACCGGGCCAGGGCGCGCAGATCCAGGCGTCCGTCCAACAGCGGCGGGCACCAGTAATAGCCGCCGGTGATGGGCCGGCTCATGCGATACAGGCCATCGGTGATACCGTCTTCCAGGCCACTCATGCGGCGCAGTTGTGCCTCGAAAGCATCGAGGGAGAAACCGAACGCCAGGAACATCAGCCCCGCACGGTCGCCTTCGATCCACGGCATGGAGCGACGGACCACGAACGCCTCCGGGGCGAAGCTTTCCTGGGCGGTGCGCTTGACGTGGGCCGATTCCGGCGCGTCATCGATTTCTTCGTTGTCGCTCAGGCGACGGCCCATGATGTTGTCGCGCTCATGGGGTTGCATCGCCGCGAAACCGTCCAGATCGTGCTGCCATTGCTGGATCGCGGCGAAACTGCCACCGCGCACCCCATCGGCGCCCTGGGCCAGGGCGGCAGCGATGGCAGCCTCGTCGTGCGGGTTTTCGGTGCCATCTTCGTAGCCGGTCAGGTCATGGCCGGTCATATGGCGGAAGGTTTCGTTCATCTGTACCAGGCGCAGCGCCGGGGCCAGCGCCGCCTCGATGGCGCGACTGCGGTGCATCAGCTCGCCACGGTCTTCGCCGTGCAGCCAGCACCACAACGCGTGTTGGGTCGAGGGGTTGTCCACACCCACGCCGGCCAGCGCCGGAAAAGCCCGCAGGCCCTCGACCTGGGCGCCCAACGCCTGGACCAGCGATTCACCAAAGCCGATCACGGCACGGTTATCGAGCAACAACCGGAGTTTGTCTAGCGCAGCCGGCAATGCCTCGACCGATTCCAGGGCAAAAAACAAATGACGGGCCTGAGGCGGAACAGGGGTGGCGAGAATGCCGGGCTGGTAGTAACTCATGTGAACTCCTTTAGAAAGAGCCGCGAGTTTACCCGGCGGCTGCCGCTTTGTGTGGTTTGGCTTGAGGTCCGGTCGCGTCGGATAACCCGACCGTTTTGTGGGAAGGTTCCCGCAGCCCCGTCAGACGACTCAGAAAACGCGCCTCGGCCCGATAACCTCGGATTGCCGGGCCGCCAAAAACGCCCTAGATTGAGCCCCCTCCAGGAAGGTCAACGAGAATGCTGCACCATGCCAATTGCCAGATCGATACTCGCCGGGATTTTTTTCCTGGTCTGCGGAACGCCCGTAAGCTTTGCCCAGGAACGCATTGAAGACACGGTCAATGCCGTCATCCAGCCCTTGATGAAACAGCAGGACATCGCGGGCATGGCGGTAGCGATCACGCACAACGGCCAACGGCAGTTTTTCAGTTTTGGCGTCGCCGCCAAGGATACGAAAAAGCCGGTCACCGACCAGACCCTTTTCGAAATCGGCTCGGTCAGCAAGACCTTCACCGCCACCCTCGGCGCCTATGCCCAGGCCCAGGGCAAACTGTCCCTAGAGGATCCGGCCAGTCGCTTTGCGCCCGAGCTGCGTAGCAGCGCCATGGAGAGCACCCGCCTGCTCGACCTTGCCACCTACACCGCTGGCGGCCTGCCATTGCAGTTTCCCGACGAGGCGGACCATCCGGACCGGATGTTCAGTTACTACAGGAACTGGAAACCGCTCTACCCGGCCGGCACCCAGCGGCTCTACTCAAACCCGAGCATCGGCCTGTTCGGCTATCTGGCGGCCCGCAGCCTGGGGCAGCCATTTGATGAGGTGATGGAGCGCACGCTGATGCCAGGACTGGGCCTCAAGCACAGCTATGTGCGGGTGCCGCAGGATCAGATGGGCCGATACGCCCAAGGCTATGCAAAGGACGGCAAACCCGTGCGAGTCGGTGCCGGCGCACTGGATTCCGAAGCCTATGGGGTCAAGACCAGTTCAACGGACCTGATTCGTTTCGTCGAGGCCAACCTGCGACCTGAAAAACTGGACGCAGACCTGAAGCAAGCCATCGCCACGACGCATATGGGGTTCTACAAGGTTGGCGGGATGAATCAGGGGCTGGGCTGGGAGTTCTACCCCGCCCCGTTCACCTTGGATGACCTGCTCGCTGGCAACACACCGCAGATGGCCCTGGCCCCACAAAAAGCCGAACCTCTCGACCCGCCCCACCCGGCGCCGGACGGCGCCTGGATCAACAAGACCGGCTCGACCAACGGGTTTGGTGCCTACGCGGCTTTCGTGCCCGGTAAAAACATGGGCATCGTGCTGTTGGCGAACAAGAATTATCCGATTGAGGAGCGGGTGAAGGCGGCGCACCGGATCCTGACGGCGCTGGAAGCGCAGTAGAAGGTTGAGTAAGTCACTGTGGCGAGGGAGCTTGCTCCCGCTGGGCTGCGTGAAGCAGCCCTATGCTTTTTAGCATGGTTCGTCGACCGATAAGCTGGGGGGCTGGGGGGTCGCTTCGCGACCCAGCGGGAGCAAGCTCCCTCGCCACGGGACTATCAATCGTCCAACGGCTTCACCGCAGCCGGCGGCTTGACTGCCTTGCCAGCCTTGGCGCCTTTCGCATCCTTGGCCGGTGCGGGCTCCGGCGCGGGAGGTGGCGCCGGGGGCGTCGCTTCTTTTTCCGCGGCGGGGAGTTTATCGACGGTGTCGAAGAGGTCTTTCAGTTCGATCGCCCCGGAATGCTCAAGCTTCTTTTCCCCGTCCTTGCCCACCAGGATGATCTTGGTCTGAGCCCCGGCGCCCAGCTTGAGGGAGCGGATCAGCGCCATGGTGCTTTGCGGGTCCAGGTCCTTGCCATCGCGCTGCCCAATGGTATTGAGCACGGTGTAGAGCACCATGTTGCGCTCGGAAAAACCCTGCTTGCCTGCTGGTTCATCCAAGGCCTTTTTCAGGCTGACCCAGGCCGGGTCGACCGTACTCGGCGCGATAACGATCAGGGGGCGTGCCCTGCCTGCATCCGCCACCAGGGGTGAGTCGCCATCGGCAGCGAACAGGGGGCCGGCGATGGCCAGCAAGGTAGCGAAGGTCAACGACCGAATGAGCATGCGCCTCTCCTTTTGATATTTACGCTGTACTGATTGCACAGGGCGGCGATTGTTCCGCGAGAGTCGCTCAATACTGCGCCTGCCTGACTTGAAGCTTAGGCCAGGGGGGTCATTGCGCAACCGCAAGGAGAGTGTGGCGCGAGAGTTGGAGCGGGGACCACTGTGGGAGCGAGCTTGCTCGCGATAGCGGCTTGACAGTCAACATCGAAGTCGACGGTTCGATCGCTATCGCGATCAAGCTCGCTCCCACATTGGACCAGGGTGATCGTTCTAGAACGCCAGCTTGAACCCGATCATCGCCAGCATCACCGCCAGACAAGGGCGCAGCAACTCGTCGGAGATGCGTCCCGACAAATGACTGCCCAGGTAGATCCCCGGCAACGAACCGATCAGCAGGAAACCCAGGATGTGCCAATCCATGTTGCCCATGCTCGCATGGCCCAGGCCAGCCACCAGGGTCAGCGGCACGGCGTGGGCGATCTCGGTGCCCACCAGGCGCTTGGTGACCAGGAACGGGTAGAGGATGAACAGCGCAACGGTGCCCAGGGCGCCAGCGCCGATGGAGGTCAAGGCGACCATGGTGCCCAGCACGAGGCCGGTGATGACCGTGAGCACATTGAGGCGCGTGCCAGTGGGGTTGTAGTGCCCGCCGGCACGGTCATGGGCGAATTGCAGCAAACGCTTCTTGAACAGGATCGCCAAGGCAGTGGCGAACAACACAAAGCCCAAGGCTTGCTTGATCACCGCGTTCATGGCGTCGGGGGAGCTGTGCAGGCTGCTGAGAAACCACAGCGTCAAGCCGACTGCCGGCACACTGCCCAACGTCAGCCAGCCAGTGATAGCCCAGTCGATGTTGCGATTTTTTGCATGAACCAGGACACCGCCAGACTTGGTAATGGCTGCGTACAGCAGGTCCGTACCCACCGCCGTCGCAGGGTTGATACCAAACCACAACAGGATCGGGGTCATCAGCGAACCACCGCCGACGCCGGTCATCCCAACGATGAAGCCGACCACCAGGCCTGCAACGACTAAACCGACATTACCGAAATCCATTAAACCCGTCTCAGCACGACCGCATGAAAAATCTGGCCGCGAGCATAGCGATTTTTCTTATAACCCCCTATATCGATGTGATCTATCTTTATTCCTTTTCCGTCATTTCACTGGACCGGCAGGAAATTGAGGAACAGCAGGCTCTGGGCGTAATTCAAGCCAATCCGCCGGTAGCGCTCATCGAGCATCTGGGTCAGCAGGTCCAATCGGGCGACGATTTTTCCAAACTCCACGGCGAAACTCAGGTTGCTGCCCTCCTCCGAGATCTCATTGGAAAACAGCAACAGCTTGCCGTCCTTGTTCTGCCGCTGACTCAGCAGCCAGGTGGCTTTTTCGATATTGCGCGCCGCGTTGCTGACAAAACGCGGGTCGATGGTGTCGGTCATGTAGAACTCGAGGCGATTGCCGTGCGCGGTGACCAGCATGCTGCCGATGGCATAGATGAACGCCCCTACCCGATCGCCGAGAAACTCCGGGCTCATGGCGTAGCTCAGGGCCGCCAGGTCCTTCTTGCCACCCAAGGTCGGCAAAGGCTGTTGCTGCTCGATGGCCATGCGCACCTGTTTTTCCGCAGTGCGAGCGTCGAGAAAGCCGGACTTGCGCAGCTCCTCGGGGTTGCGCAGGTACAGCTTGTTCATCAGCAGATAGAGGCTTTGCAAGTTGTCGTGCATCGACAACGTGGCCATGCGGTCGACGCTGGTCTGCAAGAACTCCTGGGGCTTGGCGTTGCTGAACTGCGTGACCATGTCCTGTCCCTGCTGATGGCTGCAGCCGCCGCTGAACAGCATCGACACACCGACCAACAATGCCAGGCAGCAGCGGCGCAATCTCGTCACAGGATAAAAAACACCGGCCATCGAATCTCGGTCTGGGCATGGGGAAGCGATGGGGGTCGTCGCTTCCAGGCCATGGATAGAGCGGCAAAAATCACAAAAGTGCAGTACCTGGAGAAAACCCTCGGTCTTCAGCAACGACCCAATCACGCAATTAGTCTTACTTTTTAATTGATAAATCCCCATTAATGGCTATAAATCCCTTCTCACCCACCAAATAGAAAGACTACTAACCAGAAAAACCTTCAGCGCTGTCCGACCAGTAGCGGACTCGCCCCGCGTTCAAAACAACAACAAAACAACAGGAAGGAAGGTCATACCATGCTTGAATCCAGACAACTGCTCACGGCCCTCGGAGTGTCTCTGATGATCGCCACCTCGGCTTCCCACGCTGCCGGCCTGACCAATGAACGCGGTGCGTTCGGCAAAACCGACGACGGCACGGCGGTGGAAAAATTCGTGCTGCGCAACAGTCACGGCATGGAGGCCACGGTCATCACCTACGGCGGCATCCTCCAGTCATTGAGCGTGCCGGACAAAAACGGCAAGGCCGCCGACATCGTGCTCGGCTTCGACGACGTGCAGGGTTACCAGAAGAACGGCAGCGTGTATTTCGGCGCGACCATCGGCCGCTTCGGCAATCGCCTGGCCGACGGCGCCTTCGAGCTGGACGGCAAGCGTTACCAGGTGCCGCAGAACGACCATGGCAACTCCTTGCACGGCGGACCGCAAGGGTTCGATAAGCGCGTCTGGAAGGCCCAGCCCCATGACGGCAAGGACTCGGTGGGCGTCACCCTGACCTACGTGTCACCGGATGGTGAGATGGGCTTTCCCGGCACGTTGAAAACCGACGTCACCTACAGCCTCAACGAACAGAACGAGTTGCGCATTGAGTACAAAGCCACCACCGACAAACCCACGGTGCTGAACCTGACCAACCACAGCTATTTCAACCTGGCCGGGGCCGGTAACGGCGACATCCTCGATCAGCTCGCCACCCTGCACGCAGCCCACTACACGCCGGTCACCGGCAAGCTCATTCCCACCGGCGAACTGGCCCCCGTGGCCGGTACACCGATGGACTTCACCCAACCCACCGCCATCGGCACCCATATCAAGGCCGATCACCCACAACTCAAGTTCGCCGAACCGAAACAGGGCGGTTTCGATTTCAACTGGGCGCTGGACGCCAAGGGTGACGTGAGCAAACTGGCCGCAGAAGTGTATGACACGGACTCCGGACGCCGCCTGCAGCTCTACACCACCGAGCCTGGCGTGCAGTTCTACACCAGCAACTTCCTCGACGGCACGGTCAAGGGCAAGCAAGGCAAGGTCTATCCACATTGGGGCGCGTTCACCCTGGAAACCCAGCACTACCCCGACTCGCCCAACCAGCCGAACTTCCCTTCGACGCGGCTTGATCCGGGCCAGACCTACACCCAGACCATGGTGTTGAAGTTCTCCGCGAAGTAACGCCCCCGCCGAATCGTTCCCATGCTCGCGTGGGAACGATCAACACTGAACACTTGGTCTATCCTGCTGCCACACGTCAAAGCAAAAAACAGGAGATAGGCATGAGGACGCTGGAATTGGCGGGTGTGTCCGTACCGGTCATTGGCCAGGGCACCTGGCGCATGGGTGAGGAACCGTCCCATCACAAGAAAGAAGTCGCGGCCCTGCGGTTGGGGATCGAACTGGGCATGACCCTGATCGACACGGCGGAGATGTATGCCGAAGGCGGTGCGGAGACCGTCGTTGGCGAGGCGATCACTGGCCTGCGGGACCAGGTTTTCCTAGTGAGCAAAGTCTACCCTCACAACGCCAGTCGCAAAGGCATTCCCCTGGCCTGCGAACGCAGCTTGCGCCGGCTCGACACCGATTACATCGACCTTTATCTGTTGCACTGGCGCGGGCAGTACCCGTTGGCAGAAACCGTCGAAGCGTTCGAACGCCTGCGCGAAGAAGGCAAGATCGGCCGCTGGGGTGTGTCGAACTTTGACGTCGATGACCTCGAGGAGCTGGCCTCGCCTGCCTGCGCCACCAACCAGGTGCTGTACAACCTGCAGGAACGCGGCATCGAATTCGACCTGCTGCCCTGGTGCCAGCAACGGCCCATGCCGATCATGGCCTACTGCCCGGTCGGCCAGGGCGGGCACCTGCTCAAGGATCACACCCTGGGACAGATCGCCGAACGCCATCGCGCCACACCGGCACAGATCGCACTGGCCTGGCTGTTGCGCCAGGACAATGTGATTGCCATTCCCAAGGCCGTGAAGCCTGAGCATGTGCGTTTGAATGCCGAAGCGGCCAACCTCAAGCTGGAACCGCAGGACCTGGCCGCCCTCGACCTGATATTTCCCCAGCCCCGGGGGAAGCAGCGGTTGGCGATGGTCTAGTTTCCCCGGGCCTGGCAGCTTTTTGTGGCGAGGGAGCTTGCTCCCGCTCGATCGCGAAGCGGTCGCAAAAGGGGCCGCTGCGCAGCCCAGCGGGAGCAAGCTCCCTCGCCACAGGAACCTTGACCCTCGTCATCAGAACAACCCCATCTGCCCCCCCACCAACGTCGAGAAATCATCGTCCACAAACGGCAGGATCGCATCCGCCACCGGTTGCAGTTGTTTGCTCACGTAATGGTCGTAATCAATCGGCGCGCTGCGGATTTCCAGCGGCTCGGGGCCGGCGACGGTGATGACGTAGCTGATCCAGCCGCCATTCTGGTATTGCCGTGGCCGGCCCTGGCGCTGGTTGAACTCATCGGCCAGCCGCGCAGCCCGCACATGGGGTGGGACGTTGCGTTCGTAGTCTTCCAGGGGCCGACGCAGACGCTTGCGGTAGACCAACCGATCATCGAACGCACCGGCCAGGGTCTGCTGCACATAATCGCGCACATAATCCTGATAGGGCTGGCGGTGGAAGATCCGCCCGTACAGCTCCTGCTGGAATTGCCGTGCCAGCGGCGACCAGTCGGTGCGCACGGTTTCCAGGCCCTTGTAGACGATTTCGTCGCTGCCATCGGCACGGGTGACCAATCCGGCGTAGCGTTTCTTGCTGCCCTCCTCGGCGCCGCGGATAGTCGGCATCAGAAAGCGCTTGAAATGGGTTTCGAACTGCAGCTCCAGCGCACTCTCCAGGCCGAACTCATCGCGCACCTGCTCACGCCACCATTGGTTGACGTGGGCGACCAACTCGCGACCGATCCTGGCCGCTTCCTCCTGGCCATGGGCACGACGCAGCCAGACGAACGTGGAATCGGTATCGCCATAAATCACCACATGCCCCTGGGCTTCGATCAACTGGCGGGTGCGCTGCATGATCTGGTGGCCGCGCAGGGTGATGGACGAGGCCAGGCGTGGATCGAAGAAGCGACAGCCGCTGGAACCGAGCACGCCATAAAAGGCGTTCATGATAATTTTCAATGCTTGGGACAGCGGCGCATTGTGCTCGCGCTTGGCGGTTTCCCGGCCTTCGGAGACCCGCGCCACGATGGCCGGCAGGCAATGGCGGGTACGGGAGAAACGCGCCCCGCGAAAGCCTGGCACCGACTCCTGGTCAGCCGGGTGGCGCAGCCCTTCGATCAAGCCCACCGGGTCAATCAGGAAAGTGCGGATGATCGATGGATACAGGCTCTTGTAGTCCAGCACCAGCACCGACTCGTAGAGCCCCGGCTGGGAGTCCATGACAAATCCACCCGGGCTGGCCTCGGGCGGACGCTGGCCGAGATTGGGGGCAACGAACCCCTGACGGTGCATCAGCGGCATGTACAGGTGCGTGAAGGCCGCCACCGAACCGCCGCTGCGGTCCGCTGGCAGGCCGGTGACGCTGGCCCGCTCCAGGAGGAACTTGAGCAGTTCGGTCTTGGCGAAGATCCGCGTCACCAGCTCGCAGTCCTTGAGGTTGTAGCGGGCCAGGGCCGGCTTGTCCTCGGCGAACATGCGGTTGATCTCGTCCATGCGCTGGTACGGGTTATCGATGGACTTGCCCTCCCCCAGCAGCGTCTGGGCGACGTTTTCCAGGCTGAACGAGGGAAAACTCCAGGTCGCCGAACGCAGGGACTCGATACCGTCGATGATCAACCGGCCAGCGGCCGAGGCGAAGAAGTGGTTGTTGCGCGCTCCGTGCTCGCGCCATTGCATCTCTTCCCCACCACGCCCCAGGCGCAACGGCACCGCCAGGCGCCGGGCATGTTCATGCAGTACCCGCAGGTCGAACTGCACCAGGTTCCAGCCAATGATCGCGTCAGGGTCGAAACGGGCGAACCAATCGTTGAGTTTCTTCAGCAGCAGCGTGCGCGATTCGCAGTATTCCAGCTGGAAATCCACGCCGGTATCGTCACCATTGGCTGGCCCGAGCATGTAGACCTGGCGCTCGCCGCAGCCTTCCAGGGCGACGGAATACAATTCGCCCTGGGCGGTGGTTTCAATGTCCAGGGACACCAGGCGCAACGGTGGGCGGTATTCGGGCGCCGGTTTCATCTGGACATCCACCAGCAGGCCATCGGCGGCCGGCGTACCGCCGAACCACACCGGGGCGGTGATGAAACGCTCCATCAGGTAGCGCTCAGGCGGCCGGATGTCTGCTTCGAACACCTCCACGCCAGCGCGGCGCAAGGTGGTGTCCAGGCGCATCAGTTGGGCGTGTTGCTGGCAATACAGCCCCAGCACCGGACGATGCTCGAAATCCAGCAGGTCCAGGGGACGCAACTCAACGTCCTTCTCCCCTTGCAGCAGCGCTTCGGCCTGGCCGCGCTGGATCTGCGGCACGAAGGCCACCGACGTCTGCACCGGCAAGCGCACGCGCCGGGGACCGGCGTCGGTCGCCAGCCAGAACTCGACTTCGATGCCGGCCGGGGTATCGCGCCAATGCCGGGTCAGGACGAAGCCCTGCTGTAAATCCACCGCTGCAACCTCGAATTTTGCGTAGGCGGTGATTCTACCTGTGGCGAGGGAACTTCACCTGCCCAACTGACACACCACCCACCCGCTTTTTTTGTGGCGAGGGAGCTTGCTCCCGCTGGGCTGCGCAGCGGCCCCTTTTTGCGATCGCTGCGCGATCGAGCGGGAGCAAGCTCCCTCGCCACAACGGCGCCTGGCCACGGGATTGAGGGAAATCCCCGGGCAATGACGCTTTTGGACGACTGGCCGCCGCTTTACCGCTTGCTCTGCACCGTTGGGTCTACGATGCTTTAACAACCAGCAAAACAACACCTGAGGCTCCCCCATGAAAACCGTCGCGCAGTTGCTCCGGATAAAAGACGAGAAGAACCAGCAAGTGCACACCATCTCACCGGACGACATGGTATTGCAGGCCCTGATGCGCATGGCCGAGAAGAATGTCGGTGCCTTGCTGGTGGTGAAGAACGATGAAGTGCTGGGGATCATCAGCGAGCGCGACTATGCTCGCAAAATGGTCTTGCGCGGTCGCTCATCGGTGGGCACGAAGGTCAGTGACATCATGGTCTCCCCCGTGATCACCATCGACCCGCACCAGAACGTCGAGACCTGCCTGAGCATCATGACCGAAAAACATCTGCGGCATTTGCCAGTGGTGGAGGACGGCAAACTGGTCGGCCTGCTGTCCATCGGCGACCTGGTCAAGGAAGCCATCGCCGAACAGGCCGATCTGATCAAACAACTGGAGCAATACATTCGCGGGGAATGATCCGTTCGGTCGGGTTGCTCATTTCCAAGGCACTTCTATATTGAAGGGGTTGTTCCTGCGAGCATCCCGATGGCCGACACCGACCGATTGATCATTTGTGAACATTGCGATGCGGTGTACGAACCGGTGATGCTCGCTGCGCACCAGAAAGCCTCGTGCGTGCGCTGCCACGCGGTGATCCAGCGCTACAACGGCCTGACCATCGAGCAGCGCCTGGCCTTGAGCGTGACCGCGGCGGTGCTGTGGGCCTTCGCCAACATCTACCCGATCATGAGCATCCGCCTCCAGGGCCTGAGCAACAGCGCGACGTTATGGGATTCCATCGTGGCGCTGAACCAGGGGCCGATCGCCTTCATCGCCCTGGTGACAGCGGTGGCGATCATCATTGCACCAGCCTTTCAATTGGCGCTGCTGCTCTGGGTACTGGGCCATGCCTACCTCCAGCGGCGGGCGCCGGGGTTCAACCTGTGCATGCGCAGCCTGGAAACCCTGCGGCCCTGGAGCATGCTGGAGGTGTGCCTGCTGGGCGCGCTGGTGGCGGTGATCAAGCTCGCCGGCCTGCTGGACGTGCTCCCGGGCATCGGCCTGTTCGCCCTGGCGGCCTTGAGCCTGCTGATGATCCGCATTGCCGGGCGCGATGTCCGCGACCTTTGGGACAGCCTGTGAACGGCCAGCCGCTGGACACCCCGCCAGAGGCCCGCGACCTGGGCCTGTGCCTGTGCCACAGCTGTGGCCTGGCCTGCGACATGACCGACGAGCCCGAAACCTGCCCCCGCTGCGACGCCGCCCTGCATCGACGCAAACCCGACGCCATCACCCGCACCTGGGCCTACATGCTGGCCGCGCTGGTGTTCTACATCCCGGCCAACCTGCTACCGGTCATGAATACCCAGATGCTCGGTGAAGGCGCCGACAGCACCATCATCAGCGGCGTCATCGAGTTCTGGCAAAGCGGCGCCTGGGACATCGCCCTGATTATCTTCATCGCCAGCATTGCGGTGCCCGGCATCAAGTTCGTGGTGCTGACCCTGTTGCTGGTGACCGCACAGCGGCGCAGCACCTGGGCCCAAGTCCAGCGGGCGAAGCTGTACCGGCTGGTGGAAGTCATCGGCTACTGGTCAATGCTCGATGTGCTGGTGGTGGCCCTGGTGGCGGCATTGGTCAAGTTCCAGGCATTGAGCGACATCGAACCACGACCGGGCATCCTGTTCTTCGGCCTCGTGGTGCTGTTCACCATGCTGTCGGCCATGAGTTTCGACCCCCGGCTGATCTGGGACACTCAACCATCCGAGGAGGTCATGGATGAAGTCGCAAGCCACTGACGGGCAGCAACCCGCACCCGGCCGCGCCCACGTCACCACCCGCCGCTGGACGGTGTCGCTGGTGTGGATCGTGCCGATCATCGCGGTCCTGGTGGGGCTGTCCCTGGTGGTCCACAACTGGCTGCAGGAAGGCCCGACCATCACCATCACCTTCAAGACCGGCCAGGGCCTGACCGCCAACAAGACCCAGGTGAAATATCGCAACGTGGTCATCGGCCAGGTCACCGACGTGCAACTGAGCGAGGACCAGAAGAACGTCACCGCCACGGTCAAGCTCGCCAAGACTGCCGACACCTTCACTCACGAAGATTCGGTGTTCTGGGTCGTACGGCCACGCATCGGGGCCGGCGGTATTTCGGGGATCGACACCTTGCTGTCGGGGGATTTCATTGGGGCCGACGCCGGTCAGTCGAAAGTGCGCGCCAAGTCCTTCACGGGCCTGGAGAACCCGCCGCCCATCACCTACGGCGAACCAGGCAAGCGCTTCACCCTGCACTCCCAGGACCTCGGTTCACTGGACATCGGCTCGCCGGTGTACCTGCGCAAGATCCCGGTGGGCCAAGTCGTGTCCTACGCCCTGGACGCCGACGGCAAAGGCGTCAACATCGACGTGTTCATCAACGCGCCCAACGATGTGTATGTCACCGAAAACACCCGGTTCTGGAACGTCAGCGGCGTCGACGTGAACGTCGGCGCCAACGGTTTCGCCGTCAAGACCGAATCGCTCTCGGCCTTGCTCTTGGGTGGCATCGCGTTCCGGGCACCGGAGTACAGCCCCAACGACACCGCCGCCAGCGAAGACAAGACCTTCGAGCTGTTTGCCGACCAGCAGAGCGCCCTCGCCCCGCCCGATGGCAAGGGCCAATACCTGGCCCTGCGTTTCGACCAGGCCCTGCGCGGGTTACGCGTCGGTGCGCCGGTGGAGTTCCTCGGCGTGGAAATAGGCAGGGTGGTGGCCATCAACCTCGATTTCGATGAGAAGCAACGCAGCTTTCCGGTTAACGTCGGCGTGGTGATCTACCCTCAGCGCCTGGGCAAGGCCCATGAAAAACTGCTCAAGTCGCTCAACCACGACCCCGAAGACGAAGCCGCCAGTGCCCGCCTGATGGGCAGCTTCGTCGAGCGCGGCCTGCGTGCCCAGGCCCGTAGCGGCAACCTGCTGACCGGGCAGTTGTACATCTCGCTGGACTTCTACCCCAAGGCTGAAAAAGTGGCCTTCGATCCCAGCGCCCGCCCCGTGCGAATCCCGACCCTCCCGGGCAGTCTCCAGCAATTGCAAGAACAACTGCAGACGATGATCGAGCGGATCAACAAACTGCCACTGGAGAGCATTGCCGGCAACCTGGATGGCAACCTGGTGGAGCTGCGCAAAGGCCTGGCCCAGTTCAACAGCAAGACCCTGCCGGGCGTGCAAAGCACCTTGCAAGACGTCAGCAAGACCCTGCAATCGGCTAACTCGACCCTGGCCGAAGATTCACCGCAGCGCGAACAACTGACCCAGACCCTGGACGACCTGGGGCGCATGTCGCGCTCGCTGCGCGAACTGTCGGACTACCTGAGCCGCCATCCCGAATCGCTGCTTCGCGGGCGTCCCAAGGACGCACCGGCGCAGAACCTCACATTGCCGGTGAAAGAATGATCACAGGAGCCCGCCCCATGCCACTGACGCTGAAACTCACCCTGGTTGCCGTGGCATTGCTGCTCGGCGCCTGCCGCAGCGATCCGATCCACTACCACACGTTGAGCCCGGCCCAACCGGCAGGCCAATCGCACTCCAGCGTGGACATCCAGATCGAACAGGTCAGTGTCCCACCCCAGGTGGATCGCACCCAGATGGTCATTCGCCAAGGCAACAGCGGGTTGGCGATCATGGAAACCGAATGGTGGGGCGCCAGCCTGGCCGATGAACTGCACAGCAGCCTGGACGAACAACTGAGCAACCCTGGCGCCCCCAAATCATTGCTGCGGGTAGAGGTGCAACGCTTTGACTCGATCCCTGGCCGCTATGCCCGCATGGATGTGCAATGGCGACTGCGTAACCTGGGCAACGACGCCCGCCCCATCACGTGCCGCAGCAGCCTGCAAACGCCGGCGGGCGCCAGTATCGACGAGCTGGTGACGGCGCATCAGGAGAATGTCCTGCAATTTGCCGGCCTTGTCGAGCAAGCGGCTGCACGCAAGGCGTGTCCTTGATTCACTCAGGCCAATGCAGCGACAGCACCGGCGCAACGCGCGGATGGTGGTCAATGCGCTCCAACAGCTCATGGAACGCTGGACGGGCGCTCAGCATCGCCTCCCGCGTATTTCTCCACTTCGTGATCACGGCCGCCAGGATATCCAGCGCTCCGGGTTCGTCACCGCCTAGAAAAGGTCGGGCCGGGAACTGGTCGGCAAACAGCGCCCAATTGCGATACAGCCGTTGCTGCGTGCCGGATATCAATCGCTGTCGAGTCGCTTCGTCCGCCTCGTCCAGCCAGCGCTCCGGAAAATCGATAATGCCGATGGGCGTGTAGCAATTGGCCGCGATATAGACCAGGCCCCGTATGGCCTGGGCACGCTGGGCCGGGTCTTGCGGGAGCAGCTTCGATGCTGGGAAGGTCAACCCGAGGTGAATCAGGATCGCCGCTGCTTCAGTCAGCACCGAACCGTCCGGCAACTGCAGGGTCGGCACCTGCTTCAGAGGATTGACTGCCTCAAGCTCTTTCGCCGCATCGTTGTCTTGCGTCGAATAGGCGTCGACCCGCCGATAAGCCACCTCACAGAGACACAGGGCAACCTCCACCGCCGAAGAGCCGGATTGCCTGCAACCGAATAACTGATACATGAACGTACCTCCTGCATAAGCGTTATGCCGGTAGAGCCCGCGAGCCCATCAGTGTTCCATCGAGCTGACCGGTAGCGGGACAACGAGGTATCACTGCCATCGATGTTCACCATCATGTCAATGAAGTTCTCTTGATGATCGCCCGGGACAACAATGGCCCCACACAAACCACTGCACCCCCGGAGCACACCATCATGAAACGCCAAGTCATCCTCAGCCTCGCTTTCTCTGTACTGGCCGCCAACGTATTTGCCGCCTCCTCCCAACCGGTCGTCGCCGAAGGCGGTTCTGATCGCCTGATCGAAAACCGCGTCGCCGAAGGCGGTGC
>NZ_FOTH01000001.1:738723-853301 GCF_900114515.1 Pseudomonas sp. NFACC46-3
TGCTGGAACGTCGTGTCGCCGAAGGTGGCTCCGATCGCCTGATCGAAAACCGCGTATGAGTTGCTTGACCGCAATGCCTGGAAATATCGCAAATCATGTGCAACACACCCCATGGAGAGGGAGCTTGCTCCCGCTCGGGCGCGCAGCGGCCGCAACCTTCACGCAGCCGCTGCGCAGTTCACCCGACACACCGCTCCAGAACACTCCCAAACCAAACCCATCACAGTAAAAGCCCGGCCTCATCCGCCGGGCTTTTTCATGCCTCAACGCCTGGCTAGCGCCCCGTCGCCCGCGCCATGCATCGCTGATAACGCTCATCCACCCGCTTGGCGAACCATGCCGTGGTCAGCTTGCGCGTGATCTTCGGGCTCTTGAGCACGATCCCCGGCAATACCGCCCGAGGCAACGCCTTGCCCTCGGCCTTGTCAGCCAGTTCGAACACACGTTTGTAGAGCTTGCTGTCCTCGAACGCCAGACTGTCACCCTGTTCCAGTTGATCGCGGATGGTCGGGTTGCGCATTCCCAGCGACTTGCCCAGCGTGCGCACCGCCAGTTCCGTGCTGCCTGGCATGATGGAATCGTGGGCGATCAGATCGCCGTCCAGCGCCAGGGAAATGCCCGATGCCACACTCACCGCATGCTGGAAAGCTGCGTTGCGGCTGGCGTACCACCCGGCATTGAAATCGGCAAAACGATACAACGGCTCGGTGTAGCTCACCGGATAGCCCAGTAAATGCGCGATGCCGAAATACATCCCGCCACGACGACTGAACACTTCGCGACGAATCGAGCCCTCCACCGTATAGGGATAATTGCGCGCATTGGCCTGGGCAAACGCGATGCTGACCTGCATCGGCCCACCCGTGTGCACCGGATTGAAACCGCCAAACAGTGTCTTGCCCAGCGGCACCATGCCGATGAAATCATCGAAAATCCCGCTCAGCTCTTTCTCGCTGCGCGCCGCATTGAGCCGATCGCTGTAGCTTTTGCCGTTGGGCGAACGCACCTGGAGTGCGCCACTGACCAACAGCTCCGGAATGTGCACCTTCGCCGCACGGCGGTTGATCTCCTGACGAGCGATCTTGCCCAGCCCCGGCACTGGCGGATCGGATTGGAACGTCGACTCCTGTTCGGTCACCGCCAGGACAGCACAGATGTTCTGCGTCGTAGAGGGAATCTGCTGGGCCGAAAAGGCCACGTAGATGTCAGTCGCCCAGCCTTCGCGATCCGCAGTCTTGGCCGGCAACAACTGCACAATCTGCTTCTTGACCTCAGCGGGCTGACGCTCAGGCTCCTGCGCCTGACGGCTGCCGCAACCGGCCAAGGCCAGCAGCGCAGCAAGGCTGATCA
Source organism: Pseudomonas sp. NFACC46-3 (assembly GCF_900114515.1). Taxonomy (NCBI): domain Bacteria; kingdom Pseudomonadati; phylum Pseudomonadota; class Gammaproteobacteria; order Pseudomonadales; family Pseudomonadaceae; genus Pseudomonas; species Pseudomonas sp. NFACC46-3. Next base: position 740,074 of record NZ_FOTH01000001.1, read on the forward strand.
TCAATCGGTTGAATTGCATGGTGCTCCATCGGGTTCGTTATTCCGGAGCAACCATACGATCAAAAGTGGATGCGGGCTATGCCCAATGTGGGAGCTTGCTCGCGATGGCGGTGGCACGGGCCCCACTGATGCAAGTCGAGATCAGATCCCGCTCAGCGCCAGGTCCATGGCGAAGTAGGTGAAGATCAGGTCTGCCCCCGCCCGCTTGATTGCGCCAAGGCTCTCGCGTATCACGCGGCCCTCGTCGATGGCGCCAGCCTGGGCGGCGAACTTGATCATCGCGTATTCGCCACTGACCTGATAAGCCGACAGCGGCAGGTTCGAAGCCTGGCGAATGTCGCGGATGATATCGAGGTAAGCACCGGCCGGCTTGACCATCAGTGCATCGGCACCTTCCTGCTCGTCGAGCAAGGATTCGCGCAGCGCTTCGCGGCGGTTCATCGGGTTCATCTGGTAGCTCTTGCGGTCACCTTTCAACGCGCTACCGCCGGCCTCGCGGAACGGGCCATAGAGTGCCGAGGCGAACTTGGTGGAATAGGCCATGATTGCCGTCTGGCTGAAACCGGCTTCATCCAGGGCCCGGCGAATGGCCTGGACCTGCCCGTCCATGGCCGCCGATGGCGCGATCACATCGGCACCGGCGCGGGCCGCCGCCACCGCTTGCTTGCCCAGGTTGACCAGGGTCCGGTCGTTGTCCACTTCATCGCCGTGGAGCACACCGCAGTGACCATGATCGGTGTACTCACAGAAGCAGGTGTCGGACATCACGACCATCTCCGGCACCGCGTCCTTGCAGATCCCGGCCATGCGCGACACCAGGCCTCGCTCGCTCCAGGTATCGCTGCCATCGTTGTCCAGGTGATGGGACACACCAAAGGTCATCACCGATTTGATGCCGGCACGGGCATAGCGCTCGATCTCGCCGGCCAGTTTCGATTCTGGGATGCGCACCACACCGGGCATGCTCTTGATCGGCACAAAATCATCGATTTCTTCTTCGACAAAAATCGGCAGCACCAGGTCGTTCAAGGTGAACTCGGTTTCCTGGAACAGGCTGCGCAGGCTTGCATTGCGACGCAGACGGCGTGGACGTGCTTCGGGGAACTGGCTGGACATGGGACTCCTGGGGCAAATAGGTGCGCGATCACAGGGGGCAAAGCTTATGCCCTGGTCGGCCAGGGCACAAATACCGGCTGGAAAATAGCGTGTTACCAGCCGGGCAATAATCCCCTCACACGGTCAGCGAGCCATTGATGCACGTCACCACCGCGCCGCCAATCCAGACGTCATCGCCCAACTGCTCGACATGAATGCGCCCTGCCCGGCCCATCGTCAGCCCCTGGCTGACCACATAGGATGTCGGCGCCAAGCCCTTGGCCAGCATCCATTGCGCGAGCCCGGCGTTCAGGCTGCCCGTGGCGGGATCCTCCGGCATGCCATCACCGGCGATGAAGCCTCGCACTTCAAAGTGCGCTTCATCGCCATCCATGGCCAGATCCCAAGGTGCAATCACGCCCACGGCCAGATCCAGCAACTGAGGGTAATCGGGGTCGAGCGTCAGGACCTGTTGGCGATCCTTGAGCATCAAGGCCAGCCAGCCGGCACCGTTATCGACCCATTGCGCCTCGACAATCGCCTCGGCTGCGAGCCCCAACCCCTTGCGCACCCGTTCCAGCAGGTCGGCCTCCAGCGGACCGGACTTGAGCAAGGGCGGTGCGAGGAATGCCAAGCCATGATCACTGCGGCGAATCCTGACCAGGCCGATGCCACATTCCTGCACGATCTCCTGCCCTTTGGGCACGCCTCCGGCTTCCAGCCAGGCGTGACAACTGCCCAGGGTCGGATGCCCGGCAAACGGCAATTCGGTCGAGGTGGTGAAAATACGCACCCGGTAATCGGCTTCCGGGTGCTGTGGCGCCAACACGAATGTGGTTTCGCTGAGGTTGGTCCAATTGGCAAAAGCAGCCATGCGCGAGTCACTGAGCCCATCGGCCCCCAGCACCACCGCCAGCGGATTGCCCTTGAGTGGCACGTCGCTGAACACATCCAGTTGCTTGTAATCGAATCGGCGAATCGTCGGCTGACTCATTCCGGAATCTTCAGCCCGCGCGCCACAGCCGGTCGAGCCAGGAAGCGCTCCAGTACCCGCGTCACGTTGGGGAAATCCTGGATACCGACCAAATCACCGGCCTCGTAAAAGCCGATCAAGTTGCGCACCCAGGGGAACGTGGCGATATCAGCGATGGTGTAGCGCTCGCCCATGATCCAGTCGCGCCCTTGCAGACGGCCATCGAGCACTTTGAGCAGGCGTTTGCTTTCCTCGACGTAGCGATCGCGTGGCCGCTTGTCCTCGTAGTCCTTGCCGGCAAGCTTGTTGAAGAACCCCAACTGCCCGAACATCGGCCCGATGCCCCCCATCTGGAACATCAGCCACTGGATCGTCTCGTAGCGCGCCGCCGACTCCTGGGCCAGCAACTGCCCGCTCTTGTCCGCCAGATAAATCAGGATCGCCCCCGACTCGAACAACGCCAACGGCTGGTCGCCCGGCCCATGGGGATCGAGAATCGCCGGGATCTTGTTGTTGGGGTTCAGGGAAAGGAACTCGGGCGATAGCTGGTCGTTGCTGGCGAAGTCCACTTTGTGGGGCTCGTACGGCAGGCCGATCTCTTCCAGCATGATCGAGACCTTCACGCCGTTGGGGGTGGGCAGGGAGTAGAGCTGGATCCACTCCGGGAACTGGGCAGGCCATTTCTCGGTGATGGGGAATGGGGTCAAGTCGGGCATGGGGTCGGCTCGGAAATGAAGGAAAGCCCGAGGATAATCCAAGATGTACGGGACGGCATCACTGCCCATCACGGAATTCACATCGGCTTTTCTTAAATCCGCAACATCCTGTCGCTAACATTCGCCCTGCCTCCCCACAGGAGGCCTTACAGTGCACCGGGACCAGCCAGGATCGAACCAAAGGGCTTGAAGAGACTCTGAGCAATGCCCCCGAGGATTCAACGCGGCGTAACGACAGGGAAAACACCCGAGGCCAGCCGCTTCGCGGTGCCAGGGTTTGTCAGCCTGACTCAAGAGTGCTGAAGAATAACTATTCGATGATGAACCCACTGAATTTCGCCAGACGCTTCAAACACCGCTCGTGGCTGCTGCTGCCGACGCTGCTTGTGGTCTGTGGCCTGGGGTTGGCGCTGGAATCCAGCATCAGCCGCGCCCAACCAGCCGACGGCGTGCAGACCCTGGTGTTCCTGCGTCATGCCGAGAAACCCGCCGGAGGCCTGGGCCAGCTCAACTGCCAGGGTCTCAACCGCGCCATCGACCTGGCCACCCTGCTGCCGGAAAAATTCGGCAAGGCCGACTACGTGTTCGCGGCCAACCCGACCCGCAATGTCGAAGAGGGCGAGCTGGACAATTCCTATAGCTATATTCGCCCGCTGATGACCATCAGCCCCAGCGCCATCAAGCTCGGGTTGCCGGTGAACATCAATTATTCGGCCAACGACACCAGCGACCTGGCTGAGGAACTGCTGCACGACAAGTACCACAACGCCACCATCTATACCGCCTGGTCCCATGGCTACCTGCCGGAACTGATCAACACGGTCGCCGCAGAGGCGGTGGGCAAGAAGCAAACCATTACCGATGACTGGGCGTCAGGCGATTTTGACTCGCTGTACGTGCTGACCCTGACCTGGCACAACGGCAAGGCCAGCCTCACCAGCCAGAGCTACAAGCAGGGCCTGGATAATGGCCAGAAGACCTGCCCGACCTGATCAGTCGCCACGCCCTGTAGGAGCGGGCTTGCTCGCGAAGACGATGGCAGTCGGCATCACCGCCAACTGATCCACCGCTTTCGCGAGCAAGCCCGCTCCCACAGAGTTGAGGGTGGATGCCAAACCTGTGGTCACCCTCCCCGGGCCGCCCGCTCCCGCAGATATTCCAGCACCGCCGCCTGCTCTCCCGAGAACTCGATCCGCAAGCCCTTCTTTTCCCGCTGGAACACGTACATCGGGTCGTAATACTCACGCAGCAAACCCTCGATCCAACCGCGATGCACGTCGACGGCACCGCTGTGGGCCTGCTCGGCCAGGGCGGTTTCCAGGATGTCCTTCAAGCGCCGGTGACGGTCACCGCCCAGGCGCTTGTGGATGTTGTCCAGGCTTGCCAGCAATCGCTCGGAAAACAGTGCGAAACCTTCGTCGCCATGTACGGCGACAAATTCAGCGCACAGGTCGATGACGTAATCCTGCAGGATCCGTTCGACCCGATGCTCCAGGCTGTCTTCCAGCCAGACCATCGGAACCTGCTGCATGCGCTGGTACAAAGGCAGCGGCAAGGCGCAACTGCCGACCGCACGGCTCTCATCCTCAAGCACGAATTGTTCGATGCCGCTGGCGCGTTTTTTCAGTACGTCCACGGCCAGGCGGTTTTCAAAATCGATGTTGGAAGGCTGGCCGGTGGCGCGTTTGCCGAAGCTGGAACCGCGATGGTTGGCATAACCTTCCAGATCCAGGCTGTTGCTCAGTTGAGCCAGCGCTTCGGTCTTGCCGGTGCCGGTCATGCCGCCCAGCAGCACCAGGTCGCACTGGGCAACCGCCTGTTCGACCGTGTCCAGCAAAAAGCTGCGCATGGCCTTGTAGCCACCGCCGACCCTGGGGTAATCAATGCCCGCTTCGTCCTTGAGCCACTGCTGGACGATCTGCGAACGCAAGCCGCCGCGAAAGCAATACAGCAGACCGTCGGGATGGGTCTTGGCGAACTCGGCCCAGGCCTGGATGCGTTCGGCCTTGATTTCACCGGACACCAACTGATGCCCCAGGACAATGGCGGCCTGCTGCCCCTGCTGTTTGTAGCAGGTGCCGACGCGTTGCCGTTCGCTGTCGGTCATCAACGGCAGATTGACCACGCCGGGGAAGGCCCCCTTGATGAATTCGACCGGGGCGCGTGTGTCCATCATCGGCCGGTCATTGAGGAAGATATCGCGGTAATCGGTGAGGTCATGGCTCATCAAGACACCTCGACCGCGTAACCCTGTCGCTCGACCAGTTCGCCGATAGGTTCCAGCGCCAGCCCGAGTTCAGCGGCAACCTGCAGGAACTCACTTTCGCCTTCCGGGGTGACGGCAATCAGCAGGCCGCCGCTGGTCTGCGGGTCACACAGCACGCGCTTGTGCAGTTCCTGGACCCGACCGACCTTGCTGGCGTAGCTGTCGTAGTTACGCAGCGTACCGCCCGGCACACACCCCTGGTCGAGGTAGTACTCGACACCCGGCAGGCGTGGCACCGCGTCATAGCGGATGCGCGCGGTCAGTTGGCTGCCGTCGGCCATTTCCACCAGGTGACCGAGCAGGCCGAAACCGGTGACGTCGGTCATCGCCGTCACACCGTCGAGCTTGCCGAAGCGGCTGCCAGGTTTGTTGAGGGTACACATCCAGTCACGGGCCAGGCCGACATCGGCGGCGCGCAGCTTGCCTTTCTTTTCCGCCGTGGTGAGGATGCCGATGCCCAGGGGCTTGGTCAGGTACAGGCGGCAACCGGCGGTGGCCGTGTCGTTGCGTTTCATATGGCGCTTTTGCACCAGGCCTGTGACCGCCAGGCCGAAAATCGGCTCAGGCGCGTCGATCGAATGCCCGCCGGCCAGGGGAATACCGGCCTCGTCGCACACGGAGCGACCGCCACGAATCACTTCCCGAGCAATTTCCGGGGCCAATACGTTGACGGGCCAACCGAGAATCGCAATGGCCATCAGCGGGTCACCGCCCATGGCGTAGATGTCGCTGATGGCATTGGTGGCGGCGATGCGACCGAAATCGAAAGGAACATCGACAATCGGCATGAAAAAATCGGTGGTCGAGACCACCCCGCGCTCCTCGTCGATGGCGTACACCGCAGCATCGTCCCGGGACGCATTGCCGACCCACAAATTGGGATCAAGGTTCTGCGCACCGCTGCCGGCCAGGATCACTTCCAGTACCTGGGGCGAAATCTTGCAGCCGCAACCGGCACCGTGGCTGTACTGGGTCAGGCGAATCGGCTCGCTCATGGGCATACCTCTGGTCAGTCAAGATGGCCGATTCTATCAGCAACGCCACCGCCTCAGTGCCGCGTCGATCACATGCCCCTGCAACACGTTGGTGCCCCTTCACCCGACACTGCCGAATTCGGTGCACCGAGCCTGACCAACACGACAGGAAAAAAGCCTGAACCCCATGCATTTCAAGCCAATACAAAAAATTGGTACGACATGTGCAAACGTTTGCGCAATCGATCCTACCCAGCGGATCGATGGTTTTTCTTATCCACGGAACCCGGGCTTCGGCCCGCACGAACAAGGACTTTCCATGCACTGCACTTCCCGGTGTCGCGCTACACCCGGCGTATTGGCAGCCGCCCTGCTACTGACCGCCGTTACCGGACTACTCAGCACCACGACCCAAGCCCAGACCGCCGAGGCGTCCGCCCAGGGCGAAGCCCTCAGCCCCGAGGCCACCCCCTCGAAAAAAGGCGCCTACCTGTCGGACTGGTACAATCAGGACCTGACGCTCATCGGCAGCAAGGACATCAGCTTCGGCCCGCAACCGGTCGACGATGTCTACCTGGAATATGAATACTTCGGACGCAAAGGGCCCTTCGAGCTCTATGGCTACGTCGACATTCCAAAGATTTTCAACATTGGCAACAGTCACGACAAAGGGGTGTGGGACCACGGTTCTCCCGTGTTCATGGAGCACGAACCGCGTATTTCCATCGACTACCTGGCCGGCCGCAGCCTGGCCATCGGGCCGTTCAAGGAATGGTATGTGGCGTTCGACTGGATCTACGATCACGGCAGCAACAGCGCCAATCGCGCGAACACCTTGTACAGCGGGCTGGGCACCGACATCGACACCCACTCGAGGGTCAACCTGTCGGCCAACTTCTATGGCCGTTATCAATGGGAAAACTATGGCGCCAGCAATGAATACTCCTGGGACGGCTACCGCGCCCAGCTCAAATACATCGTGCCGATCAGCCAGTTCAGCAACGGCGCATCCCTGACTTACATTGGTTTCACCAACTTCGACTTCGGTTCGGACCTGCACAAGGACAACCCCGCCCGCACCGCCAACGCGACGGTCGCCACCAACGTTTTGCTGTATTCGTTCACGCACCTGCGCTTTACGCTGGTGGGCCGTTACTTCCACAACGGCGGCAACTGGCAGGACGGCAGTGAGCTTAACTTTGGCGACGGCAACTTCCGGGCCCGCTCCGATGGCTGGGGATACTACGCCGGGGTTGGCTATCAATTCTGAGCAAGCTGTAGAAGCACCACTTCGAATCCATGGAGGTCACGAATACATGATCAATCGCCTGTCTATTTCAATCGGCCTGGCCTGCACGGCTCTGTTCTGCTCGACCGCCGGGGCCGCACCGCCACTTCAACCCAAAGTGATGCTGATCACGATGTTCGCTCCTGAAGCGCAGAACTGGATCGATCGCCTCGAACTCAAGACTGAAATCCGCGTGCCGGGACTTTCCGCCGAATACCCGACGATCCGCTGCAATGCCGAACGGGTCTGCCTGCTGATTACCGGCATGGGCCAGACCAACGCGGCGGCTTCGACCCTGGCCCTGGCGCTCTCCCCGACCGTCGACCTGCGCAAAAGCTATTTCCTGGTGGCCGGGATCGCCGGCATCAACCCGCACCACGGCACGCTTGGCACAACCGCCTGGGCCCATTACCTGGTGGAGTTCGGCACCCAATGGGAGCTGGATTCGCGGGATGTGCCCAAGGACTGGCCTACCGGCTACCTGGGCATCAACACCAAGGGGCCGAACGAAAAACCGCCGCTGGACTACAAGACGGAAGTCTTCGAACTCAACCCGGCCCTGCAAGCCAAGGCCTTTGCCCTCAGCCAGAAGGTGACCTTGGCGGAAAGCAAGGAATCGGCGGCCTGGCGCTTGAAGTATCCGTATGCCCCGGCCAGCCAGCCGCCGGTGGTGACCCGCTGCGACACCCTGGCCGGTAACACCTGGTTCTCCGGTACGCGCCTGAGCGAGCGCGCCGAAGTCTGGACGCGCCTGCTCACCGACAACAAAGGCGTCTACTGCACCACCCAACAGGAAGACAATTCCACCTACGAGGCCTTGCTCCGCGCCAGCCGCGAAGGTCGGGTGGACATCAACCGGCTGGCCGTGCTGCGGGCCGGGTCCGATTTCGACCGCCCCGAGCCCGGCGGCAACGAAGTGGACAACCTGCTCAAATACGCCGACCAGGGCGCGTTCGTCCCGGCGTTGGAAAACCTGTTCCGCACCGGCAACCCGCTGGTGCAGGACATTGTGAAGAACTGGTCGGTGTGGAAGGACGGCGTGCCTGGCGTCTGATCTGACGAGTGCCTGTTTGGAATGGCCCCCTGTGGCGGAGGGAGCTTGCTCCCGCTGGGTCGCGTAGCGGCCCCGGCTTTTTGCGGCTGCTTCGCAGCCGAGCGGGAGCAAGCTCCCTCGCCACAGGGAAAATGAGAACGGCAGAAGTTGGGGCTAATCGCTACAGATCACCCAATGGAATTTTCCATCCCGGGCGGGATCATTTGAACATCAACCGCGCGTACCCAGGAGACCGCCGATGCCTCTCGCCCGATCCTCCGTCGACAGCACTCACCTTGACTACGGTCTCGACACGCTGCTTGGTCGCAATACCAAAAGCATCAACTGTCAGTACGAGGTCAAGCACCTCGACGACGACAAACCGGTGTGGTTCGTGTTGCACGTTCATCCACCGATACCGGACGACCTGGACAAGGCCCAGATCGTGACGTTCTACGCCGAGGGCCGGCACCTGAGCGGCATCGTGCGAAGTACGAAGCGCCTGGCCGACGACAGCCTGCAATTGGACGTGGAACCCGACTGAGTGCTCCAGGCCGGGTTCCCACGGTGATCGAGCGGGTCCTTACGTATATCGCGAAGTGCTCAGTCGAACTTGACCAGGTTCAGCACCGGCAGCGGGCCGCCCGGGAATTGGGTCAAGCGCGCGCCGACACTCAGGGGGCCCAGGTCCACACCGAAAAAGCCCAGGCGCTCGATCAACTGCGCGACTTCACCCCGTGCCTGCGCGTCGTCACCGGTCAGGAACAGCACCCGCTTGCCGCCTTCGGACGTCGGGTCTGCCTCCAGCAGGCGCGCCAGCAGATGATTGAAGGCCTTGACCACCCGTGCGCCCGGCACCCACTCGCTGAACACCTCGGTCGAGGCCCGGCCCTGGAGATCCACGGCCTTGAACCCCGGCACTTCGATCGCGTTGTTGGCGTCGATCACGATTCGCCCGGCAAAATCCGGCAAACCGCCCAGCGCCTGGGGCAACTTCGACCAGTTGACCGCCACCAGCACCATCGGCTGGGCGGCGGCTTCCTCCACGGTGCCGGCGCGTACGCTAGGACCGAGATCAGCCACAAGCTCGGCCAGGCTTTGCGGGCCACGGCTGTTGGCAATCACTACGTTGATGTTCTGGCGGGCCAGGGCGCGGGCGAAAGCACTGCCGATGGCGCCGGCGCCAATGATGCCGATGGTGTCGATGCTGCTCATGTCTTGTGTCCTCAAGGTTGGATAAGCCTGGCGGTAATGTCCGCCGTTGAGGTGCATGGTGCCCTTGCCATTACATTCTGATTAGCCGGTAATATGGCGAATCATTTTCAAGTATTACTATCAGGTCCATGCCATGGAAAGCCTCGCCAACCTCGAATGCTTTGTCCGCAGCGCCGAAACCGGCAGTTTTTCGGCGGCCGCGCGGTTACTTGCCCTGACGCCCGCTGCCGTGAGCCGCAACGTGGCGATGCTGGAGCGCAATCTGGGGGTGCGGTTGTTCCAGCGCTCGACCCGCAAGCTGTCCCTGACCGAAACGGGAGAACATTTCCTGGCCAGCATCGGTGGCAACCTGCACGCCCTGCAGGCGGCCATTGGCGCGGTGACCACGGAGCGCGGCGAACCGGCCGGCGTCTTGCGCGTCAGCCTTTCGCCAAGTTTCGGTATCGGCCAGGTACTGCCGTTGATGCCGCAATGGCTGGCTCGCTACCCGCTGATCCGGCCGGACTGGCATTTCGAAAACCGCCCGGTCGACCTGATCGCCGAAGGTTTCGACGCGGCCATCGGAGGCGGCTTCGCACTGACGCCCGGGGTGGTATCGCGCACCCTGGCGCCCGCTCACCTGATTGCCGTCGCCAGCCCAGCCTATCTGGGCGAGCGCGCCCTGCCCCGGCAACCCGAAGACCTGGCCGGCCTGGACAACATCGTGCTGCGGGCCAGCCGTACTGGCCGGGTACGCCAGACTGTGTTGCGCAACGCCGCCGGGCGCGAATCCGCCGTGCAACTGAACGAGTCCATGATCTTCAATGACCCCGTTGCCATGCGTGAGGCCGCCTTGCTCGGCCTGGGCGTGGCCCTGCTGGTGGTGCCCGACGCCCTGCCCTGGCTGGAGCGCGACGAACTGGTGCGGCTGTTACCGGATTGGTATGTGGACCTGGGGGTGATTTCGCTCTACTACCCCAGCCGCACGCTGATGCCGGCCAAGACCCGCGCCTTTATCGATTTCATCACCGAGCACTTCGAGCGCGAGTCGTTGGCCCGGCGCTTCAGTGCCGGAGCGGTTTGAGCGCCCGGATGAGGGTGCCAATCAAGCGCGCTCCGCCCCGGCACCGCAATGACCGGCCCATTCGCCACGGACGCTGGAGTCAGGCATGGCGCCCATGGGATGATCGGCCTCCAAGCGCGACCACCGTGGAGAGTTTCAATGTCATTGCTGAGTAAACATGCCGCCGCCCTGCTGCTGGCGGCCATCGCCGCTCTGGTCCTGGCGCCTGCCCAGGCGGCCCCGTCCAAAGCCGCCGGCAATGCAGCGGCGCAGAAGGTTTCGATGCTGGGCGGCAAGTTCGTCTTCACCTTGCCCAAGGGGTTCATCGCAACCCCATTGCCCGCCGGAGAGGCCGCCCAAGGTACCGCTGGCGCGACGGGGACGATGTACAGCAATGCCACCAGCCGGACCGTGGTGATCGCGGCGGAGAACACCATCATTAACGGCGCGAACGTAAAGGACGACGATGGCGCGTTCCTCGACACCACCATGGGAGACTTCGCGGCACAGCGAACCACAGCGCTGCCGGACGCCAAGATCCTGAGCGCAAAAAGCCTGACCCAGAAAGGCACCGGCCTGGGCCTGCGCCAGATCGACACCAGCGCCACCCAGGGCGGCGGGCCAACCCTCGACACCACGTTGCTGGCTGCCTCCGGCACGCGCATGGCGGTGGTGCAAATCATCTCCCGGGCCAGTGACAAGGCCGGTCATGAGGCGTTGGTGAAGCAGATCGCCAGCGGTCAATAAGCGCCCCCAGAACATGTGGGAGCCGAGCTTGCTCGCGATGGCGTCGGTACACCCAACTTTGATGCAAGCTGACCCACCGCTATCGCGAGCAAGCTCAGCTCCCACAGGGATCTATTTCCCACAGGGTTCTATTTTGGTCAGGGATTGAGCCGCTCCAGCCAGGCCCGCAGGTCCTGCACTTCCAGGGCGCTGATGCTGTGGCCCACACCCGGGTAGGCATGGAATTCCGGTTCCAGCGCCAGGGTCTTCAGGAAGCTGTTGGCCTCGGTGCCATCGTGGTAGGGAATGATCGGGTCTGCCGTGCCATGGCCGATGAACACCGCCAGTGTCCGGCGCGGTTCATCGGGGGTCAGTTCCGCCCGCAGCACCGACAGGACCCGCCCACCCATTGCGGCAATACCGCCAACGGCTTCGGGGTGTCGCAGGGCCACTTCGTAGCTCATCATCGCGCCCTGGCTGAACCCGACCAGGTAGACCTTGCTCGGATCGGTCGAGTACTTGGCCCGAGCCTTGTCGATGAAGTCCAGCAGCACCTGGCCGCTGGCCTTCAAGTCCGAGGTGTCACCGTCGTAGGCACCGTCACCCTGTTTCGCGAACCACTGATAACGGTCCTGTTCCATACTCTTCGGCGCCCGCACCGAGAGGTAGTTGTAATCGCGCGGCAACTCGTCCTTGAGTGCGAACAGGTCCTGTTCGTTGCTGCCGGAACCGTGCAGGAAGATCACCAGCGGTCGGTTCCGAACCTGCTCATCGACTTGGGCCAGGTAGTTGAGCGGCAAGTCCGTGTGCAGCGAGGGTTGGGCCTGCAACCCGGACGAGACCAGCAATAGAAACAGGGCGAGCGCTTTGAACATCGATCTTCCTCCATCGTTCGATAGCCGCACGACAAGAAGCGTGCGGTGAGGTAGACAGCACTTATCAGTCGTTGATCAATTTCCCCGTTCGAATCGGCTCACGCCCGGCGACTTTTGCCTGCCAGATACCCGGCTGGGTGTAGCGCCCGCGGTCCAGGGCAAACAGCACGCCACTGGTGCCGGCCCGCACGATGGTGACCCGATCATTCAATGGATCGACCACTTCGAACAGCGGATCGCCGCGCTCCACCCACTCACCGGCTTCACGCAGAAAGCTCACCACGCCATGGTGCGGCGCGAACAGGTATTGAGTGCCTTCGAACGGAAAGCCTTCACAACATTGCGCCGGCGCGGGCGGCCAATCCCCGCCAATGAAACCTTGCTCAGCCAGGAACCCGAGAATGGCTTCACAATTGGCCTGGGCCTGTTCCACGCGGGTGTCACCCATGCTGCCCAGCTCCAGTGTCGTCGCCAGGTTCGCCGCCGGGATCGCCGCCGCAGGAAAGGCTTTGGCCAGGCGCAACCAGGGTGAGGAGCAGGACTCATCGAACGAACTGCCACCGGAATCTTCACTCAGCAACGCGACCCCGGCCTTCAGGCGTGCGGCCAGGGAGCGCCATTGCGGCCACTGTTGCGGCAAGGCATACAAGTGGATCGCAGCCTCGAAATCGCAATGCAGGTCCAGGGTGATGTCGGCGTCGCAGGCATGGCGCAGCAGCAGGCGATGCAGCGCTTCAAGTTGCGAAGGCGGCGCCGGCAGGTCGTCGAGAACCTGGGCCATGGTCTGGCGGATCAAGGTGATATTGGCGGCCGGGTCGTCACCCAGGCGATCACCGATGCGTTGCGCCACCGGTGCACTGAGCTCCACGAAAGAGCGGTTGAAATTCTTGCCACTGCCCAACTCGAAACGCCCCATGTGAGCGCTTTGCAGATGTTGATCCAGGCCGATGGGATTGGCCGCCGGCACCAGCTCGATCACCCCTTTGAGCAGGCCTTGCGCCTCGAGGTCGTTGAGCCGCTGCTTCAGCTCCCAGGCAGTACGCATGCCCGGCAGTTCGTCGGCGTGCAGACTGGCCTGGATATAAACCTTGCGCGGGCCATGGCCGTAACGAAACACACTGAGCCGGCGCTCAGTGCCCAGGTGGCTCCATGGCAGGGTATGGTCGATGCGTTGCATGAAATCTCCGAATGACTAGGTGTGGAGCTGTCGAGTGCAACGAGGCTGCGATCTTTGCTCAGCCCCTTGAGCCTCAAAAAGATCGCAGCCTTCGGCAGCGCCTACCGATTAATGCCCGTAGACATCAAAGGCGAAGTATTTGTCCTGCACCTTCTTGTACGTACCATTGGCGCGGATTTCGCTGATGGCGGCGTTGAATTTATCGGCCAGGGCCTTATCGCCCTTGCGCACCGCAATGCCGGCGCCACCGCCGAAATATTTCGCGTCTTCATAGGTCGGGCCCACGAAGGCAAAGCCTTTGCCGGCATCGGTCTTCAGGAAACCGTCGTCGAGGTTGACCGAGTCGGCCAGCATGGCGTCGAGGCGACCGGCGACCATGTCCAGGTTGGCTTCCTGCTGGGAGCCGTAGCGCACCAGGTTGATCCCGGCAGGCACCAGCACTTCGGTGGCGAAACGGTCGTGGGTGCTGGCACGCAGCACACCGACTTTCTTGCCCTTGAGCTCGGTCAGCGGGTCCTTGACCTCGGAGCCTTCCTTCATTACGAACCGCGCCGGGGTGTGGTAGTACTTGATGGTGAAATCGACGTTTTTCTTGCGATCGTCGGTGATGGTCATGGACGACAGGATCGCATCGATCTTCTTCACTTTCAGCGCGGGGATCAGGCCATCGAACTCCTGCTCGACCCAGGTGCACTTGACCTTCATCTGCTCGCAGAGGGCGTCGCCGATATCGACATCGAAGCCGGTCAGCTTGCCGTCGGGGGTTTTCATCGAAAAAGGCGGATAACCGGCTTCGATCCCGAGACGGATCGGCTTGGCGTCTTCGGCCACGGCCGACAGGGACAATACGGACAGTGCCAGGGCACCGAACATGGCTAGTTTCTTCATTTTCGCTCCTGAGTGTGCAGGGTTTTTATTGGCAATTATTGGCAGATTCGTAGGCAGCGTTCGGTCAGCGAGGCACCGAAGTGGGCGGGAGTCTAGAGGGGTGCTCTGGAGGGGAATTGTGTTGAAGCGACAAATAGTTATGAAAATAATCAGGGTTGGCTGGGAAGCATTAGGTTTGGGAAAAACCTGACAGGTTGTGGTTCGGGTGTATATCCGTTTCTTCGGTAACGGCCACTTAGGGTTCCGCCCTGACGGCGGGTCACTTTCGAAAAAGCGTGTACGGACCGGACACATGGTTGACGGGTGTGCGGGGACATGGTTGACACTTTCCAGCGAGCCAATTTCGCCGGAAAGCCATCATGCCGCCGCGTTCCGTTTCTGAAATCAATTGCTCCCCCTGGCCTTCTGAAAATCTCGTAGGAATCTGCTCTCCGTGGCGAGGGAGCTTGCTCCCGCTGGACTGCGAAGCAGTCCTCTCTTTCTGTCAGGCCCACCGCATGTCCCGACTTTACGGCGGCTGCGCCACCGAGCGGGAGCAAGCTCCCTCGCCACGGGGTTGGTGGGCGTCCTACAGGTCGATTGTTGCCTCAAAAATCCCCTTCTATAGTTCGGTTCACCTGCTGGCTTTGGTCAGTGGGGAGGGTTTCGCAGCCCTAACAACGGATGAGACTTTGCACCGTCGAATGAAAACTCAGGCAAACTTGCCCGCGTTCGTTTTATGGCGGTTGCGCGTGGGAGATCTTCGGGTCTGCCGGGTTTGGTCTCTTCCTCGGTCTGCGAACCCGCGCGCAACTGCCACCCGTTTGATTCGCAGCAAACAAGGTGGCAATTCATTTTCCTTGATAGAGCCCAACCTTATGACGACAAATCAATCATCTAACCGCTTTACCCCGCTAACCCCAATCGCCACCACCCACCCTATCCTGTTCATCGACCGCACCGCCCCATTGCCCGAACTCCACGCCTGCGTCAGCGAACGCCTGCACGCCACCCTCGACTACCTGACACTCATGGCCTGCACCACACTGCGCGATTCAGCCGACACCGACATCAATACGATCACCAACATCGCCCGGATCATGGTCCAGGATGTGGCGGATGTTTTTGGGGTAATTGAACAGCGCGGGCTTGAAGGACAGTAAAGCGCCTCTGGTAGGAACAAGCCCGCTCCCACAGGAGGAATGCGTTCACCCCAAACCAGGTCGGCTATCAGGCCGCCTCGCGTCGGACGTTGATCTCGGCGCCCCATTAACCACGCTGGCCGAACGCAGGCATTGCGCAGTGGGCACCTCGGCATGGATGCCGAGGTAGCCGCGCTGGGCCATGGATGGCCCTTCGCGGCGGCCCACGGAGCAATGCCGGAGTGAGGACACACCGAGCCTAAGCGAGGTGCCGAGTGGTGGGGCAGGAGCGCTTTGGTTACTTTCGCGCTTTTCGAAAGTGACCCGCCGTCAGGGCGGAACCCTAAGTGGCCGTTACCGCAGCAACGGATATACACGCGAACCACAATCCGCTTGCAGGAAAAAGTCAGCAGTCACAACGGATAGCCTGGTCCGCCACACGCTCCACCAAACCATTCAGACGAAAGCCCTCATCGAGCCACCCCATAACCCCGCCAATCATCTCCTTCACCGGATACCCCAAGGTCGCCAGACGCACCGCCGCCTTGTTCGCGCCATTGCAATGCGGACCAGCGCAATACACCACAAACAGAGTGGTCTTAGGGTAGGCAGCCAAAGCCTCGGCAGTGAGCGTGCGGGTTGGCAGGTTGATCGCCCCGGGTACGTGACCGCGTTCGTAGGCCAGTGGTCCGCGTACATCCACCAGCACAAAATCGACATCGCCGGCCTGTTGGCTGGCGTGAACGTCGGAACAATCGGTTTCGAATGTCAGGCGACGGCTGAAATGCTGCAGGGCGATATCGGAGGGGGCAGCAGGCACTTCGCGAACCAGGCTGGTCATGGGCGTGTACTCCAGGATAGATAAGGCGTGAAGAGACTTTATCCCCTCGGCGCTTACCGCTACAGTGGCGCACAAGACACTCTGTGGGAATTTTCCGCCAAATGCAGTCTCCCCCTGGTCTGGTCGCAATCCTCGCCTACGACGGCCTGTGCACGTTCGAATTCGGTGTCGCCGTCGAGATCTTCGGATTGGAGCGACCGGAATTCGATTTCCCCTGGTACACGCATCGGATCGTCGCGGTCGATGACGGCCCGATGCGTGCCATGGGCGGCTTTCAGGTATTGGCCGATGGCGGCATGGAACTGCTCGAAACCGCCCGGACCATTGTCGTGCCAGGCTGGCGTAACCGCAGCGAGCCACCGTCCCAGGCGTTGCTCGAGGCACTGCACAGGGCCCACGCCCGTGGTGCGCGCCTGCTGTCGATCTGCTCCGGAGCCTTCGTACTCGCTGCCGCCGGGCTGCTCGATGGCCTGGGCGCCACGACTCATTGGCGCTACACCGACGAACTGGCCGCAAGCTTTCCGGCCGTGCGAGTAGACCCGGATGTGCTGTACGTGGATTCAGGACAGGTCATCACCTCGGCGGGCAGCGCCGCCGGTATCGATGCCTGCCTGCACCTGGTGGCACGGGACTATGGCGTCCAGGTCGCCAACGCCGTGGCACGCCGGTTGGTGATGTCGCCGCAACGTACGGGCGGCCAGGCGCAGTTCATTCCCTCACCGGTCAGCCGCACGCCACGCAGTGACCTGTCGAGTGTCATGCAATGGGCCCGCGAACGCCTGCACGAACCCCTCGGGGTGCGCGAACTGGCCAGCCAGGCGGCCATGAGCGAACGCACCTTCCTGCGCCATTTCACCCAGGCCTGCGGCGTGTCGCCCAAGACCTGGCTGCAACATGAACGCCTGGCCAGGGCCCGCGAGTTGCTGGAAAGCAGCGGGGACAACACCGACAACATCGCGCAGCTGTGTGGCTACCGCTCGGTGGAAAGCTTTCGTGTGGCGTTTCGCAACGTCGTGGGGTTGGCGCCGTCGGTGTATCGGGAGCGGTTTGGGCGGGGGTGAAGATGCCGGAGTGCATCTGCAATCCCCGTGGCGAGGGAGCTTGCTCCCGCTCGACTGCGAAGCAGGCGCAAGATTGAAGTCATGACACAGCTTGTGCATTGGGGGTTGCTGCGCAACCCAGCGGGAGCAAGCTCCCTCGCCACGGTTCGGTTTGAGTCGTCAGATCAAGGCTTGCGCAACAAATACGTATCCATGATCCACCCGTTGGCTGCTCGCGCAGCCTTGCGGGTGCGCTCGATGTCATCGGCCACATCCCCCAGGCGGCCAGCGATAAGGATTTCATCCGGCGTCCCCACATAGGCTCCCCAATAGATGTGCGTATCGGGATCGCTCACCTGGCGATAAGCGTCCTCGGCATCGAGCATCACCACCACACTCGTCGCGTCGCCTACCTGCCCCGCCGCCAACCGGCGTCCGGTGGTGATTTCCAGCGAACCGCCAATGCTGTTCAACGGCACTTTATGCCGGGCGGCCAGGGCCTGGACGCTGGTGATGCCGGGGATCACCTCGAACTCGAAGGCGCAGCGGCCCGCCTCGAGGATCGCCTGCAGGATGCGCACGGTACTGTCGTACAACGCCGGATCGCCCCACACCAGAAAACCACCCCGTTGACCGTCGGACAGTTCTTCATTGATCAAGCGTTCGAAGGTGGCCTGTTTAGCCCGGTTCAATGCTTCGACGCTGTCCGTGTAGTCCAGGCCGCCGCGTTGGCGTTCCGGGCTGTAGGCTTCGACGAAACGGTAGGTGCGATCAACGATGTAGCGCCGACAGACTTCGCGCCGCAGATCCAACAGTTTGTCCTTGGCCGGCCCCTTGTCCATGAGGAAGACCACGTCCAAGCGGCTCAAGGCTTTCACTGCCTGCATCGTCAGCTGATCCGGATCGCCGGCCCCAATGCCAATGACTGACAACGTCTTCATCGCGGCGACTCCTGGTCAGGTCCCTGGGTGCGTAATCGCCATACGCCGTTGAAACGCAATTCGAGGGTGGACAAGGGTTCAATGTCGATCCGGTTGAATGTGGCGGCCGGGCAGCCCAAGACATTCACCAGGGCGGCGCGGATCACGAAGGGGTGGGTGACGGCCAGCAGATGTCCTGGCCGGGTTTCCAGACTGGCCAGCCAAGTCCCGACACGGCGGCACAACTGGGCGACAGATTCACCACCATGGGGAGCCGCCTCGGCATCGTCGAGCCAACTCTGCAGGGCTTGCGGTTCAGCCTGGAGCAAGTCATCGATGGACAACCCACGCCAACGTCCCAGATCGCAATCGGCCAGGGCCAGGTCCTGCTCGGGCTCGTCGCCGAACAAGGCAGCGGTCTGGCGCGTGCGCAGTTCCGGCCCGCACAGCAGTTGCCGGACATTTCGGTAGCGGTGCCCGACCTGCGCGCGGCGTGCCAGCCAGTCGGCATCCAGCGGTTCGTCCAGGCCAAAGCGCGCCTGCTTCTGGGCGGCGGTGCGGGCGTGGCAGATCAAGGTCAGACGAGTGGCTTGCACACTGGATTCTCAGACAATCGGGAGAGTCGCATGGACGGGATATTCACGCACTTAGTTGTACAGCACCTTATACGAAATCAAATAAGTGAGACAAAAAGGCGTTATGTCCGACATCGCCAGAAGCATCAACTGACATACCCGGTCTACCCAACCGAGACCAACTCCTACAAGGGTTTCGCACAATACTGGAGCATTTTAAACGGAACGTAAAAACCACTGGACATGTAGCACCAGCTACATAAATACTGTTTTCAGGAGTTATGAAAGAAATTCAACACCCATCCTGGCAAGGAGCACGGATGCCACCTCTCAGAGACCTGATCACCGACCCCGGCCTGGTTTTGACGCCGTCGGAACGCAAGGTCGTACGTGCCCTGCTCGATCACTACCCACGCAACGGCCTCGGCCCGATGTCACGCCTGGCAGACCATGCCGGCGTCAGCGACCCGACTATCGTGCGACTGGTGAAAAAACTCGGGTTTGGCGGTTACGCCGAATTCCAGGATGCACTGCTCAGTGACATGGACCATCGCCTGCGCTCCCCTCGCACCCTGTTGAAACCGCGGGCCAAATTGCAGCAAGGCGATACCTGGAGCCAGTACCTGGCCGCCAGTCAACGCCACCTCATCGACACCCAGGCCCTGACCCAACCCGAAGACGTGCGCATTCTCGTGCAGTGGTTGCTCGACAGCCGCCATCAGGTACATTGCTTCGGCGGGCGTTTCAGCAGCTTCCTGGCCCACTACCTGCTCAATCATTTGCGTCTGTTGCGCGCCGGCTGTTTTGCCCTGGAAGACAACGCCCAACTGCCTGACCGGCTATTCGACGTGCAGCGCCAGGATGTGGTGCTGATCTTCGATTACCGCCGCTACCAGGCCCAGGCCCTGCGCGTGGCCAGCGCGGCCAAGGAGCGCCACGCCCGGGTCGTGCTGTTCAGCGACGTCTACGCTTCGCCATTGCGCGAGCTGGCCGACCTGATCATCAGCGCCCCGGTGGAGTCGATCTCGGCCTTCGACAGCCTGGTTCCGGCACTGGCCCAGGTCGAGGCGCTGATTGCCTGCCTGACCCTGCAATGCCCCGAGCTGGCCGAACGCCTGGAAGGCATCGATGCCTTGCGCACGGAATTCAACACGCACCTGCTGGAGGAAAAATAAGGATGTTCTCGCTCCCCCACCGCTCGCCCCGGGATCTACCGTTCACCTGCCAGCACACCGCCTTGCTGCTGGTGGACATGCAACGCGCCTGGCTGGAACCGCAATTCGACGCCCACCTGCACACCCGCGAGGCCGAGTATTTCATCCAGCGGGCCCGCCAGCAGGTCATCCCCAACCAGCAGCGCTTGCTCAACGCGATGCGCGAAGCACAGCACAACGTGTTGCACACCCACATCGAAAGCCTCACCGCCGATGGCCGCGACCGTTCCCTGGATCACAAGCTGTCGGACATGCACCTGCCCAAGGGCAGCCCCGAGGCGCAGATCATTGCCGAACTGGCGCCGCTGGAAAACGAAATCGTGCTGCCCAAGACCTCCTCCGGGGTTTTCAATTCCACCAACATCGACTACGTGCTGCGCAACCTGCAGACCCGCCACTTGATCGTCGCCGGCATTGTCACCGACCAGTGCGTCGACATGGCCGTGCGCGACGCTGCCGATCGCGGCTACCTGGTCACGCTGGTGGAAGATGCCTGCGCCACCTACACCGAACAACGGCACCTGGCGTGCCTGAACGCGATCAAGGGCTATTGCTGGATCACCGATACCGACACCGTGCTCGCGCGCTTGCAGGAGATGCAGCCATGAGCCGCCTCGATCCTGCCGCCGTCCTCGCGCCGTTGCCCGTGACGACCCTGGTGACCACCGACCTGATCGGCGTGACCCGTGGGCGCTCGTTTCCAAGTGATGAGTTGCCCCACTACGTCACCGCTGGCTGTGGCTGGGTGCCGGCCAACAGTGCACTGACGCCCCAGGACATCATCGCTTCGACCAACCCCTGGGGTGCTTATGGCGACCTGCGGCTGGTGCCGGACCTGTCTAGCCGGGTGACCGTCAACAACGGTCCCGACGCCCAGGCGCCCGTCCTCGACTTTATCCATTGCGATGTGCGCGAGACCGACGGCCGGCCCTGGAGCGCCTGCCCGCGCACGCTGTTACAGGACGAAGTGGGGCGTTATCGCGTCGAACTGGGCTTACAGGTTTTCGCCGCGTTCGAGCATGAATTCAACCTGGTTGCCACGCCTGCGCAGCCTGATCGCCTGGCCTTCAGCCTCCAGGCCCAGCGCCAGCAAGCCGAATTCGCTGGCTGGTTGCTCAGTGCCCTGCGGGCCGGCGGTGTCGAGCCGGAAATGTTCCTGCCGGAATACGGCCAGCATCAATACGAAATCACCTGCCGCCCGACACTGGGCGTAGCCGCCGCCGACCGGGCCGTGAACGTACGGGAAATCACCCGCGAGATCGCCCGGCAAATGGGCCTGGACGTGAGCTTCGCCCCCAAGGTTTCGGAACATGCCGTGTGCAACGGCGTACATTTGCACCTGAGCCTGCAAGACCTGGGCGCGGACCCGGTGCTGCATGACGCCGCCAGCAGCAACGGTTTGTCCAGCCTCGGCCAGCATTGGGCCGCGGGTGTGCTGCACTATCTGCCGGCACTGTGTGCGCTGACCGCGCCGACGCCGGTGTCCTACGAGCGCCTGCAACCTCATCACTGGAGCGCATCCTATGCGTGCCTGGGACAGCGCAACCGCGAAGCGGCGCTGCGCATCTGCCCGACCGTGAGCCTGAGCGGCAAACCGCTGGCGAACCAGTACAACCTGGAGTTCCGCGCCATGGACGCCACCGCCTCGCCGCACCTGGCGATGGCGGCGCTGTTGATTGCCGGGCGACTGGGCATCCAGCAACGGCTGGCATTGAACGCTGTCACCGATCAAATACCCGATGAGCTGGATGAAGCACAACGTCGTGCCCGTGGCATTATCGCCCTGCCGACAACCCTGGCCCAGGCACTGGACTGCCTGCGCCACAGCGGGGCGCTGCTCGAGACCCTGCCCGGCCCGCTGGTCGACACCTATTTCGCCTTGAAGGCCCAGGAGCTGGCCTTGACCGAGGCACTGTCACCTGCCGAGCGTTGTGAGCACTATGCACGAATCTATTGAGTGTGCTGAAACGGGCCTCTACACCAGGCCGCCCTACCGACTGGTCCGGGAGGAATCCGAACACCCGGTGCTGCTGGTGTGCGAACACGCCAGCCGCTTCATTCCCGCGGCGCTGAACGATCTGGGCCTGGATGAAACGGCCTCCCAGGAGCACATCGCCTGGGACATCGGTGCCCTGGCCCTGGCCGAACGCCTGTCCGAAACCCTTGGCGCGACCTTGCTGACGGCCAATTATTCACGGCTGTTGATCGACCTCAACCGTCCGCTGCACGTACCGGACAGCATTCCGCCCCAGAGCGAGATCTATCAGGTGCCGGGCAACCAGGCTCTGGACGAGCCTACGCGCGAATATCGCCGCCAGTGCCTGTTCCACCCTTTTCATGACCGACTACGCGCGTTGATCGACCAGCGCCTGGCCGCCAACCGGTCGGTGCGCGTGGTGGGCATCCACAGCTTCACCCCGGTGTTCTATGGTCAACCGCGCGCGCTGGAAGCTGGCGTGCTGTTCGGCGAAGCCAAGGATTATGCCCAACGCATCGTCGACGGGCTGAGCCGGCATTCGTTGCGCGCGGCAGGCAACCAGCCCTACAAGATCAACCCCTTGACCGACATGACCGTCCCGGTGCACGGCGATGCCCGCGGCCTGGATTCGGTGTTGATCGAAGTACGCAACGACCAACTGCGCAGCCCCGAGGCGGTACGGACCTGGAGCGCTTACTTGGCCCCATTGCTGTAGAAAAACAGCGGCAACCCGCAAGGACATCCACCCACAGCTGAGAAGGAGAACGGCTCATGAGCATTGAGGCATTTGGCTACAAACAGGAATTGAAACGCGGCCTGTCGCTGACAGACCTGGTGGTATACGGGATGATTTTCATGATCCCCATCGCCCCGTTCGGCGTGTATGGCTATGTCAACGCCGAGGCACCGGGGATGGTGCCGCTGGCGTACATCATCGGCATGGTGGCAATGTTGTTCACCGCGTTGAGCTACGGCAGCATGGCCCGGGCTTTTCCAGTGGCCGGTTCCGTCTACTCCTACGCACAACGGGGCCTTAACCCACACGTCGGCTTCATCGCCGGCTGGCTGATGCTGCTGGACTACCTGCTGATCCCACCGCTGCTCTATGTCTACGCCGCCATGGCGCTGAACCATTTGTACCCGGACATCCCCAAGGTCGGTTTCATCCTGGCGTTCCTGGTGAGCGCGACCTTCGTCAACCTGCGGGGCATCACCTTCACCGCGCGGATGAACATCATTTTCCTGCTGGCGCAGCTGGTGGTACTGGGGATTTTCCTGTTCTACGCCTGGAACGCCCTGCACGGCGGGGCCGGTAACGGCCAGCTGACCCTGGCGCCGCTGTACAGCCCGGAACACTTCAACTTCGCCCTGCTGATGCAAGCCGTGTCCATCGCGGTATTGTCGTTCCTGGGCTTCGACGCCATTTCCACCCTGGCGGAAGAGATCAAGGGCGACCCGGGCCGCAGCGTCGGCAAGGCAGCCCTGGTGACCTTGCTGGTGATGGGGGCGATCTTCGTGGTGCAGACCTGGATCGCCACGGACCTGGCCGCCGGCATGGGTTTCAAATCCGCAGACACCGCATTCTATGAAATCGCCGAACTGGCAGCCGGCAGTTGGCTGGCCACCTTGACCGCGGTTGCCACGGCCCTGGCCTGGGGCGTGGCCGTGGCGATCACTTCCCAGGCGGCGGTGTCGCGCCTGTTGTTCGGCATGGCCCGGGACGGCCAGTTGCCCAAGGTGCTGGCCAAAGTCCATCCAACCCACAACACCCCATACCTGAGCATTTACCTGGTGGCAGTGCTGTCGCTGTTGATCTGCTACCTGTTCATCGACGCCGTGGACACCCTCACCTCCCTGGTCAATTTCGGCGCCCTGAGCGGCTTCATGTTGCTGCACATCACGGTCATCAACCACTACTGGCGCCGCCAGCAGTCCGGCCAACTGATTCGCCACTTGATTTGCCCACTGGTCGGCTTCGTGATCGTCGCGGCCATCATGTACAACATGGGCGTGGCTGCGCAGAAGCTCGGCCTGATCTGGATCGCCGCGGGCGTGATTTATCTGTGCGTGCTCAACAAATTCGGCAACCCTGCCGCCGTGCCCGATCCGGCCGGTCAGTGAGGGCCGGTGGTCGAAGGACTCGGCCAACCGTGGTTACAACGCGTGGACATCGACAGTGATCGTCAAGCCCGGTGCTGGTTACCGGGCTCTCTGGAACAGGAGTGCAATCCATGCTGGCCTTACGTCCAGTTCAATTAACCGATCTGCCGCAACTGCAACAATTGGCCCGTGACAGCCTGGTGGGGGTCACGTCGCTACCGGACGATACCGCGCGCCTAGAGGAAAAGATCCTCGACTCGTGCGCCTCGTTCGAGGCCGATGTGCAGGGCCCTGGCGCGGAGAATTATTTTTTTGTCCTGGAGGACCTGGAATCCAGGCGCCTGGTCGGTTGTTCGGAGATTCTCGCCAGCACCGGTTACAACGAACCGTTCTACAGTCTGCGCAACCGGCCGTTTTCCAGCGAGTCCCGCGAGCTGAACATCCAGCATGGCGTGCCCGCGCTGTCACTGTGCCAGGACCTCAACGGGCAGACGCTGCTGCGTGGCTTCCACATCGACGCCGAGCGGGTGCGCACGCCGGAATCGGAGCTGCTGTCCCGGGCCCGGCTGATGTTCATCGCCGCCCATCCCCAGCGCTTCGCCGAATCGGTCATCACCGAAATCGTCGGTTTCAGCAGCGAGGACGGTCAGTCGCCATTCTGGGACGCCATCGGCCAGCACTTCTTCGACCTGCCCTACGTCGAAGCCGAACGGCTGTGTGGCTTGCAGAGCCGGACCTTTCTCGCCGAGCTGATGCCGCAATACCCGATCTACGTACCCATGCTGCCGCCAGCGGCCCAGGCCTGCATCGGTCGAGTGCATCCCGACGGCCAGGAAGCCTTCGACATCCTGGCGCGCGAGGGTTTCGAGACCAACAACTACGTCGATATCTTCGACGGTGGGCCGACCTTGCATGCCCGTATCGCCAACGTCCGTACCATCACGCAAAGTCGGAGCGCCACGGCCCGGCAAAGCCTGCAGATCGATGCCACAGGCCGTTACCTGGTGAGTAACGACCGTCTTGGAAACTACCGGGCCATCGTCGCCGAGCTGGACGTCAACGACGAGGGCCCCGTGGCCCTGTCGCCCGACATGCTGGCCGCCCTGGGCGTCATGGATGGCGAGCGGATCCGGGTGGTCGCCCTATGAACCTCACTCGATCCCGTGGCACGCATCAGCGCTTGGACCGACGTAATGAAGGAGCTGCAGCATGATTGTCCGTCCGGTCGCCATTACCGATCTGCCCGCATTGCTGGACCTGGCCCGTTGCGCAGGCCCCGGTTTCACCAGCCTGCCGGCCAACGAAGAGCGCCTGGCCCATCGTATTCGCTGGGCCCAACGGACCTTTGCCGGACAAGTCGAACGTGCCGACGCCGATTACCTGTTCGTGCTCGAAGACGATGATCGGCAGGTGGTGGGCATCAGCGCCCTGACCGGCGCGGTCGGGCTGCGCGAGCCCTGGTACAACTATCGGGTCGGGCTGACGGTCAGCTCGGCGCCGGAGCTGGGGATCCAGCGGCAGATCCCGACCCTGTTCCTCAACAACGAGATGTCCGGGCAATCGGAGATCTGCTCGTTGTTCCTTCACCCCGAGCAACGTCGCGGTCACAACGGACGCCTGCTGTCCCTGGCGCGCCTGCTGTTCGTGGCCGAGTTCTCCCAGCTGTTCGGCGAAAAAATGATCGCCGAACTGCGAGGCCATGCCGACGAACGAGGCAGTTCGCCGTTCTGGGACAGCCTGGGACGGCATTTTTTCAAGAAGGATTTCAGTTACGCCGATCAGTTGTCCGGCATGGGCAACAAGTCGTTCATCGCCGAACTGATGCCACGTCAGCCGCTGTACACCTGCCTGCTCACCGAGCAGGCCCAGGCGGTGATCGGCAAGGCTCACCCGAACACCGAGCCGGCCCTGAAGATCCTCAGTGCCGAAGGTTTCAGCCACAAGGGTTACATCGACATCTTTGACGGCGGCCCGGTGATCGAGGCGCCGGTGTCGAAGATCCGCACCGTCCGCGACAGCCAGATGCTGACCCTGGTCATTGGCACCCCGGACCCACAGGCACCGGTCTGGCTGATTCACAATCGGCGCCTGGAAAACTGCCGCGTCACCAGCGCTCGCGCACACCAGCATGGCCACAAGCTGCTTGTCGATCGCCTCACCGCCAAACGCCTGCAAGTGCAACCGGGTGATACGGTGCGGGCCGTGGCATTGCCCAGGCTGGGGCAACAGGCGGTGGCGGCGTAGCCTCGTTACCGCCCAACCTTGGATATTCAATACATAAGAATGTCGTTAATCAGCAATACTTCTCCACAATTGCATAATTGCCACCCACCTACTCGAGACCCATACTTTCGCGCACCGCCCCACTGTAACGACAATATTCATGATCAAGAATCTGATTGCCACACGATTACCGCTCGAACACATAGCGGAGAAAATCAAGACATTAGACATGAACGCGCAAATCAAACAATTGATCGCCGACCTGGATGTTCAACACAAAGTTGCTACGGCACAGTCTCGACGCGCGGCCATCATGAACATGACCAACCCGCACACTGGCACCATCACGCTGCATTGTACGAGCATTGGTAATATCAGCATCAAGGCACTTGCATCTAACACTGCGTCTTCGCAACTGTACTCGGTGCCCGGCCAAAGTATTCTATTCGCACTCGATCAGCCTTTCGAAATCCAGCAATACACCCTCAACACGCATCAACTTGAAAAAACCGACACCTCGATCGTCGACCCGTGCAATCCGCTGATCATTGATGGCAATCGAACCTTATTCGACTATTCTCCAAGGGGCGAAAAACAGCCGACATTGATTGGCAGGATCAACTTCCCCGACCGCAGTGCGGACATCAGCGTATTTGACCCTGTTTCATTGCGCAAAAAAGCCTGGCTGCCTCACGACAACAGTGCCGCCCGGTACCTGGTGAGCCTCGAATTACTTGCAACGATCGAGGACCCGGGAGTGGTCAGGGTTGCCGGGGAGCTGATCTACCATTATCACCCTGCCGTGGCGTGGAAAGCCTTCCAGATGCTTTATCGGGCTGACCCGCAAAACGCGTTGAGTTACGTCCCGTTGCTGAAAAAACGCAAGGACGCACGCCTGGACAATTTGCTCCGTCCACTGGAGCTGGCGGCATGAACCTGAAAACGTTTGTCGAGCGCCTGAACACTTATGACATGCAGCGAGACAAAGCCGGGATCATTGCAGACTTGCGCCAATTGGCCAAAAACCGTTGTCTATTGAGCGATCATCTGTATACCACCCTCCGGCAAGACGGTTTTAGTACACGCAACAGCCTCTATAACGCCTATGGCTTTTTACTGCACAAGAATGATTCATTCACCCTTCGCCTGGGGTTCTGGTCGCCGGTAGAGACTCATGATGAAAGCGAAACATTCATTTATAACCTGAACCACAGTCACGACTTTGAACTTTATGCGGTCGGCTACAGCGGAGATGGCTACACCACCTTTGTACGCGAACTACTTGATGATCTACCGTTGCAAAAAGGTAAAAGACCCCGACTGGGCAAGGAGCGCAGGCTTAAACTTGCGCCAGGAGAAGTCTTGTACATGCCAGCCTTGCGGGAAATCCATAAACAACTAGCCCCGAACTCAATGTCCGCCTCACTCAGCCTGCTTGTCCATCCCGAACGCCTGGACAAGATCGACGAAGCATGGTGCTTCGACAAAGATTACATACCCCTTTACCCCGGCGTAGCTGCGCAAGAGATCACGTTGTTTACAGAGACACTATCACTGCTCCATGCCGGTAGTCATTCGCTGTTCAGCAACCGAAGAAAGGAGGAACCTTGAATAACCTGATGAAAGACTGGGATGAAACCCCATTACTGCGGGCCGGTACCAATGTGGTCGATACCGCGATGCAACTGACGAACGAAATCCACTGCACACTCCCCGGCTTCCCGACGCGCTTCAACGTCGGAAACATCCATGAGATCAAGCAATTCTGGAGCCTACCGAGCGAAGACTTAATAGTTTGAAATGGGCTTTTTTTGCCGGGCTGCCGACCTTTCCGGGCCTGCAGCCTTTTTTCGATGCCATAACGGCATCACCCATACACATTCGTCATCATCTTTGCGCTTGCCACGTGATAGCCTTTGGATCTTTCGGCGTTGACACTTTTGCTCAAGCCTTTCCATTCCATTGGTGGAACTCACATGTCCAGGCTTTCCCATCAAGATTTGCGTCGTAACTTCCGCCAATTGCTGGCTTCCAACACCTGCTACCACACCGCCTCGGTGTTCGACCCGATGTCGGCGCGCATTGCTGCTGATCTGGGTTTCGAAGTAGGCATCCTCGGAGGTTCGGTGGCGTCGTTGCAAGTATTGGGCGCGCCGGACTTCGCCCTGATCACCCTCAGCGAATTTGCCGAACAGGCCACCCGCATCGGCCGCGTGGCCCAACTGCCGGTGATTGCCGACGCCGACCATGGCTATGGCAATGCCCTGAACGTGATGCGCACGATCGTCGAACTGGAACGGGCCGGCATCGCCGCGCTGACCATCGAGGACACCTTGCTGCCGGCCCAGTTCGGGCGTAAATCCACCGACCTGATCGGCGTAGCCGAAGGCGTCGGCAAGATTCGTGCGGCGCTGGAAGCGCGAGTCGATCCGGAAATGGCGATCATCGCCCGGACCAACGCGGGGATTTTGCCGGTCCAGGAAATCATCAGCCGTACCCAGCAATATGAGCGTGCCGGTGCCGACGGGATTTGCATGGTGGGGGTGCAAGACTTCGAGCACCTGGAAAAAATCAGCGAAAACCTGACGGTGCCGCTGATGCTTGTCACTTATGGCAACCCGTTGCTACGCGACGACAAGCGCCTGGCCGAATTGGGCGTACGCGTGACCATCGACGGCCACGGCGCCTATTTCGCCGCGATCAAGGCCACCTACGACAGCCTGCGGGAACAGCGGCAGATCTTCACCCAGGCGTCGGACCTGAGCGCCACCGAACTGACCCACACCTACACCCAGCCCGAGGACTATATCCGTTGGGCCGAGGAGTATATGAGCGTCAAGGAGTAAGAAGGCTCACTGTCCGGGAAGCCGCTATCGCGAGCAAGCTCGCTCCCACAGTGGGTTTGCGGTGCGACGTATATCTCGGGCACACCGCCCATTCCCTGTGGGAGCGAGCTTGCTCGCGATAGCTGTGGGTCAGCTTGCATGAGTGTTGGATGTGCCAACGCCATCGCGAGCAGGCTCCCACAGGGGGATTTGTGGTGAGCGCAATGGCGTTGCCAAGGTAAAACAGGTCTTCAGCGCCCGCTGCGCAACATTTCCCTGGGCACGTACTTGCCAATCTCGAACTTGCCGATGGCGGCGCGGTGGACTTCATCCGGACCGTCGGCCAGGCGCAGGGTGCGTTGCATGGCGTACATGTAGGCCAGCGGGAAGTCGTTGGAAACCCCGGCCCCGCCGTGGATCTGGATCGCCCGGTCGATGACCTTCAGGGCCACGTTCGGCGCGACGACCTTGATCTGGGCGATTTCGCTCTTCGCCACTTTATTACCGACCGTGTCCATCATGTACGCCGCCTTCAACGTCAGCAGGCGCGCCATGTCGATTTCCATCCGTGAGTCGGCAATCTTGTCGATGTTACCGCCCAGGCGTGCCAACGGCTGGCCGAAGGCCGTGCGGCTGACGGCACGCTTGCACATCAATTCCAGTGCGCGCTCGGCCATGCCGATGGAACGCATGCAGTGATGAATCCGGCCCGGGCCAAGACGCCCCTGGGCAATTTCAAAGCCGCGTCCCTCACCCAACAGGACATTTTCGTACGGCACGCGCACGTTCTCGAACAGCACTTCGGCATGCCCGTGAGGCGCATCATCGTAGCCGAACACCGGCAGCGGCCGGACGATCTTGACCCCGGGGGTGTCCACCGGCACCAGGATCATCGAGTGCTGGGCATGGCGCGGCGCATCAGGGTTGCTCAGGCCCATGAAGATCAGGATCTTGCAGCGCGGGTCGCAGGCCCCTGAGGTCCACCACTTCTTGCCATTGATGACCCACTGGTCGCCGTCGCGCTCGGCACGAGCGGCCATGTTGGTGGCGTCCGAGGAGGCAACGTCCGGCTCGGTCATGGCAAACGCCGAGCGGATCTCGCCGCGCAGCAGTGGCTCGAGCCAGCGTTGCTTTTGTTCTTCATTGGCGTAGCGCACCAGCACTTCCATGTTGCCGGTGTCCGGCGCCGAGCAATTGAACGGTTCAGGACCCAGCAGCGAACGGCCCATGATCTCTGCCAACGGCGCGTATTCCAGGTTGGTCAGGCCGGCACCCAGCTCGGACTCAGGCAGAAACAGATTCCACAAACCCTCGGCCTTGGCCTTGGCCTTGAGCTCTTCCATGATGGCCGTGGGCTGCCAGCGGTCGCCTTCGGCCACTTGCTGCTCGAACACGGCTTCAGCCGGGTAAACGTAGGCATCCATGAACGCCGTGACGCGTTCACGCAGTGCCTGAACCTTGGGGGAATAAGCAAAATCCATGAGCAGCACCTTCTTGGCAGAGGTTGTTTTAGGTCATGAAATCGATGCTAGTTCAGCTACGAAAATTTACCTAACCTATTCTCGGCGTGTATTAACATTCATCACCGATATATGTTTCACTGATTCGCATCGCCATCCGGCACCTCACAACACGTCCAAGAATAAGAGTGCAGCGCCATGAATCTGAGCAAGGTCGATCTCAACCTTTTCATTGTCTTCGATGCGATCTACACCGAAGCCAACCTGACCCGCGCCGGGCAGATCGTCGGCATCACGCAGCCGGCCGTGTCCAATGCCCTGGCGCGCCTGCGGGAGACCTTCAACGACCCGCTCTTCGTGCGCACCGCCCAAGGCATGGTGCCGACGCCCATGGCCCAGAACATCATCGGCCCGGTGCGCAACGCCCTGTCGCTGCTGCGGGTGTCGGTGCAGGAAAGCCGGATCTTCAACCCGTTGCAGGCCGTCAAGACCTACCGCATCAGCATGACCGACCTCACCGAAGGCGTGATCCTGCCGCCGCTGTTCCAGCGCCTGCGTCGCCTGGCACCTACCGTGGCGATCGAAAGCTTCCTCTCCAAGCGCCGTGAAACCACCAAGGAGCTGGCCGCCGGCCGCCTCGACTTCGCCGTGGACGCACCGCTCAACACCGACCCGCAGGTACGCCACGTCAAGTTGATGGAAGATCGCTACGTGTGCGCCATGCGCAAGGGCCATCCGCTGGCGGGCAAGGAAAAGATCAGCCTCGACGATTACCTGGCCCAGACCCACGTGCATATTTCCAGCCGCCGCAACGGGCTGGGTTATGTCGACCTGGCCCTCGGCAAGATGGGTATCCAGCGCAAGATCGCCCTGCGCTCCCAGCATTACCTGATGGCCTCCCAGGTCCTGCAACAAACGGACATGGTCATGACCGTCCCCGAGCGCTTTGCCCGTCGTCACGATCTGCACGCCTTCCTGTTACCAGTCAACGACGTGCCGCCGGTGGAAACCCACCTCTACTGGCACGAAAGCACCGACCAGGACCCGGCCAACCGCTGGATGCGCGAGCAGATGATCGAGCTGTGCCAGCAGGTGACGGCCCACGAGAAGAAGCTCGACAAGGTTTAGGCGATCAAAATTGTGGGAGCGAGCTTACTCGCGATGGCGTCGGATCAGTCGCCATTGATATTGGCCGGTCTACCGCTATCGCGAGCAAGCTCGCTCCCACAGGTTCATGCCTGCCATGCAGTGCCGGCCCCATGCTTGACGCGAACGTCAACCTGCCTTTAGCTTAGCGCCAGCCCCTTTCGTTTCGAGCGCGTCCATGAGCAGCCAGACCTACAGCATCTCCGACCTCGCCCGCGAGCTGGATATCACCACCCGGGCCATCCGTTTCTATGAAGAACAAGGCCTGTTGAGCCCGGAACGACGGGGCCAGGAGCGCATTTACTCGCCGCGGGACAAGGTCAGCCTGAAGCTGATCCTGCGCGGCAAGCGCATCGGCTTTTCCCTGGCCGAGTGCCGCGAACTGATCGAACTCTACGACCCCTCCAGCGGCAATCAGAAACAGCTGCACAGCATGCTGGCGAAAATCGCCGAGCGCCGGGAACAGCTCGAACAGCAATTGCTGGACATCGAACAGATGAAGCTGGAACTCGACACCGCCGAAGAACGCTGCATCCAGGCGCTGGAGCAGACACTCAAGGGCGAGGAAATCGTCCAGTAACACTTTCTCCCTGTGGGAGCGAGCTTGCTCGCGATGGCGGCACATTCAACATCAATGCAAGCTGATCCACCGCTATCGCGAGCAAGCTCGCTCCCACAATGGGTTCATCATTGCGCTCGACATATTGGCAACTCACTACAGGTCAATCCCCATGTCCCTCCCCTCCTTTGTACGCCTGATCGAAGTCGGCCCCCGTGACGGGCTGCAGAATGAAGCACAGCCCATCAGCGTCGCCGACAAGGTGCGTCTGGTGGATGCCTTGAGCGCCGCCGGCCTGGGCTACATCGAAGTCGGCAGTTTCGTCTCGCCCAAGTGGGTGCCGCAAATGGCCGGCTCCGCCGAGGTGTTCGCGCAGATCCAGCGCAAGCCCGATGTAACCTATGGCGCCCTGGCGCCGAACCTGCGGGGTTTTGAAGATGCGCTGGCGGCGGGCGTGAAAGAAGTGGCGGTGTTCGCCGCCGCGTCCGAAGCATTCTCCCAGCGCAATATCAACTGCTCCATCAAGGACAGCCTGGAGCGTTTCGAGCCGATCATGGAGGCCGCCAGACAACACGGCGTCAGTGTGCGCGGTTACGTGTCCTGCGTGTTGGGTTGCCCGTATGAAGGTGCGGTCAAGCCTGAGCAGGTGGCTTGGGTCGCTCGGGAGCTGTATGCCATGGGCTGCTACGAAGTCTCCCTGGGTGACACCATCGGCACGGGCACCGCCGGTGCCACCCGCAGGATGTTCGAGGTGGTGGGCGCCGAGGTGCCTCGAGACAAGCTCGCCGGACACTTCCACGATACCTACGGCCAAGCCATGGCCAACGTATACGCCAGCCTGCTGGAAGGCATCGCGGTGTTCGACAGCTCCATCGCCGGCCTGGGCGGCTGCCCTTATGCCAAGGGCGCCAGCGGTAACGTTGCCACCGAGGACGTGCTGTACCTGCTCAATGGCTTGGGTATCGAGACCGGTGTCGACCTGGACGCCCTGATCGCCGCGGGTCGGCAGATCTGCGACGTGCTCGGCCGCCCTAGCGGTTCGCGTGTCGCCAAGGCCCGCAGCGCACAGTGAGGTGTTACCGCTGGCTTTGTAACGGCGGCGAAACGAGTAACACGGAAACAATTTGTCAGGTTTGACGCGCCAGGTTTTTCAGCTAAAAAATTCAAGCCATTGATTTATATAGAGTTTTAAAAGTTGGCACGCCACCTGCTATATCTCTCGCATAACAAGAATAAAAAAACGCAGCAAACCCAATAAAAACAAGACGAAACGACTCTGGCATAACAAAAACAACACGGCAGAGACGCAGCTAACAGATTTTTTTGGAGAGGATGTGCTTTTCAGGGTGCTTTCAGGAGCAACCCGCAACCGGGCAGAGAACAATAAAACTACCTTCAGGTAGCTCCCGAATCGGTTGGATCGCAAGGCGAAAAAGCAGATCAGCGCTCAAAAAAATACGTTTGCTCTTGATCCCGGATGGGGATCGCCAAAAACAGCGGTAAAGGGCAACGGCTGCCAAAAACAACAACAGGCCGCCCCTCAATAATAAAAAAGAGCACGCGACGACAAAATTAAAGGGGAGCTTCGGCTCCCCTTTGTGCTTTCCCGGATTTCACATTTCCCCCGTGGATGCGAGCATGCTCGCGATGACGGCGGCACAGCCAACCTATCTGTCGACTATCCCACCGCCATCGCGAGCAGGCTCGCTCCCGCAAGTGTTGCGGCTAGCTTTGCTTATCGCGCAGCTCTTCGATGCTGATCTCACGCATGCGGAATTTCTGGATCTTACCGGTGACCGTCATGGGAAATTCTTCGACGAATTTGAAATGACGCGGCGTCTTGAAGTGGGCGATGCGCTCCTTGCACCAGGCTTGCAGTTCCTGTTCGCAGGCACTGTGGCCGGGATGAAACTTGATCCACGCAACGATTTCCTCGCCATAACGCGAACACGGAATGCCGATCACTTGCACGTCCGCCACCGCCGGGTGAGTGAAGAAAAACTCCTCCAGCTCACGCGGGTAAATATTCTCCCCGCCGCGGATGATCATGTCCTTGTTGCGCCCGACAATGCGCACGTAGCCCTGCTCGTCCATGGTCGCCAAGTCGCCGGTGTGCATCCAGCCATCCGGGTCGATGGCATCGGCGGTGCCCTTGGGGTTGTTCCAATAGCCGAGCATCACGCTGTAGCCACGGGTACATAATTCGCCGACAGCACCACGCGGGACGAGATTGCCGGCCGCATCGATAATTTTACTTTCCAGTTGCGGCTGGGTACGGCCAACGGTGGTTACGCGCAGTTCCAGTTCGTCGGTAGGACCGGTCTGCAATGACACCGGGCTGGTTTCCGTCATGCCGTAGGCAATCTGCACTTCGGCCATGTGCATTTCATTGATGACCCGTCGCATCACTTCGATGGGGCATGTGGCCCCGGCCATGATGCCCGTGCGCAGGCTGGACAGGTCGAAGTCGCCCCGCTGCGGCTGGTCCAGCAGGGCGATGAACATGGTGGGCACACCATACAACGCAGTGGCCTTTTCTTCGGCCACGGCCTTGAGCGTCAGCAGCGGGTCGAAGGCATCGTTGGGGTAAATCATGGTGCTGCCATGGGTCATGCAGCCCAGGTTACCCATGACCATACCGAAGCAATGGTAGAGCGGCACCGGGATCACCAACCGATCGTCAGCCGTCAGGCCCAGGCTTTCGCCGACCATGTAACCGTTATTGAGAATGTTGTGATGACTGAGGGTAGCGCCCTTGGGGAAGCCAGTGGTGCCGGAGGTGTACTGGATATTCACCGGTTGATCGAAGTGCAGGCTGGATTGGCGCTCGGCCAGTTGTCCAGGCGTCACCGCCGCGCCCAGGGCGGCCAGTTGCGACCAAGGCAGGAAGCCTGACGGTGGCTGGGAATCGAGGCTGATCACGCCGCGCAACTCCGGCAGGCGCTCGCTCTGCATCTGGCCGATCGGTTGCTCTGCCAGTTCCGGTGCCAGCGTTTGCAGCATGGCGTGATAGTCCGAGGTCTTGAACGCCCCGGCACACACCAGCCATTGGCATCCGGATTGTTTGAGCACGTATTCGAGCTCAGAGACGCGATAGGCCGGATTGATGTTGACCAGAATCACGCCGAGCTTCGCACTGGCGAACTGGCTGATGCACCACTGGGCGCAATTGGGTGCCCACACGCCAAGGCGATCACCGGTTTTCAAGCCTAGCGCCAATAAGGCTTGGGCGTGCAGATCGACAGCCTCGGCCAGTTGTTGCCAGGTATAGCGCAGCGATTGATGGCGAACCACCAACGCCTCGCCCTCCGGATAACGGGCCACCGTCTGGTCGAAAACCTCGCCGATGGTTTGAGCCAACAAGGCCTTGGCCGCGGAACCACGGGTGTAGCTGAGCTGCGAATGCAAACCGGGTTGATCCATGACGCCCCCTCTTGTCTTTATTAGTGGGTGTAGCGGTAACCTGATGCAACAACATGCCTTTGCGGGCACTTACTCTGGCTCAAGTTGACGTTAACGTAAAGGGCGATTGACAGCCTCTCGTCGCAGGCTTACGTTAACGTAAAGGTGAGAGCCATTCCCCCCGCTCTCCGCACCCGATAAAAAAGCCAAAGGTGTCCCATGAGCTACCCATCCCTGAACTTTGCCCTCGGCGAAACCATCGACATGTTGCGCGACCAGGTGCAGGCCTTCGTCAAGGCTGAACTGGCGCCGCGAGCAGCGCAAATCGATATCGACAACCTGTTTCCCGCCGACATGTGGCGCAAGTTCGGCGACATGGGCCTGCTGGGTATCACCGTACCGGAAGAATACGGCGGCGCTGGCCTGGGCTACCTGGCCCACGTGGTGGCGATGGAAGAAATCAGCCGTGGTTCGGCCTCGGTCGCCCTCTCCTACGGTGCCCACTCCAACCTCTGCGTGAACCAGATCAACCGCAACGGCAATCACGAACAGAAAACCAAATACCTGCCCAAGCTGATCAGCGGCGAACACATCGGTGCCCTGGCAATGAGCGAGCCGAACGCCGGCTCCGACGTGGTCTCGATGAAACTGCGGGCCGACAAGCGTGGCGACAAGTACGTGCTCAATGGCTGCAAGACCTGGATCACCAACGGCCCCGATGCCAACACCTACGTGATCTACGCCAAGACCGACCTGGAAAAAGGTCCCCATGGCATCACCGCCTTCATCGTCGAGCGCGACTGGAAAGGCTTCAGCCGCAGCAATAAATTCGACAAGCTCGGCATGCGTGGCTCCAACACCTGCGAGTTGTTCTTCGATGACGTCGAAGTGCCGGAAGACAACATCCTCGGCGCGCTCAATGGCGGTGTGAAAGTGCTGATGAGCGGCCTCGACTACGAGCGCGTCGTGCTCTCTGGCGGCCCGACCGGGATCATGCAGGCCTGCATGGACCTGATCGTGCCCTACATCCATGACCGCAAGCAGTTCGGCCAGAGCATTGGCGAATTCCAGCTGATCCAGGGCAAGGTCGCCGACATGTACACCCAGCTCAACGCCAGCCGCGCCTATCTGTATGCCGTGGCGCAGGCCTGCGAGCGCGGCGAAACCACCCGCAAGGACGCCGCCGGGGTGATCCTCTACAGCGCCGAACGCGCCACGCAAATGGCCCTCGACGCCATCCAGATCCTCGGCGGCAATGGCTACATCAACGAATTCCCGGCCGGCCGCCTGCTGCGTGACGCCAAGCTGTACGAAATCGGTGCTGGCACCAGTGAGATTCGTCGGATGTTGATCGGCCGCGAACTGTTCAACGAAACGAAATGAATTTCGTCAGCTACGAGCGACAAGCTTCAAGCGGCAAGCGAACTGCGCTCTTGCTTGCAGCTTGTGGCTTGAAGCTCAAAGCTGCTACGGAGTAGCCCATGATTCTGCACACTCAGCTCAACCCGCGCTCGCCGGAGTTCATCGCCAACCGCGATGCGATGCTCGGACACGTCGAAGCCTTGCGCACCTTGCTCGCGCAAATTCGCCAAGGCGGCGGTCCCAAGGCCCAGGAAAGGCACACGTCGCGGGGCAAGTTACTGCCCCGTGAACGCATCAACCGACTGCTGGACCCGGGCTCGCCGTTTTTGGAAATCAGCCCATTGGCAGCCCACGCAGTCTATGGCGAAGACGTGCCGGCAGCCGGTGTGATTGCCGGCATCGGACGCGTGGAAGGCGTCGAATGCATGATTGTCGCCAACGATGCGACGGTCAAAGGTGGTTCCTACTACCCGCTGACGGTGAAAAAACACCTGCGCGCCCAGACGATCGCCCAGCAGAATCGCCTGCCCTGCATTTACCTGGTGGACTCCGGCGGCGCCAATCTGCCGCGCCAGGACGAGGTGTTCCCGGACCGCGAGCACTTTGGCCGGATCTTCTTCAACCAGGCCAACATGAGTGCCCAGGGCATCCCGCAGATCGCCGTGGTCATGGGTTCCTGCACCGCCGGTGGCGCCTATGTGCCGGCCATGGCGGACGAGGCGATCATGGTCCGCCAGCAGGCGACGATTTTCCTCGCCGGCCCACCGTTGGTGAAAGCTGCCACCGGTGAGGTGGTCAGTGCCGAAGACCTGGGCGGCGCCGATGTGCACTGCAAGATCTCCGGCGTGGCCGACCATTACGCCGACAGCGACGAACATGCCCTGGCCCTGGCTCGCCGCAGCGTGGCCAACCTCAATTGGCGCAAACAGGGCGAGTTGCAGCATCGCCTGCCGATTGCCCCGCTTTACTCCGGTGAGGAGCTGTACGGCGTGGTTTCGGCCGACGCCAAGCAGCCGTTCGATGTGCGGGAAGTGATCGCGCGCCTGGTGGACGGCTCGGTGTTCGACGAATTCAAGGCGCTGTTCGGCACGACGCTGGTGTGCGGCTTCGCCTATCTGCACGGCTACCCGATCGCGATCCTGGCCAACAACGGCATCCTGTTTGCCGAAGCCGCGCAAAAAGGCGCGCACTTTATCGAATTGGCTTGTCAGCGCGGGATCCCGTTGCTGTTCCTACAGAACATCACCGGGTTCATGGTCGGCCAGAAGTACGAAGCCGGCGGTATCGCCAAGCACGGCGCGAAACTGGTGACCGCCGTGGCGTGCGCCAAGGTGCCGAAATTCACCGTGATCATTGGCGGCAGTTTCGGCGCGGGTAACTACGGCATGTGCGGTCGCGCCTACGACCCACGTTTTCTGTGGATGTGGCCGAACGCGCGGATAGGCGTGATGGGCGCCGAACAGGCGGCCGGCGTGCTCGTGCAGGTCAAGCGTGAACAAGCCGAACGCAGTGGCCACCCTTTCAGCGCCGAGCAGGAAGCCGAGATCAAGCAACCGATCCTCGATCAGTACGAAGAACAGGGTCACCCCTATTATTCCAGTGCCAGGCTGTGGGACGACGGCGTCATCGACCCGGCCCAGACCCGCGACGTGCTGGGCCTGGCCTTGTCCGCGTCACTGAACGCGCCTATCGAACCGAGCCGCTTCGGCGTGTTCCGGATGTAAACGGGGAAAGCCCATGGATAACTTCAACACCCTCGAACTGCACAGCGACCCACGGGGCGTTGCCACCCTGTGGCTCAGCCGCGAGTCGAAAAACAACGCGTTCAACGCCGAAATGATCCGCGAACTGATCCTGGCCCTGGACCACGTCAGCAGCGATCCAAACTTGCGCTTCCTGCTGATCCGCGGCCGTGGCAAGCATTTCAGCGCCGGCGCCGACCTGGCCTGGATGCAACAATCGGCCGAGCTCGACTACCACACCAACCTTGATGACGCCCGGGAACTGGCGGAACTGATGTACAACCTCGCCAAGCTGAAAATTCCTACCCTGGCCGTCGTCCAGGGCGCCGCGTTCGGTGGCGCACTGGGGCTTATCAGCGCTTGTGACATGGCCATTGGCGCCGATGAAGCACAGTTCTGCCTGTCGGAAGTGCGCATTGGCCTGGCGCCAGCGGTGATCAGCCCGTTCGTGGTGCAAGCCATCGGCGAGCGTGCCGCGCGTCGTTATGCCCTGACGGCGGAACGCTTCGACGGGCAACGTGCGAAAGAAATCGGTTTGCTGTCGGAAAGTTACCCGGCCGAGGTCCTGGACCAGCAGGTCGAACAGTGGATCGACAACCTGTTGCTCAACAGCCCGGCGGCCATGCGCGCCAGCAAGGAACTGCTGCGTGAAGTCGGCAACGGCGCCCTTACCCCGGCGCTGCGGCGCTACACCGAAAATGCCATCGCCCGCATCCGCGTCAGCCCGGAGGGTCAGGAAGGCCTGCGGGCGTTCCTGCAAAAGCGTGCGCCGAACTGGCAAGCCGAATCGAATAACAAGGAGCCGCGTCGATGAGCGCCCCTGCCCTCACCACGTTGCTGGTGGCCAACCGCGGTGAAATCGCCTGCCGCGTGATGCGCACCGCCAAAGCCATGGGCCTGACCACCGTTGCCGTCCACAGCGCCACCGACCGCGACGCCCGCCACAGCCGTGAAGCCGATATCCGCGTCGACCTGGGCGGAAGCAAGGCCGCCGACAGCTACTTGCAAATCGACAAGCTGATCGCCGCAGCGAAAGCCAGCGGCGCCCAGGCCATCCACCCCGGCTATGGCTTTCTGTCCGAGAACGCCGGGTTCGCCCGGGCGATTGAAAACGCCGGGCTGATCTTCCTCGGCCCACCGGCCTCGGCCATCGATGCCATGGGCAGCAAATCGGCGGCCAAGGCTTTGATGGAAACCGCCGGCGTGCCCCTGGTGCCCGGTTATCACGGCGAAGCCCAGGACCTGGAGACCTTTCGCGACGCCGCCGAGCGCATCGGCTACCCGGTATTGCTCAAGGCCACGGCCGGCGGTGGCGGAAAGGGCATGAAAGTCGTCGAGGATGTCAGCCAACTGGCCGAAGCCCTGGCCTCGGCCCAGCGTGAAGCGCAGTCCTCGTTCGGCGACTCACGGATGCTGGTGGAAAAATACCTGCTCAGGCCACGCCACGTGGAAATCCAGGTATTTGCCGACCAACACGGCAACTGCCTGTACCTCAACGAACGCGATTGCTCGATCCAGCGCCGCCACCAGAAAGTCGTGGAAGAAGCCCCCGCCCCCGGCCTGACCGCGCAATTGCGCCAGGCCATGGGTGAAGCCGCCGTGCGCGCAGCCCAGGCGATTGGTTACGTCGGGGCCGGCACGGTGGAGTTCCTGCTGGATGCGCGGGGCGAGTTTTTCTTCATGGAAATGAATACCCGCTTGCAGGTCGAGCATCCGGTCACCGAAGCGATCACCGGACTGGACCTGGTGGCCTGGCAGATCCGCGTTGCCCAAGGCGAACCCTTGCCGATCACTCAAGCGCAAGTGCCGCTGCTCGGTCACGCCATCGAAGTGCGGCTGTATGCCGAAGACCCGGTCAACGATTTTCTGCCAGCCACCGGCCGCCTGGCGTTGTATCGCGAATCGGCCAAGGGGCCGGGTCGGCGGGTCGACAGCGGGATTGAAGAAGGTGATGAAATCTCGCCGTTCTACGACCCGATGCTCGGCAAGCTGATTGCCTGGGGTGAGGATCGCGAACAGGCGCGCTTGCGGCTGTTGAGCATGCTCGATGAATTTGCCATTGGCGGGCTGAAAACCAACATCGGGTTCCTGCGCCGAATCGTCGCCCATCCCGCCTTCGCGGCGGCAGAGCTGGACACCGGATTTATCCCACGTTACCAAGCGCAATTGCTGCCAGAGCCGGGCGAATTGGATGACGCATTCTGGCTTGCAGCCGCTCAAGGCTTCGCCTTGAGCCTGGCACCGCACGTACGCGGCGATGACGCCGGCTCACCGTGGGCCAGCACCACCGGGATGCGCCTGGGGTTGCCGAGGGAAACCACCTTGCACCTGAGCTGTGAAGGCCAGGATCGTGCGCTGACGCTGGACGTCACAGCCCATTGCGCGGAACTCAAGGGTGAGCGACTGACGATCGAGCACCATGGTGTGCGCCGCAGCCATCGGGCCATTCGCCAGGGCGACAGCCTGTATCTGCACTGGGCGGGAGACCTGCATCGGATCGATCTGTACGACCCGTTGGCCGCGGCAGAGGCCAGCCACAGCCATCAGGGCGGCCTGGCCGCGCCCATGAACGGCAGTATCGTGCGGGTCTTGGTGAGTGTCGGTCAGCCGGTGGAAGCCGGAGCTCAACTGGTGGTCCTGGAGGCCATGAAAATGGAGCACAGCATTCGTGCGCCCAAGGCCGGGGTGATCAAGGCGCTGTATTGCCAGGAAGGTGAAATGGTCAGCGAAGGCAGTGCCCTGGTGGCGTTCGAAGAATAGGCATCGGCCCGCTCCCAGGGCCGATCCAGTCAGAACCTGATGGTGGCCTGCACCACCACACCGATGAGCCGACATTGCTCGGTGTACAGGTTTTTCGGGTAAGTCGGATTGAGCGGAACCAGGTAACGCTGCCCGCTCTCTTCGATCAATTTGCGAAAGGTCGCGTCACTGCTGCCGGGCAAGCAGGCAACCACCAGTTTGCCTGGCACCGCCTCGATGGCCGGATCCACCAGGATCGACATGCCCTCGGGAATGCTCAAGCCGCTGGGTGCGGTCATCGCGTCGCCCACCACCACCAGCCAGAACGCGGCCCCCAGGGCGTGGTAGTCCGTCAGCTCGTAGCGCGCCTGGCTGTAGGCACCAGGATCGCCTTCGCGAACCTCGCCAACCTCGTGCCATTCACTGACCGGGTAGCGGAAGTACGGATTGTACTTCTGCGCCAGGGCCATGCCTTCGTCCGTGGAAGTGTCCGGCTCGCGAATCACCATCGCCACTTCCAGAAACTCCAGCCCCAGCTCCCGCAGGACCCGGTTCATGTCTTCGACACTGGGTTGCCGGCGCCTGGTCAGCCAATGGCCGACGCCGCCCTGGGACATTCCCAACCGTTCTGCAAGCACCACTTGCGTGATGCGCAGCTCCTTCATCTTGGCCTTGACCAACTCTATCCATTTATCCATGTGCGGCACGATACGTGGATGACTCCGGCCATTCAAAACACAAATTGTAGTATTTAAATTATCGTCACAATTACGATAAGTACTATTCTGGATTCAGGAGTTCAGCCCCCCACACGGAGATTTTCATCACCATGGATACACCCAACAAAAACCAACCCGGCAGCCCTTTCGACAGCACGTTCCCTTCCTTGCAGGATTGCCCGGCGGCCAAGCGCGCCCTCGATTACTACTTGAAACCAGGTGTTTCGCAGGCACAGGCAGAACATCGCTTCTTCGACGTCAATCACAGCGTCAGCGCAGAAGAAGCCCTTGTTCACGCATGCGACCTGTTGCGCTGTGCAGCGGCAACCGCCCACGAGTCCGCCAACCAGTTGAACGGTTCGAACCGTGACCTGGCGTTTTCGGTGGTGCACATGATTGACCTGGTCAAGGTGATGCTTGACCGATCCCTGGATGGCTACCCGATTCGCTAGGGGTAACACTCGGGAATGTCGCCGCGAACGCGGACGACGAGAAAAATTTTCCATCGACGCGATAAAATCATTTGACTTGCAAATGATAATGATTATTATTGCATCAGCTGGTCGCGAGATCAGTCGATAGACCAGAAGACCTTAGGTCGGACTTCTGGAATATCTCCTCATCAGGCTAATCACGGTTTTTGACCCGGCTTTTTGCCGGGTCTTTTTTTGCCGATTTTTCGGCTTATGGCTTCAGGCTAATGAAGTCTTTTTGGGTGCTGCCAATTCGATGGCGGCGATGATAGCAAATGAATACCCGTTTGCAAGAGCAGCCCCGCCACGCAGGCGGAAACTATCGACAACCAGCGCTTGAGAATCAATTGCAGACTCTCTAAGCTGGCTCGGCGTCCAGGGAGGACGCCCCCTCGTTTACGTGACGTAAAGCGTCTCGGTTCCCCCCGTCTTGCGTGTACAGTAATGGCCATGAAAATCCTCTCCAGGAATCGTGACCGTGGCTAAATCTTCCTTTGATATCAGCGCCAATTTCGACAGCGGCAACATCGAGGTCGTCGACATCAGCAACCCGTTGCAGTCGTTGCTCAAGATCAGGCCCGACACCCGCAGCGCCCATTTCCAATGGTTCCACTTCAAGGCCAGCGGCCTGCACGTCGGCCAGGAATATTCCTTTCGGCTGCTCAACGCCAGTCAATCGTCTTACAACAAGGCCTGGACGGGCTACCAGGCCGTTGCCTCCTACGATCACGTCAATTGGTTCCGCATTCCGACCCAATTTGAAGGCGACGCCCTGCGCTTTTATCTGGAGACCGAACAGACCAACGTCTGGTTCGCCTACTTCGAACCCTACAGTCGCGGCCGACATGATTGGCTGATCGAGCAAGCACAGCACAAGGCTGGCACCGAACTCTTGGCCGTCGGTAAAAGCGTGGAAGGCCGGGACATTCAGCTGCTGCGCAAAGGCAGCGGTGCCGAAGG
Source organism: Pseudomonas sp. NFACC46-3 (assembly GCF_900114515.1). Taxonomy (NCBI): domain Bacteria; kingdom Pseudomonadati; phylum Pseudomonadota; class Gammaproteobacteria; order Pseudomonadales; family Pseudomonadaceae; genus Pseudomonas; species Pseudomonas sp. NFACC46-3. Next base: position 783,741 of record NZ_FOTH01000001.1, read on the forward strand.
CCGGCGCAAAGTCTGGATCATCGCCCAGCAACATCCCGGCGAGCACATGGCCGAGTGGTTCATGGAGGGCGTGATCGAACGCCTTCAGCAGCATGACGATGCGCAACTGAACCAGTTGCTCGCCAAGGCCGATCTGTACCTGGTGCCGAACATGAACCCGGACGGCGCATTCCATGGGCATCTGCGGACCAACGCCATGGGCCAGGACCTCAACCGCGCCTGGCAGAACGCCAGTCCGGAAATCAGCCCCGAGGTCTTTTTCGTCCAGCAACAAATGGAAAAGTACGGCGTCGATCTGTTCCTCGATGCTCACGGCGATGAGGAAATTCCCCACGTCTTCACCGCCGGTTGCGAAGGCAACCCGGGCTACACGCCACGCATTGCCGAACTTGAAGAGCGTTTTCGCAGCCATCTCAAGCATCAGACCAAAGACTTCCAGACCACTCACGGCTACACCCGCGACGAACCGGGCCAGGCCAACATGACCCTGGCCTGTAACGCGGTCGGCCAGAAATATGACTGCCTGTCCCTGACCCTGGAGATGCCGTTCAAGGACCACAACGATCACCCGAACCCGATCACCGGCTGGTCCGGCAAACGCTCGATGCAGCTGGGCAAGGATGTGTTGAGCACCATCGAGGCCATGGTCGACGAATTGCGCTGATCCGATGACCTGATCAATCCCCTGTGGCCAGGGAGCTTGCTCCCTGGCCACAATCCATCAACCCTTGCCGCGCAACATACTGTCCAACACCTCATCCCGGCGCACCCAAGCGTGAAACAACGCCGCCGCCAGATGCACCAGCACCGTCACGAACAACAGGTAAGCCAGGTACCCGTGGGCCTTGCGCAGCAGTGCGAACGTCTGCGCGTGGGCTGGCAGAATCGAAGGCAGTTGCAACGAGTCGCCGAGCATCACCGGGTCCCCCGCCGCCGAAATCATGCCCCAGCCCAACAACGGCAAGAGCAGCATCAGGGCGTACAACAGCACATGCGAGGCGTTTGCCGCCAGCACTTGCCAGGCCGGCAGATCCGCCGGCAGCGGCGGTTGGCGGGTAGTAAAACGCACCATCAGGCGCACAATCACCAACAGCAAAATCGCGATACCCAATGGTTTGTGCAACTGCAACAGCCATTCATGGCGTTCGGACACCGAGGCGACCATGCCCGCGCCGATGAACAGCATGGCGATGACCATCACGGCCATCAGCCAGTGCAGCAGCCGGGCCAGCGGTGCAAAGTGACGAGGGGCGCTCATGGACGGGACTCCTGTTTGGCGGGCAACTGGCTCACTTCGCTGGTACGTCGCAAGTAGGAACTGGCATAGGCGGCGGAGCGCGCGACCAATAGCGGGTCTTCGGAACCTTCGATCCCTTGGGGCAGGATCAGCGGGTCATAGTTGATGTCGCGGCATTCGCCGTTGTCCTGCGCCTGGGTGCGCTCCAGCACCAACGTGCCGGCATTGAGTACCTTGCGGTCAGCGGGCCAGGCCTTGCTGGCATCGTTCACCGGGTCACCCGGGTTGGCCAGGGTGATGTTCAACTGCCAGCGCAACGGCCCGGCGGCGAGGCGCTTCACCAGGTCTTGCTCGAGGAAGTCGCCCCCCTGGGGTGGCGTCGCATCCGCAGCATCCTGGCTCATCGGCACCATGCCCCAGCGCACCGCCTGACGCTGCCCGGCGGGGTTGATCAGATAGAACGCGTTGATGCCGTTGTAGGTTTCAGTGGCATAGCTGGCCGACGGCTTGGCGGTCTTGATCCATTGCAGGAACGGCGCCGCTTCGGGGTGTGCGGCAAAGAACGCCGGTACGGCCGCAGGGTTCGGTTTTCCTGTGGCAGGGTCCGGCGACTGGGCTTGCTGGAGTTGGTAGAAAGCTTGCGGCGTACCCACCGGAAACACCGGCATGCTGTTCATGCCGGTGCGCCATTGCTGGCCGTTGGCCTGGGTAAAGCGCAGTGCCAGGCTGCGAATCGGCACGCTGCCGTCCGGTGCATAGGGATTGCCGCTGGGCAAGGCGAAACGCCCAACCACAGGCGTTTGCGGCAGCGAGAACACCTGGGCGCTGGAATAGGCGCTGGCCTCGCCCGAGCTTTGGAAGTAACCCGCGACGCAGACCCCTTTCGAGTGGTTGCGTCGAAAGCCCGGGTGAACGCCGTTGTTTTTTTCCAGCACATTGACCAATGCCTGTGGTGTCAGGCGTTGTGGGTCGAGGCTGCCATTGACGTAGGCAAACGCCCCGGCCAACGCAGCAACAATCACGGCGATGCCGCTCAGGCGCAATGTCAGGCCAGCGGCACTCAAGGGTGGCCGGCTCGACGAGGATGAAGGATCAACCATGAGAAATCTCCAGGCCTCGAGGCCATTTGTTGGAAAGGACCCGTCAGACGAAGGCCCGGCAGGTTTATTCCCACGCCTCGTATTTATTTTTCCTGCACTGGAATAATCTCGTTCGCGGGTCGTCTTTCCAGTCCCGGCGCAATGACTGCCCACAGAAGCCACAGCCCTATGAACGCATTCGACGAACAGTTGCGCGAGCTCATCCCCAGGCTACGGCGTTTTGCCGTGTCGCTGACGCGCAACCCGAGCAACGCCGACGACCTGGTGCAGATGTGCCTGGAACGGGCATTGTCCAAATGGAACGACAAGCGTCCGGACGGCGATCTGCGGGCCTGGCTGTTTTCGATTCTGTATCGGCAGTTTCTCGACAGCCATCGCCGCTCACGACGGTATGCGCGCATGCTGGAGTTTTTCACCGGCCGCGACGATGCCCACCCTTCGGCCGAGCGCAGCGTGATCGCGCAATCGTCGTTGCAGGCCTTCGATCAGCTCACGACGGAACAGCGCGCGCTGTTGCTCTGGGTGTCGGTGGAAGGCTTGAGTTACCAGCAAATCGCCGACATCCTCGGCGTGCCGACCGGCACGGTAATGTCCCGCCTGTCCCGCGCTCGCCAGGCCCTGCGCCAACTCAGCGACGGCGAAGTCACCCGCCCTACCCTGCGGATACTCAAATGATCAGCATGCCCCCCAGCGACAACGACCTGCACGCCTACGTCGATCGCCAACTGAGCGAGGCCGACCAGCGCCTGGTGCAGGCCTACCTGGCCAACCAGCCGGAAGTCGCCGCCCGGGTCCGCGCCTGGCAACAAGACGCGCAGCACCTGCGCACGGCCCTGAGCGGCGCCTTGCAACAGCCGCCCAATCCGGATCTCGACCCGGCCATGATTCGCCAGCACCTGAAACATCGCTCCCGCCGCCACCTGGCCAGCGTCGCGGTGTTGCTGCTGGCCGTCAGCGTAGGCGGGGTCAGCGGCTGGCAGGCGCGACAAATGACCCTACTCAGCGCCGCAGCCCCCATGGCTGACGCCCTCCAGGCGTACCGGTTAATTGCCCAGCAGGGCATCCTTCCGGCCGATTACCAGACCGGCGACGAGCAGAGCATGCAAGGCTGGCTCGACCGCTACTTCACTCAGGCTGACCGGCTGCCAGACCTGTCGGGGGCGGGCTTCAAGCCGGTCAGCGGACGCTTGCTCAGCACCGAACAAGGCGCGGCGGCGATGGTGGTCTATCAGGACCCGAGCGGTCAGAAAATCAGCTTCTACGTGCGCCCACCCGGCCCGAAAAACTTCCTCCTGCCGCGGGGCAGTCGTCGCGAGGGCGAGTTGCAAGCCGAGTACTGGTCCGGGCCGGGCTACAACTATGCGATGGTCATCCCCAGTGATGCGCCGACGGTGCAAAGACTTAAGCAGACATTGGACTTCTGATCAGCGGTGGGTTTGAGGCAGTGTTCAACCCTGCCCAAACACCTGCGAAGGCCTGCGCAGCAACGGGTCGAACGGGTTGATCCGCGGTCCGATCAGGGCCGCCTCGCGCTTGAGCATGTCCACCACCATCGGCAGGCGATCAGGCCCCAGGCGGTCGCTCACCGTTGCCACGCTCAAGGCGGCCACGGCTCGACCGTCACGGTCGAGGATCGGCAATACCTGGAAACGGCGATTGCCGTGGATTGGGACCAGGTCAACGAGCAACGCCCGGCCTGGAACGCCCGCTGGAACCGCAGCATCGAGCGCTAGCGCGAATTTTGCAGTTATCATGCGGCCATCTCGGGCTTAGTGCCTGAAGATAACCTGTGGCGAGGGAGCTTGCTCCCGCTGGGCTGCGAAGCAGCCCTCAAACCTGACACCAAGGTGTGTCAGACTGATTGCATAGCCGCTTTTTGGGGCTGCCATGCAGCCCAGCGGGAGCAAGCTCCCTCGCCACAGGTTCTTGTGCCCACTCCTTGATCAACAGCGACCCCATCCATGCACACCCTCGCCCAACTACGCGCCGGCCAGCTCTGCGGCATTACCCGGCTGGACCTGGCCTGCGGCTTGACGGAGTTTCCCCGGGAAATCTTCGACCTGGCCGATTCCCTCGAGATCCTCAACCTCAGCGGCAATCAGTTGGACACGCTGCCCGACGACCTGCATCGGCTGACTCGCCTGCGCGTACTGTTCTGTTCCGACAACCGCTTCACTGAACTGCCCGAATGCCTGGGCCGTTGCAGCGCGCTGACCATGGTCGGTTTCAAGGCCAACCGCATCAACCGCGTCACGGGCGCCGCACTGCCGCCACTGCTGCGCTGGCTGATCCTGACCGACAACTGCGTCAGCCGCTTGCCGGATGAACTGGGCCAACGCCCCTATCTGCAAAAACTGATGCTGGCCGGCAACCGTTTGCAGCAGTTGCCGGCGAGCCTGGGCCAGTGTCATCGCCTCGAACTGCTACGCATCGCCGCCAACCAACTGACCGAACTGCCGCAATGGCTGCTCACGTTGCCAAGCCTCAGTTGGCTGGCCTACGCCGGCAACCCACTGGAAACCCAGGCGCAAGCGACAGTCCTGAATACCACGACGCCTATCGAATGGTCGCATCTGGAACTGCAACGACAACTGGGCGAAGGCGCGTCGGGGGTGATTCATCAGGCGCTCTGGCAGACGCCCGGCCAGGCGGCACGAAAGGTCGCAGTGAAGTTGTACAAGGGCCAGATGACCAGCGACGGCTCGCCCCTGCATGAGATGCATGCCTGCATCACGGCCGGTCGCCACTCGAACCTGATTGAGGTGCTGGGTCAGGTTGCCGGGCACCCCGAGCAACAGGCCGGGCTGGTGATGGCGCTGATCGAGCCCAGCTACCGTAACCTCGCCGGGCTGCCGAGCCTGGCGTCATGCAGCCGCGACGTGTATGCCGATGAACTGCGCCTGAGCGCCCCGGTGGCCTTGCGCATCGCCCACGGCATTGCCTCGGTGGCGGCGCACCTGCACCGCCATGGCATCACCCATGGGGATCTCTACGGGCACAATATTCTGTGCGATGAACAGGGCGATTGCCTGCTGGGGGACTTTGGCGCGGCGTCGTTCCATGCCACTGCAGACACCGTGCAAACCCGCGCACTGCAACGCATCGAGGTGCGGGCCTTCGGGATTTTGCTGGGGGAATTGCTGGCGCGGATCGAACCGACGCTCAGTGCCGAGGAACTGGCAGCGTTACAGGATCTGCAGGTGCGTTGCTGTCAGCCAGAGGTGTTGGCGCGGCCGGGGTTCGATGAGATCAGGCAGCTGTTGTCCAGCTTCTAATCCACTGATTCAATCGACGTCATAGGTTGATCGCCCGAACCTTTGTGGCGAGGGGATTTATCCCCGCTGGGCTGCGCAGCAGCCCCCAAAACTCTGCCGAGTCAGCCAGACATACCCAAGTTGTCTGGTTTCAGGGCCGCTTCGCGGCCCAGCGGGGATAAATCCCCTCGCCACATGTCCATCCTGTCCCTGGTCCAAGCAGGGTGGGGTTAACCCGCCAACCCGACAAACATGTCCTGCACGTCATCGTGGTTGTCGAGGCCTTCGAGGAAGGCTTCTACTTCAGCCATCTGCTCGTCGGTCAGGCCACTGACCGGGTTTTTCGGCTGATAGCCCAGCTTGGCCGACAATACGGTGAAACCCTGCTCCGGCAAGGCCTTCTGTACGGCATCGAGGTCGGCAGGATCGGTGAGAAACAACGTCGCGCCTTCTTCGCCCGGTTCGAAATCCTGGGCACCGGCCTCGATGGCGGCCATTTCCGGATCGGCGTCCGGGCTGTCCGGCGCGGCTTCGATCATGCCCACATGGTTGAAGTCCCACGCCACCGAACCCGAGGCGCCGAGTTGGCCCTTGCGGAACGCGACGCGAATTTCGGCAACAGTACGGTTGATGTTATCGGTCACGCACTCAACGATCAGGGGCACCTGGTGCGGCGCAAACCCTTCGTAGGTGACGCGGTGGTATTGCACGGTTTCACCGAGCTGGCCAGAACCTTTCTTGATCGCACGTTCCAGGGTCTCGCGGGGCATCGAGGCCTTCTTCGCCTGTTCGACCACCAGTCGCAAGTGCGCGTTGGTCGCGGTATCAGCGCCGTTGCGCGCGGCAATGGTGATTTCCTTCACCAGCTTGCCGAAGATCTTGCCCTTGGCGTTGGCAGCCGCTTCTTTGTGTTTAACCTTCCACTGTGCGCCCATTACTCACTCTCTTGTCTGACGCGCCGAGACATCTGCCGGCCGGCGCTGTGGCGCAAGTTTATACGGCCTAAACCGGCTGATCGACCAAAAAATTCACCCTGCCGGATCGACATTTTCACAGCGTGTTGTAGGGCGTTTCTGAAATAGCGACTCACAAGCACCGTTTTCCCCTGCGGTTTCGTACCCTCTGCGCCTCTCTCCCTGCCAGTAGGAGCTGCGATGCGCAACGACACGGAAAGTCCCTTCAGCCTGACGCTCACGCAAAGCGGCTTGCAACTGCAAGTCTTGCGGTTCAGTGGCCGCGAAGCCCTCAACCAGCCATACCGCTTTGACCTCGAACTGATCGGCCTGGCCCCGCCGATAGATCTCCAACTGCTCTTGGGGCATCCGGCCTTCCTGCGCCTGGAAGGCGAATCGGGCGTCCATGGGATTGTCCACAGCGTTAGCCTCAGTGCCCTGGCGCCGCGGCGTATCGGCTATCGTGTGACGTTGGTTCCCTACCTCCAGCAACTGGAGCAAGGCCCACAGCGCCGGGTTTTCCATCGGCTCAGCGTGGTGCAGCTGCTGCAACGCCTGCTGGAAGAACACGCGCTACCCGTCGACAGCTACCGTTTCGAACTGCCCCATGGGCTGTATCCGTGTCGCCCGTTTTGCATCCAGTACGACGAAAGCGACCTGACCCTCCTGCAACGACTGTGTGAGGAAGAAGGCATTCATTACCACTTCGAACATGCTCCCCAGGGCCATGTCCTGGTGTTTGCCGAAGACCCGAAGAGCTTTCCCGCGCGCCCCATCGAGCTGCCCCTGCGCCCGAACGACAGCCTGCAGCCGGCCATCAGACGCTTGTATTTGCGTCACCATCCGATGATGCCTGGGCTGCCCGTCGGGTTCAGTGACCGGGCCCCGCCCGAAGCCGAGGCCTCGGCGGCGAATCAACCCCTTGAGCGGCTCGATCACGAAGCCATGCACGGCAACCCGGCCTTGGCTCACCGTTACCAGGCCGGTCGCCGCCACCTTGAACGGCTGCGCTGCCGGCAACGGGAAATCCATGGCCACAGTACCCAACCGGCCCTGCACGGCGGCGACATCGTGCAGGTCTGCGAACACCCGGTTTCCACCTTCAACGATCAATGGTTGATCACCGAGGTCCAGCATCGCGGACGGCAGTTCTCGATCCTGGAGCCGGACCTGCCCGCCGCACCGTCGGCCCGTGACTACCGCAACCGGTTCACCGCCATTCCCTGGTCCACCACGTTCAGGCCAGCCCTCAAGCACCCCAAGCCCCCCGTCCCCGGGTACCACCTGGCCCATGTACTCGGCAGCACCGGCCAGCCGGCCAGCGCCGATGAACGTGGCCAGGTGAGTGTCAGCCTATGGGCGCCGGACCAGGACGGCATCACGCTGCCCGTGTCGCGGCTGACGCTGGATGGCAGCCCCAGCCTGATGGCCGGCAGCGAAGTGCTGGTGAGTTTTCTCGATGGCGACCCTGATCGACCGGTGCTGTGCCCAGGGGCTGTCGATACCGGCGCAGGCCATACCGCCACGTCCCCGAAATCGCCCCGTGGGGACCATGATGCAGGGCTGCTGTTGGACTGGCTGCTGAATCCGCCGGATTTGACTCCCTGACTCAACCCTGTGGCTTCATGCCGGCAAAAGTGATCTGGCTCAAGCAAACCCAGCGAAACGGGCTTACAGTAAACGGATAACGCCGCTCTAGACGGCGCTCTACCCTGATCGTTGGAGAGGCCTGCAATGCCCTGGAAAAACTCAGAAAGCCGCTACAGTACCGTCACGGTCACCTTGCATTGGCTGATGCTGGTTCTGCTGGCCGTGGTTTACGCCTGCATCGAGTTCCGCGGGATTTTCCCCAAGGGCAGTGGCGGTCGCACCCTGATCAAGGAAGCGCACTTCATGCTCGGCCTGACGGTGTTCCTGCTGGTCTGGCTACGCCTGTTCGCCCGCAGCATGGGTAAGGCTCCGGCGATTTTCCCGGCGTCGCCTGCATGGCAAACCGTTCTCGCTCGCCTGATGCATTGGGCGCTGTACCTGTTCATGATCGCCATGCCGCTGCTGGGCTGGCTGATCACCAGCGCCGAAGGGCACCAGGTGATGTTCTACGGTTTCGATCTGCCGTTGCTCATCAATCAAGACAAGGATTTCGCCAAGCAACTGGAAGGCTGGCACGTGCTGGGCGGCACCATCGGCTATTGGCTGATTGGCCTGCATGCCTTGGCGGGGCTGTACCACCACTATGTGGTACGGGACAACACGCTGCTGCGGATGATGCCCAAACGCGGCTGACCGTCGTTACTCGAACCCCCGGCGGCCTTGCAAACCGCCGGTGTGGACGAAGACCAGACGGGTATCCGGGGCAAATCGTCCGGCCTCGACTTGCGTCTTGAGCAACATCAAGGCTTTGCCGGTGTACAACGGCTCCAGTTCGATGGCCGTCGTGGTTTCGATGAACTCGGTGAGTTCGGCATCGACCCGGGCGAACCCGCCACGGCTGCCGTCGAAGAACTCATGACGCGGGCTGGAAAGCCCGGCTTCTCCCACGATGCGCTCGACCTGCCGGGCCACGCCATGGTCCGGAGGCACGGCCAGCACGCCGTAGACCGGGCGCTCGCCCGCTTCGGCCAGCACCAGTCCGGCCAGCGATGTTCCAGTACCGCAAGCCAACCACCAGCCGTGATAATCCGCCCATCCCAGCGCCGCCAATTGTTCACGGACACTGGCCACCCACGTCATGCAGCCTTGCGCCCCAGGCAATCCCGAACCGCCCTCGGGCACCGGATGCAAATGTGGATAGCGAATCTGCCACGGTTCCCAGAAATCCGCTGCGTGCCGCTCTCGGTATCCGCCATAACCCAACCAGTGCAGGTCCATGCCAAACGCTTTCAGGTCGCGCACCGTCGGCGTGTCCTGGGGATGACCGCGCAATAGCCCGGCCGTGGAAAAGCCGAAGCGCCTGCCGGCCGCCGCCAGCGCATGCAAATGGTTGGAATAGGCACCGCCCAGGCTCATGACCCCTTCGGCTCCGGCCTCATGGGCGGTGCGCAGATGAGGGACCAGCTTGAACCACTTGTTGCCGCTGATCAGCGGATCGATCCGGTCCAGGCGCAACACCGCCACTTCGACACCGGCACGGGCGAGCCAGTCCAGGTGAAGGGGTTCGAGTCGGGGTTGGGGATGCCAGTCGAGGGCGGGAAGCAGCATTGCGGCGGGCCGGAGGGGAAGATACCGGCATCTTAACAGCTCGGTGTTGAGAGACTTCAGGATCGGAGTTCACCGTCCCCTGTGGGAGCGAGCTTGCTCGCTCCCACAGGGGATCCGGGTTCTACAGAGCGTGTGAGTTACAACTGCGCCGCCAACCGCGACCCCTGGTTGATCGCCCGCTTGGCATCCAGTTCCGCCGCCACGTCGGCGCCGCCAATGAGGTGGACGGTCTGCCCCGCCGCCTCCAGGCCTTCCTGCAATTCACGCAGCGGATCCTGGCCGGCGCAGATCACGATGTTGTCCACGGCCAGCACTTGCGGCTCGCCGGTTTCGCCGATGCGAATGTGCAGGCCGTCGTCGTCGATCTTCAGGTACTCGACGCTGTTGAGCATCTGCACCTGCTTGTTCTTCAGGCCTGTGCGGTGAATCCAGCCGGTGGTCTTGCCCAGGCCGTCACCGACCTTGGACGCCTTGCGTTGCAGCAGGAACACCTGGCGTGCCGGTGCATGGGGTTCAGCCTTGATCCCGGCCACACCGCCGCGAGCCTCGAGGTGGGTGTCGATGCCCCACTCCCTCCAGAACGCCTCACGGTCCTGGCTGGTGGCGACGCCCTGATGCACCAGGAACTCCGACACGTCGAAGCCAATACCGCCGGCACCGATCACCGCGACGCTACGGCCCACCGGCTTGCGCTCGAGGATCACGTCCAGGTAGCTCAACACCTTGGCATGCTCCACCCCGGGAATCGCCGGCACGCGCGGCGCGATGCCGGTGGCAAGGATGATCTCGTCGTAGCCGCCGGCCACCAATTGCGCCACATCCACCCGGGTATCGAGGCACAGCTCGACATGGCTGGTCTGCAATTTGCGTTTGAAGTAGCGCAAGGTTTCGAAGAACTCCTCCTTGCCTGGCACGCGTTTGGCGACGTTGAACTGCCCGCCAATTTCGCTGGCCGAATCGAACAGCGTCACCTGGTGCCCACGCTCGGCCGCCACCGTGGCCGCGGACAACCCGGCCGGGCCGGCACCGACCACGGCGATTTTCTTCACCTGGGTCACCGGCAGGTAGTTCAGCTCGGTTTCATGGCAAGCCCGTGGGTTGACCAGGCAACTGGTGAGCTTGCCGCCAAAGGTGTGGTCCAGGCACGCCTGGTTGCAGCCGATGCAGGTGTTGATTTCGTCACTGCGACCGGCAGCGGCCTTGTTGACGAACTCCGGATCGGCCAGGAATGGCCGGGCCATGGAGACCATATCGGCATCGCCCTCAGCGAGGATCTGCTCGGCCACTTCCGGGGTGTTGATGCGATTGGTAGTGATCAGCGGGATGCTTACCGAACCACGCAGCTTGGCCGTGACCTTGCTGAACGCCGCCCGTGGAACCTTGGTGGCAATGGTGGGAATCCGCGCTTCGTGCCAACCGATACCGGTGTTGATGATCGTTGCGCCGGCCTGCTCGATGGCCTTGGCCAACTGGACGATTTCGTCCCACGAACTGCCACCTTCCACCAGATCGAGCATCGACAGGCGAAAGATGATGATGAAGTTCGGGCCTACTGCCTCACGCACCCGACGCACGATTTCCACCGGCAGGCGCATGCGGTTTTCATAGCTGCCGCCCCAACGGTCGGTACGGTGGTTGGTGTGGGCCGCCAGGAACTGGTTAATGAAATAACCTTCCGAGCCCATGATCTCGACGCCGTCGTATTCGGCCTTCTGGGCCAGGACCGAACAGGTGACGAAATCGCTGATCTGTTTCTCGATACCCTCCTCGTCCAGCGCCTTGGGCTTGAAGGGGTTGATCGGTGCCTGGATCGCGCTCGGTGCCACCTGCTTGGGGCTGTAGGCGTAGCGCCCGGCATGGAGAATCTGCATGCAGATCTTGCCACCGGCCTCGTGTACGGCCCGGGTCACGATCTGGTGCTTGAGCGCTTCTTCCTCGGTGGTCAGCTTGGCCGCCCCGGAGTACACGCCGCCCTCGTCATTCGGCCCGATCCCACCGGTGACCATCAGGCCCACGCCGCCCCGGGCGCGCTCGGCAAAATACGCCGCCATGCGTTCGAAACCGCCGGGTTTCTCTTCCAGGCCGGTGTGCATCGAGCCCATCAGGGTACGGTTGCGCAACGTGGTGAAACCCAGGTCCAGCGGGGCCAGCAGGTGCGGGTAATGAGAGGCGGTCATCGGTAACTCCACAACGGGCGATCACGGGGAAAAGCGCAAGCTCTGCGGCTTGCGTCTGTCATGACCCACAGCGTAAGAGTCCGGATGCGGGCGCTCAATGACCGTAACTGACAAGTTAATGATCCAAATGTGCAGCGCACCGATCAGCTGCGCGTGACTCTCGCCGGAATGCACCAGTCCTATCAACGCTGGTCCAGGTGCTCAACCCTAAAATAACCTTAATAACACGGTCGCCCTCGCATGCATCCCCAACGAAAAATGCTGCACAACGAGTTGCACGCCCGCCCGTCGCTGTACTTCGACGAGCCGGCCCACGTCTTCCACCTGGCGTTTCTTGGCGACAATGCCCAGTGCAACGCGCTGCTCGAGCGACTGTGCCCGGAAACCGTCGCAGCAGAGGCCGCACAAGGCATCACCCGCCTTGAAGGCCATCCACTCAAGTGGGAGCGCCACGCCGAGTTCTTCACCCTGACCCTGGTCGTTCCCGCCAGCACCAACGAACCGCACTGGACAACGCTGCCCGAATGCCTTGCCCAGGGTATCGAAGGCCATTCCCAGCACCTCATCAATGCCGTTCAGGTGGTGGTGCGCGCCGAAGCCGGTCTCGACCTGCCCAGCTACGGTTTCAAGGACCCCTGCGGTTCTTGCGTGGGCGGTGGCGATGCGGTGGTCTGGAGCGATTTTCGCCTGACCGAGGACGGCACCAACCGCCTGCTGTTCATCAACCGACGGCTCAACGCTTATCGTCAGGGCCGCATGATCCGGCGCCTGCTGGAAATCGAGACCTATCGCATGATGGCGTCCTTGTCGCTCAATACCGCCAAGGCACTGGACCCGCAACTGAACGAATTCGATCGCACCCTGGTGAGCCTGTCCGAACGCAACGCCAATGCCAGCGGCGTGCATGCCAAGGCCCTGCTGGAGGACATCGCCCTGCTGTCTCGCCAGGTTGTCAGCAGCACGGTCAAGAATCGCCACCGTTTCAGCGCCACCCGCGCCTATGCCCAACTGGTGTTCGAGCGCCTGGGGGAGTTGCGTGAAAGTCACCTGGGGGATTGCCAGCGGCTGGGCGTGTTCATCGAACGGCGTTTCAAGCCCACGGTGCGTTATTGCGCAGCCACCGAACAGCGCCTCGAGCAACTGGCCATGAGCGTCGCCAACCTGGGTGACTTGTTGCAAGCACGCGTACAGGTCGAAATGGAGGATCAGAACGCCGAGATCCTGCGCAGCCTCAATGCACGCGCCGATGCACAGATAAAGATCCAGCGCGCGGTGGAAGGCCTGTCGATCATTGCCATCACCTACTACCTGATCAATCTGTTCAAACTGGTCTATAGCGGGCTGCACACCTTGGGCGCAAGCCTATCGGCCCGCGAGGCACTGCTGGGCATGACGCCACCGGTGCTGTTGATCATGCTGCTGATTCTGATCCGCATCAGGAAGGCCAAAAGTCATTAATGCGCCTTGCTCGCGCGGAGGGTGTCCAAGGATTCCATGGACGCCTTGGCGCAGGCCTGGCGCAAGTACAAATCAGCGCCCGCCCTTCGCTAATCCCTTGTTTTACCGTACCCTGCCCCGTAGCTCCTGATGAAAAATCACGAACCTGCACACGGCCGCTGACTGTTCTCCCATGCGCAAATTTCTGTACCTGCTGTTTTCCCTGGCCTTGATTGCCGCCCTGATCACCTACGCCCTGTGGACGACGGATCGTCCGACGGGTCATTACCTGTCGGACCTGCGCATCAGCCTGGCGGTCGATCAGGGCACACCCGCCGACCGCGGTAACCTGCTGGGCATCCAACCCGAACTGTTCCCCACCGACTACCAGAGCCCCGAGCGCCTGCATCGCAAACTGGCAGCCTATCTGCAGACGGCTCGCGACCAGGGCTTTCTCAATGCCAAGACCGTGGTGGTCCTGCCCGAGCACATCGGCACCTGGTTGATGGTCGGCGGCGAAAAAGACGAGTTGTACCAGGCCACCAGCCTGAAGGAAGCCATGAACTGGCTGGCGATCAGTAATCCGCTGGCGTTTATCCAGGCATTGATCAGCGCTCAAGGCGATAGCCGACTGGACGATGCCCACCTGCGCATGAAAGCCGAGCGCATGGCCCATGACTATCAAGCGCTGTTCGGTGGGCTGGCCAAGGAGTTCGGTATCACCCTGGTGGCCGGCTCCATCGTGCTTCCCGAGCCCAGTGTCAGTGACGGTGAACTGAAGATCGGTCGCGGTGCGCTGTACAACAGCAGCCTGGTGTTCGGCAGCGATGGCCGGCCGATCGGCCAGCCACAACGCCAACGACATCCGGTGTTTGAACAGCGCGACGTGCTTGGGGCCGACCGCCCGACCGCTGTCCAAGTCATCGACACCCCCGCCGGGCGCCTGGGCGTGCTGATCGGCAGCGACAGTTGGTACCCGCTCCACTACCGGCAACTCAACGACCAGGGCGCGCAACTGATTGCGGTGCCCGCCTTCATCCTCGGTCGCGACACATGGGACAAACCCTGGAGCGGTTATAAAGGCCTGTCCACGCCGAGCGAGGTGAGCCTCAAGCCAGGTGAAGTGAGCGAGGGCCAAGCCTGGCATCGCCTGACACTGACCGGCCAATTGCCCATCAGCCAGGCCCAGGGCGGCGTCAGCGTGTTCCTGCGGGGCCAGTTCTGGGACAACGGCAGCGCCGGCCAGAGTTTCATCAGCCACAACGGCCAACACTTCCCCGATGGCAACGCCCGCGGCGCCCGCCTGCTGAACCTGTGGTTGTGAACATGAAACCGCAGCCGATGCGCCTGGGCGACCTGTCTGTGGGCTTTGTCCATAGCTTGGCTGACGCCGTCGCCAGCCATGGGCAAGACCCTCAACCTCTGCTTGAACAGTACGGTCTCGATGCCGCGCGCCTGGCCGAGCCCGGGGCACGATTGTCGATCCCGCGCTACATGCGTCTGGGCCACGCCGCGATTCAACAAACTCAGGACCCAGCCTTGGGCCTGCGCATGGGCCAACTCGGCCGCTTGAGCCAGGCCGGGCTGGCGGGCGTTACCGCGGCCCAGGCGCCCACCGTGCGCGAGGCCGCCCGCTGCATGATCCGCTTCGAGCCGCTGTACGGCTCCAACTATCGCGGCCAATCGAGTTTCCATGAAGATGCCCGAGGCGCTTGGCTACGGTTCTATTCCATCAGCCCGTATAACGCCTTCAACCGCTTTGTCGTGGACTCGATCATTGCCGGCTGGCTTGCGCAACTGTCCAGCGTCAGCGGCATCGCGCTGCGGCCAGAACGCATCGAAATCGAATTCGAGGAGCCGGCATACGTGGAGGCCTACCGCACGCTCGGTGACTGCCCGATCCAATTTGGCGCCGAACAGAATCAACTGCGACTGGGCCTGGACAGCCTCGCCCAGCGCAACCCACAGCATTGCCCCAGCACCTGGCACCATCTGCTTCAGTTGTGTGAACGGGAACTGGAACAACTGACCCGCACCCGCAGCCTGCGCGAGCGCATCATCCAACTGCTGGGACCGTTGCTCAACGGCGGCCGGGAACCCGACCTGGAAGAAGTGGCGGCTCGCCTGAAGCTGCCAACCTGGACCCTGCGTCGCAAGCTGGCCGAGGAAGGCACGCAGTTTCGCGCCATCCTCAACGACACCCGCCGCGACCTGGCCATGACCTACATACGCGATACCGAACTGGCGTTTGGCGAAATCGCTTATCTATTGGGATTCGCCTCAGCCGAGGCATTTCAACGAGCCTTCAAGCGCTGGAACAACCAGACACCCGGAGAGTTTCGTCGTAGTCACCGAGGGGTTTGAGCTTCAAGAACCTGGCTAGGTGCTTACCATTTGTAGCTTGTCGCGATCCTTACAACTCCGTCGCATCTTCGGCGGGTTCCAACGGGTCCAGTTCATACGCCTGGTATTCCAGCAGCTCTTCCTGATAATCATCCATTACGTGTCCTTCCCCTGTCATTGAAACCGATGCCTTATGGCGCTGGCATCAGCATAAAGCTGCTTTATGAATAAAACATGAAGCAAAGGCTTCATGAATTAAACGTAGCACAGGGTCGGGAAATTACTGTGTAAAGAGTGACAGGGCGTTACTCCCTGCCACTGAACCTCAGGATGACGGAAGCGGCTGGATCGGCTCGGTCGGTGCCGGTAACGAGCTGGACGGTGGTGGCGGTGGTGTAACGGTTTGCGTCGTCGGCGCAGACTCGAACGACTCGGGCGCAATCGACTCGGGTGCAATCGGCGCTGGCTCGCTCGGCGGTGCGACGGGCTCCGAGACCGTGGGAGTGGTTTCGACGGGGGCCGGCGCGGCCTCTTCCACCGGGGTGGCTGGCGCCGGGGCAATCGGCTCCGGCTCCGGCGCAGGCGCTGGAGCAGGCATCAGGGCAGCCGGTTCGACCTTGGTTTCCGGAATGCCCAGTTCAGTTTTCGGTTTCTCGGCGTTATCAGCCGCTTTCTTCGCCTCGGGAGGCAGGAACAGCTCCACCAGGGCAAAGAAGCGCTCATAGAACTTGGACGCCGACACGGTTTCGCTGGCGACCTTGACCATCGAATCATCCGAGGAGCCGATCGGCATCGATACCGAACCCAACACGCCCACGCCCAGGCTGGCGGAGTTGTTGATCTTCTTGAGGGCATAACGGTCCTGCAAGGCGTTGGCGAACATCGTCGCACGGTGGCCAGTACCGCCGTCTTCGGCACAGACCAGGTTGAAGCTGATTTCCATGTGGGTGTCGCCGGTCTGCTGGAAGCTCTTGTGACCGCTGACCAGCTTCGGATCGCTGCTGGTGATGATGTAGCCCTGGCTGAGCAACGCCCGACGCCCGGCCTCGCAGGTCGCCGCGTCGTTCACTGGATAAGTGCGCGAGAACGTGCCGGAGTCGTCGAAATTCTCGTGCTCGTAAATGGCTGCTTTCTTCGACGAGCAACCGGCTGCGGCGGCCAGCAACAGTGCAAGCCCGACGGTGCGCATGGGAAATGATTTGAACATTGAACATCCTGAGAAAAACGGTCCGGGGCGTATTGTGCAACAGAACGCGACTCGGCAGCGTGGCTAATCTTGTTTCAAGGGGGTTACAAGTTTACTGGGGGTTGTTTGCAGGAAAAAGACGCCAACCGGATAGATCGACGAACACCCGCTTTCCAGGCAACAAGCAGATACAAAAATCTGACGGTTCGGGCTAATGCTGTTCACTTCAGCGGTCAATGAAGTTTTTTATTCCGTTTCCAGAGACGTGGTTTATTTGGACATACACCCAAAATCCAAAACCCAAGCCAAAAAAAACGGCGCTTCCCATTTCTGGAGAAGCGCCGTTTTCTCTAAAGCGAACAGCATTACAATCAGGCTTGACCAAACCTCAAGCAATTAGAAACGCTTGATATCCGCCTGGCTCTCCAACTGCTTGCGATACGCCGCAAAGTCCTGCTGACCAACACGGGACGCGAGGTAGCGGCGATATTCCGCCTTCTCTTCGTCAGTCGGTGCCGCTGCTTCGTTCACGCCATTCAAACGCACGACCATCAGGCTGCCATCAGGCAAGGTCACACTGGTGAACGTCGGCTTGTCCTTGGACTCAGGCTTAGGCATGCGGAACAGTGCTTGCAGCACCGCCGGGTCGATGCCTTCCTGGTTGCGGGTGGCCGCCTCGATGGCTTTCCAGCCTTGGCCGTCAACCGGTTTATCCAGTGCCGTCTTGCCGTCGCGCAGGCTGGTGATCAGCTCGTCGGCGCGGGTCTTGGCCGCTGCGCTGGCATGTTCCTTGGTCAATTGAGCACGAATCGGCCCTGCCACGCTTTCCAGCGGCAGTTGCTCAGGCTTGCGGTGCTCCTTGGCACGCAGCACTACGACGGTTTCCGGGTCCAGTTCGATGGCGGTGCTGTTGGCACCTTCATCCAGCACTTCCGGGCTGAACGCCGCAGTGACCACGGCGCGATTGGCCGCAATCCCTTCACCGCCTTCACGACCGAACGGGGCCGATGTATGAATGGTCAGCTTCAGGTCCTGGGCCGGCTGCGCCAGGTCGGACGCTTCGAACGAGGCATCTTCCAGTTGCTTGGTCGCCTCCACGAAACGCTGCTCCACCTGCTGAGTCTTCAGCTCGCGGGTCAGTTTGTCCTTGAGGCTGGCGAAGGTCGGCACTTCAGGCGCTTCGATCCCCAGCAGCTTGATCAGGTGCAAACCGAAATCGGTACGGACCGGTGCCGAGACCTGGTCCTTGTTCAAGGCGTACAAGGCCTTTTCGAACTCCGGATCGTAGACACCTGGGCCGGCATAGCCGAGATCGCCGCCGTTGTTCGCCGAACCCGGGTCCTGGGAAAACTCCTTCGCCAACGCTTCAAACGACTCACCTTTGGCCAAGCGAGCCTGGATCTCTTCGATCTTCGCCTTGGCCTGGGCTTCGGTCACCTTGTCGTTCACTTCGATCAGGATGTGCGCAGCGCGACGCTGTTCGGACAGGTTGGCGATTTCTTTCTGATAGGCCGCTTGCAGGTCTTCGTCCTTGACGTTGACCTGATCGAAGAAAGAGGCTTTCTTCAGCTCGAGATAATCGATGACCACCTGGTCAGGCGTCATGAATTCCTTGGCGTGTTGGTCGTAGTAAGCCTTGACCTCATCGTCGGTCAGCTTTACCGACGCAGGATCGGCCTTGATGTTCAAGGTGGCGAAATCACGCGTCTGTTTTTCCAGGCGTGCAAATGCCAGCACTTGGGCATCTGTGACGAAACCGCTGCCCGCCAGGCCGGCGCGCAACTGACCGATCAGCATTTCCTGAGCCAGCATCTGGCGGAACTGCATACGGCTATAACCCAGCTGGCGGATCACCTGATCGAAACGCTCGGCGCTGAATTTACCATCCACCTGGAACTCAGGCGTCTGCAGGATGACTTGATCAAGCGCAGCTTCCGAGAAAGCGAATTTCGCATCGTGTGCACCTTGCAGCAGCAACTTGCGGTCGATCAGGCCCTTGAGCGCCGAATCGCGCAGCATTTTTTCGTCCAGCAGGGAGGCGTCGAAATCCTTGCCCAGCTGTTGCATGAGCTGACGGCGTTGCATGTCGACCGCCTGGCTCAGCTCGTTCTGGCTGATTTTTTCGCCGTTGACCTTGGCCGCGTCATTGCTGTTGGTGGTGGCTTGAAAAATGGCATCGAAACCGGTCAACGCCATCAATGCGACGATGACCCCGATGATGGTCTTGGCAATCCAGCCTTGTGAATTGTCCCTGATATTCTGCAGCATGCGTCCCCCAGAAACGGTTGAACTTCAAATTTAGGCAACCGTGGAGCGTGGGTAGAATCCGGATAGAAGAAAGGCGCATCCGAGGATGCGCCTTCTCGTAACTGGCGGAGCGGACCGGGCTCTAACCTGCAAGCCCTGGTGTGCCAGACCGGTTGCAACCGGCCGTATTACCGCTCCGCTGCCAAGCCAGGCATGACCCCGACCCGGATAAACTCAACGAAACCTTAGTTAACGGCTTCTTTCAGTGCTTTACCAGCTTTGAAGCCTGGCTTTTTGGCAGCAGCGATTTCCAGCGTCTTACCGGTCTGCGGGTTGCGACCGATACGAGCAGGACGATCGGTCACGGAGAAGGTACCGAAACCAACCAGAACAACGGAGTCGCCAGCCTTCAGAGCGCCAGTGACGGATTCGATTACAGCGTCCAGCGCACGGCCAGCAGCAGCTTTCGGGATATCAGCGGATGCAGCGATAGCATCAATCAGTTCCGACTTGTTCACTCTAAGTCCCCTTATATCTATTTGAGATGATTCTAAGTTTTTTTGGTGAAAGCAAAAACGAGTGCTGAATGGCCTGCAGACACTTAAGAGCCGCTTTATAACAAGGGCTCTAAAAAACTGTCAAGGAAGCCCCCCAGGCAAATGCGTATTAATGCGTGCTAATTCTTTCCTTAGAGTCAGACTCTCGCTTTTCTTCCTTCGCGACAATCTCCGGAGCCACATCCGGCAAGGGCTCCGGCGCGTATTGCAGCGCAATTTGCAGGACCTCGTCAATCCATTTAACGGGTTTGATCTGAAGATCTTGCTTGATGTTGTCAGGAATTTCCTTCAGGTCGCGGACATTCTCTTCGGGAATGATCACGATCTTGATCCCGCCACGGTGTGCCGCCAGCAGTTTTTCCTTCAGGCCGCCAATCGCCAGGACCTGGCCACGCAACGTGATTTCACCCGTCATGGCGACGTCGGCGCGCACCGGAATACCGGTCAATGCCGAAACCAGGGCCGTGCACATGCCTACACCAGCGCTTGGGCCGTCCTTGGGCGTAGCCCCTTCAGGCATGTGGATATGCGTATCGCGCTTCTCATGGAAGTCCAGGGGAATACCCAGGCTCCGGGCGCGACTGCGAACCACCGTCAGCGCAGCGGTGATCGATTCGACCATCACGTCGCCCAGGGAACCGGTCTTGATCAGTTGCCCCTTGCCCGGCACCACGGCGGCTTCGATGGTCAGCAACTCACCACCGACCTGGGTCCAGGCCAAGCCAGTCACCTGGCCGATCTGGTCCTGTTGCTCGGCAAGGCCATAGCGGAACTTGCGTACGCCCAGGAAGTGCTCCAGCAGGTCCGCAGTGACCTTGACCGCGAAGCGTTTTTCCAGCGCATGTTCCTTGACCGCCTTGCGGCAAACCTTGGCAATCTGCCGTTCCAGGCCACGCACACCGGCTTCGCGGGTGTAGTAGCGGATGATGTCGCGAATCGCTTCCTCGTCGAATTCCAGCTCGCCTTTTTTCAGGCCGTTGGCCTGGATCTGCTTGGGCGAAAGGTATTTCACGGCGATGTTGATCTTCTCGTCCTCGGTGTAACCCGGCAGACGAATCACCTCCATCCGGTCCAGCAACGCTGGCGGAATGTTCATGGAGTTGGAGGTGCAAAGGAACATCACGTCCGACAGGTCGTAATCGACCTCCAGGTAGTGATCGTTGAAGTTGTGATTCTGCTCAGGATCGAGGACTTCGAGCAACGCAGAGGCTGGATCGCCGCGCATGTCGCTACCCATCTTGTCGATTTCGTCCAAAAGGAACAGCGGATTGCGCACGCCGACCTTTGTCATCTTTTGAATCAATCTTCCTGGCATCGAACCGATGTAGGTACGGCGATGGCCCCGAATTTCCGCCTCATCGCGCACGCCGCCAAGGGCCATGCGTACAAATTTGCGGTTGGTGGCGTGGGCAATCGACTCCGCAAGGGAGGTTTTACCGACCCCTGGAGGACCAACCAGGCACAGGACCGGGCCACGGATCTTCTTCACGCGCTTCTGCACGGCGAGGTATTCCAGGATGCGTTCCTTGACCTCTTCCAGGCCGTAATGATCGGCGTCGAGGATGTCTTCGGCACGCGCCAGGTCCAGACGCACCTTGCTCTGGGCTTTCCACGGCACCTGGACCAACCAGTCGATGTAGGAGCGCACGACGGTGGCCTCGGCAGACATCGGCGACATTTGCTTGAGCTTGTTCAACTCGGCCTGGGCCTTAGCCAGTGCATCCTTGGGCAAGCCGGCAGCATCGATGCGCTTTTTCAGCTCCTCGATTTCGTTGTGACCTTCATCGCCATCGCCCAGCTCTTTCTGGATGGCCTTCATCTGCTCATTCAGGTAGTACTCGCGCTGGCTGCGCTCCATCTGCTTCTTGACGCGACCGCGAATGCGTTTCTCGACCTGCAACAGATCGATTTCGCCGTCGAGCAGTGCCAGCACGTGTTCGACACGGGCCGACAAATCAATGATTTCGAGAATTTCCTGCTTCTGCTCGATTTTGAGGGCCATGTGGGCCGCCATCGTATCGACCAATCGCCCAGGCTCATCGATGCTGTTAAGCGACGACAGGACCTCTGCAGGCACCTTCTTGCCCAGTTGCACGTATTGTTCGAACTGCGACAGCAGGCTGCGGACAAACACTTCTGACTCACGCTCGGGCGCATCGACCTCTTCGATCAGCGACACCTCGGCCCGGCAATGGCCGTCCACTTCGCTGAAACGCTCGATAGCACCACGCTGCTCGCCTTCGACCAGGACCTTGACGGTGCCGTCGGGCAGCTTGAGCAATTGCAGAACCGTTGCAATCGTACCTACGCGATACAGTGCGTCTTCGCCGGGATCATCGTCGGCAGGATTTCTCTGAGCCAGCAGAAGAATCTGCTTGTCACCCGTCATCGCAGCCTCAAGGGCTTCGATGGACTTCTCGCGCCCCACGAACAGCGGGATAACCATGTGCGGATACACCACGACATCGCGCAATGGCAGGAGAGGCAATTCGATGGTTGTCTTCATGATTTCGCCTCTACGGCGGCCCTCGGGCCGGAAACAGATGGAAGTAAGCTTGAAACCAAGATGGGGGCAGCCTCGAAAAAAAACAAGCGCTAAGACACGTCTAAAACGCGCAAAAAGCAAAGGGGCCCGAAGGCCCCTTCTTTGTTCCGGCAGCGGGACGCTTAAGCGTCCGGTGCGGCCTTGGCAGCCGGCTCATTGTTTTCATAGATATACAATGGCTTGGACTTGCCTTCTATGACGCTTTCATCGATCACGACTTTACTCACCTCTGACTGCGAGGGGATCTCGTACATCGTGTCGAGCAATACGCCTTCGAGGATCGAGCGCAATCCACGCGCACCGGTCTTGCGTTCCAGGGCACGTTTTGCGACCGATTTCAGCGCGTCGGAACGGAACTCCAGGTCTACACCTTCCATTTCGAACAGCTTGGCATACTGCTTGGTCAGGGCGTTTTTCGGCTCGGTCAGGATCTGCATCAACGCAGCTTCATCCAACTCGTCCAGCGTCGCCAGGACCGGCAGACGACCGACGAATTCCGGGATCAGACCGAACTTGACCAAATCGTCAGGCTCGACTTCACGCAGGGACTCACCGACCTTCTTGCCCTCTTCCTTGCTGCGCACTTCGGCGTTGAAACCAATGCCGCCACGGGTGGAACGGTTTTGAATAACCTTTTCCAGGCCGGAGAACGCACCACCGCAGATGAACAGGATGTTACGGGTGTCGACTTGCAGGAATTCCTGCTGCGGATGCTTGCGGCCACCTTGGGGTGGAACGGAAGCGACCGTACCTTCGATCAACTTGAGCAAGGCCTGCTGCACGCCCTCACCGGAAACATCCCGGGTGATGGACGGGTTGTCGGACTTGCGTGAAATCTTGTCGATTTCGTCGATATAGACAATGCCCATCTGGGCCTTTTCCACATCGTAGTCGCACTTCTGCAACAGCTTCTGAATGATGTTCTCGACGTCTTCACCTACATAACCCGCCTCGGTGAGGGTGGTTGCGTCGGCGATGGTGAACGGAACGTTCAGCAAGCGGGCCAGGGTTTCGGCAAGCAGGGTCTTACCCGAGCCTGTCGGGCCGATCAGCAGGATGTTGCTCTTGCCGAGTTCGACCTCGTCATTCTTCTTGTCACGCTGGTTCAGGCGCTTGTAGTGGTTGTACACCGCTACGGCCAGTACTTTTTTCGCACGTTCCTGACCAATCACATACTGATCAAGGATGCCGCTGATTTCTTTAGGCGAAGGCAATTTATGCGCGCTGCTCTCGGCCTGGGCTTCCTGCACCTCCTCGCGGATGATGTCATTGCACAGGTCGACGCACTCGTCGCAAATGAAGACCGAGGGGCCGGCAATCAATTTGCGCACTTCATGCTGGCTTTTGCCACAGAAGGAGCAATAAAGCAGTTTGCCGTTGTCCTCGCCGTTGCGGGTGTCAGTCATTCGATCGATCCAAATCCGATAGGCTTGCAACACAAGATGAAGGCAATTGCGGGCTTTTTCAAGCCCGCAGGCGGCCGGTCATCCCAACCACCTGCATATTGAGCGGCTTAGGCAGGCATTTGACGCTTGTTGATCACGGAGTCGATCAGGCCATATTCGGCCGCACGCTCGGCGCTCATGAAGTTGTCACGCTCGGTGTCACGCTCAATGGTTTCGAGGCTTTGGCCGGTATGATGGGCCAGCAACGAGTTCAGGCGCGAACGAATGTGGAGGATTTCCTTGGCATGGATGTCGATATCCGACGCCTGGCCCTGGAAGCCGCCCAATGGCTGGTGAATCATCATCCGCGAGTTAGGCAGGCAGTGACGCTTGCCCGCTGCGCCGCCGGCGAGCAGGAAAGCACCCATGCTGCAGGCCTGGCCGATGCAGATGGTGGAAACGTCAGGCTTGATGAACTGCATGGTGTCGTAGATCGACATGCCCGCAGTCACCGAACCGCCAGGTGAGTTGATGTACAGATGGATATCCTTGTCCGGGTTTTCCGCTTCAAGGAACAACAGCTGCGCCGCGACCAGGTTGGCCATGTAGTCTTCAACGGGGCCGATCAGGAAGATGACGCGTTCCTTGAGCAGACGCGAGTAGATGTCATAGGCACGTTCGCCGCGGGCGGACTGCTCGATAACCATCGGGACCAGGCCGCCTGCGGCCTGGATGTCAGAGCTCTGCTGATAAAAAGAATTGCGGGACATGTCTCGCAGTCACTCCCAAATAGTTATGTCTTGAATACGCATAAGCCAGCGCGAAGGCTGGCTTATGGGTGTTTATTTCTTACCGCAGAACCATCAATCGGCTTGTGGAGCTTCCACCGGCTTGACCGCTTCTTCGTAAGAGACCGCTTTATCGGTCACGCTAGCTTTCTGCAGAACAGTATCCACAACTTGTTCTTCCAGCACAACCGAACGGACTTCGTTCAGTTGCTGGTCGTTCTTGTAGTACCAGGACACGACTTGCTCAGGCTCTTGATAGGCCGAGGCCATTTCCTGGATCAGCTCGCGAACGCGGGCTTCGTCAGGCTTGAGCTCGAACTGCTTGACCACTTCGGCGACGATCAGGCCCAGTACGACGCGGCGCTTGGCTTGTTCTTCGAACAATTCGGCAGGCAGTTGGTCCGGCTTGATGTTGCCACCGAACTGCTGAACAGCCTGCACACGCAGACGGTTCACTTCGTTATCCAGCAGAGCCTTTGGCACTTCGATCGGGTTGGAGGCCAGCAGACCGTCCATGACCTGGTTCTTGACCTTGGACTTGATGGCCTGGCGCAGCTCACGCTCCATGTTCTTGCGAACTTCGGCGCGGAAACCTTCCAGACCGGTTTCCTTGATGCCGAACTGGGCGAAGAACTCTTCGTTCAGCTCAGGCAGTTTCGGCTCGGAAACAGTGTTGACGGTCACGGTGAACTCGGCGGCTTTGCCAGCCAGGTCCAGGTTCTGGTAGTCCTCAGGGAAGGTCACGTTCAGAACGCGCTCTTCACCGGCCTTGGCGCCAACCAGGCCATCTTCGAAGCCAGGAATCATGCGACCGGAGCCCAGCACCAACTGAGTAGCCTTGGCGGAACCGCCGGCGAACACTTCACCGTCGACCTTGCCGACGAAATCGATGTTCAGTTGATCTTCGTTCTGGGCAGCACGCTCAGTCACTTCGAAACGGGTGTTCTGCTTGCGCAGGATGTCCAGCATCTTGTCCAGGTCGGCATCCGACACGTCAGCGCTCAGGCGCTCGACGGCGATGGATTCGAAACCGGCAACCGTGAACTCAGGGAACACTTCGAACGTGGCGACGAATTCCAGGTCCTTGCCTTTTTCCAACACTTTAGGCTCGACGGACGGAGCGCCGGCCGGGTTCAGCTTCTGCTCGACGACCGCTTCGTAGAACGAAGACTGGATCACGTCGCCCACGGCTTCCTGACGCGCATCAGCTTCGTAACGCTGACGGATCACGCTCATTGGCACTTTGCCTGGGCGGAAACCTGGGATTTTGGCCTTTTGGGCAGTCTGCTGCAGACGCTTGTTGACCTGAGTCTCGATGCGCTCAGCCGGCACGGTGATGCTCATGCGGCGCTCAAGAGCAGAAGTATTTTCAACAGAAACTTGCATGGATATTCCTCGTTGCACAGACGTTGGCCGGGCGTTTCCGACCCCAGAATCAAGGGCATGCATTCTAGTAGGTCAAACTCAAGAAGTCACCCTACTGAAAACGCGCTGGAAACAGGCGCCGGATTTAGGACGGGACAAACGCTCATGCCCCACCCGGATTGCAAATACAGTCGATTCAGCCCAGGGCTCTGCGCCGACGCTTCTATATATAGAAGCAGCTTGCCCGATCGCGCGACGCCCGCCCCCACAAGGGGACCGACGGACATGTCACGCATCATCGCGAAACACATTCGCGAAAACCGATCGCTACGCGCAGCGCCAAAAAACCGTACCGACGCCAAACACAGAACCACTGAAAACAAAAACGGCGCAGCCCCTTTCAGGTACTGCGCCGTTTTCTGCTATTTAAATAGCGACTTGTATGGTGCGGACGGAGAGACTCGAACTCTCACACCTTGCGGCGCTGGAACCTAAATCCAGTGTGTCTACCAATTCCACCACATCCGCGTATCAAGCTTTTAAAGCAAAGGCGCCAGATTGTTAGATCTGGCGCCTTTCTAGAATATGGGGTGGACGATGGGGATCGAACCCACGACAACGGGAGTCACAATCCCGTGCTCTACCAACTGAGCTACGCCCACCATATTGCCTTGTTGCCTTACTTGTGCCAAAGCTGCCTAATTGGCGCACCCGGCAGGACTCGAACCTGCGACCATCCGCTTAGAAGGCGGATGCTCTATCCAGCTGAGCTACGGGCGCCTTTTTAATCTGTATTCTTGGACGATTACAAACTAAGTGCTTTCAGTTTCGCCGAGTTTAAACAACCAACTCCGCTCCACCTTCTTAACCAGTGCTAGGCTGTGCCCGACAAGTGCGACGAATGTTATAGACGGCCTGATAGGTCGTCAACTCTTTTTTAAAAAAAATTCATTTAATTAAAGGGGTTAGGGGAATTTGCAGACCAAGCGCCTTTGCCCTCACGCCCCGGCATGCGAGAATGCGTTCTCTTTTTTTCCCCTCTCGATGGTTAACCACGCGCAATGACTGCACAACTTATCGACGGCAAATCGATCGCCGCCAGCCTGCGCCAGCAGATCGCCCAACGAGTCACCGAGCGCCGCCAGCAAGGCCTGCGCACGCCCGGCCTTGCGGTGATCCTGGTCGGCAGCGATCCTGCCTCTCAGGTTTATGTCTCGCACAAGCGTAAAGACTGTGAAGAGGTCGGCTTCCTTTCCCAGGCCTACGACCTGCCTTCCGAAACCACCCAGCAAGCGTTGGCCGATCTGATCGATCGCTTGAACGATGACCCGAACATCGACGGCGTTCTGCTCCAGCTGCCGCTGCCTGAACACCTCGACGCCTCCAAGCTGTTGGAGCGTATCCGCCCGGACAAAGACGTCGATGGCTTCCATCCTTATAACGTCGGTCGCCTGGCCCAGCGCATCCCGTTGCTTCGTCCCTGCACCCCGAAAGGCATCATGACGTTGCTGGAAAGCACTGGCGTGGACCTGTATGGCCTCGACGCCGTAGTAGTGGGTGCGTCCAACATCGTTGGTCGTCCAATGGCCATGGAGCTGCTGCTGGCCGGCTGCACCGTGACCGTGACCCATCGTTTCACCAAGGATCTGGCTGGCCATGTCGGCCGCGCGGACCTGGTGGTGGTGGCCGCCGGCAAACCCGGCCTGGTCAAAGGCGAGTGGATCAAGGAAGGCGCCATCGTCATCGACGTGGGCATCAATCGCCAGGAAGATGGCAAGCTGGTGGGCGACGTGGTCTACGAGACCGCCCTGCCCCGCGCCGGCTGGATCACGCCGGTACCTGGCGGCGTAGGCCCGATGACCCGCGCCTGCCTGCTGGAAAACACGTTGTACGCGGCTGAAACGCTGCACAGCTGATACGCGTCAACAAAAAACCTGTGGGAGCGAGCTTGCTCGCGATAGCGATGGACCAGCCAACATCCAGTTGACTGACACACCGCTATCGCGAGCAAGCTCGCTCCCGCAGATGTTTCCGGCGACGGACTTTAGCCGCCAAATTACACATTTTTCAGATTCGTTTCGCCAAAATCCCCCGCCATGAAACTTTATTTATTCATAAGCCTTGGCGGTACAGGCATATAGCGCTGCTGTCGCCCATACTCCTAAAATGCGACGTTTTTTTTTAAAAGTCGTTGCTCAACGGCACCTTCAACTCTATCGAGCCTACTCGCGTGAAAATCCGTCTTTCGATCATCAGCCTGTTCATCGCTTTCACAGGCAGTTTTATCACGCAGAATGTCGCTGCACAGGAAACCATCGCAGCCCCACGGGATACGGCCAAACTGCAAGTCGCCTCGGGCAGCGCGATGTTGCTGGACCTGCAGACGGATAAAGTCGTTTATTCGAGCAACCCGGACGTGGTGGTGCCCATCGCGTCGGTGACCAAGTTGATGACCGGCCTGATCGTGCTGGATGCCAAACAGAACCTGGATGAGTACATCTCCATCACCATCGCCAACACCCCAGAGATGAAGGGCGTGTTTTCCCGGGTCAAGCTCAACAGCGAGCTGTCGCGCCGGGACGTGCTGCTGATCGCCCTGATGTCTTCGGAAAACCGCGCCGCCGCCAGCCTCGCCCACCACTATCCGGGGGGCTATGCGGCGTTCATTGCCGCCATGAACGCCAAGGCGAAGGCGCTGGGCATGACCAGCACCCATTACGTCGAACCGACGGGCCTGTCGATCCACAACGTCTCGACTGCCAGGGACCTGACCAAGCTGCTGATCGCCGCGCGCAAGTACCCTCTGCTGAGCGAACTGAGCACGACCAAGGAAAAGACCGTTACGTTCCGCAAGCCTGTGTACAGCCTGGGATTCCGCAACACCGACCACCTGGTCCACAAGGCTAACTGGGATATCCAGTTGACCAAGACTGGCTTCACCAACCAGGCCGGTCACTGCCTGGTGCTGGTGACGAAAATGGGCAATCGCCCGATGGCGCTGGTGATCCTCGACGCCTTTGGCAAGTACACGCACTTCGCCGATGCCAGCCGGATTCGTAGCTGGGTGGAAACCGGAAAAAGCGCCGCGGTACCAGCGGTGGCCCTGCAATACAAGGCCGCCAAGAATCTCAAGAGCCGCCAGAGTGGCGTGGTGGAAGCCTCCCAATAACCACAGGTTATTTATGGCTTCAAGTCCCCCAGCGGATCATAGGGCTTGGGCTTGCGCTCATCCTTCTTGTCCAGGGGCGCCTTGGCCGGCCCTACCGGATCGACCTGGGGATCCTCAAGATCCGGTGAATCCGGATCGAACCCCAAATCATCGCCGCTGGAATGCTCTGACGAATGTGGCCCCGTAGGTGTTTTCGACTGCGCCATGCGTGCCTCCTCCAATCACGGTCGGAAAATGCCCAACCCTGACGATAAGAGCTTCAGACCTGCCTGGTTGTGCCCGGCAAGTGACGAACGGGGTGAGCGATCAATGCGCCGCTTCCAAGGTCTTGGTGGCCCGCGCCGCGGCTTGTTCCTGCCCTGCCCCGCCCAATTCGACCGCCGCCTTGAGCCACCGCTGCGAGTCGACATTGGCCGGCAGCTGCGTAGGTCGCTGGACCAGCACCGCCCAGCCACCCGCGCTCTGGAAGGCCGACTCGAAGGCACTGAAGCTCATCAATTGCCGCCGGTTCATGCCTGAGCGCAGCAATACCGTCTGCTTCTGACGGTTGTAGCCGGCGAGAATCCCATACCGAGGCTCGGCCCAGAACGCCGAACCGTCGATATAGCGCACCAGCACCGGATAGCCCGCCGCGACCTGTTCCAACAACGCGGGCAGCTTGGCGTCGAGGGGATATACCAGCAACCCGTATTCACGCGCCAGGGTCTGCATATTCAGTTGCAAACCGGCTTCGCCACCCGGCAGGTGCAACGGTTTCTCCAGCAGCCCCGGCGTGATCACCGTGCCTTGCAACGTCAGCAGGGCAGCCAGGGACTGCGGGGCGCCCTGGTACATTTCGCCGCGAAAGAACGGCACGCTGTTAAGTTCCACCCGCTCGGGCAGGCGCTGTACCTGCGGCGACACACTGCCCGCACACCCCACCAGGGCAACGAGGCAGGACAGCGTCAGGACCAGTGATCGAAAAGATGAAATAACCGGCGACATGATGACTCTCTTGTTCAGACGCCCGGCATCCGGGGCCAGGCTTGGGTCGACGATCATAAGGCGCGCACAGCCCTGGGTATAGCCATAACGGCAGTTTTACGAGCGCGATAGAACGAACCGATCCGTGCCCGAGCGCCACGGATCGATTACCTGCAACACTTGGACGACTAGACTGTCCATGTATTAGGTGCGTGATCCCGGACCGGGATAAAAAGGAGGCACAGATGAGCCTGACCACGACAATTCTGATGCTGATATTCGGCTGGCTGAGCGTAGCCACGGCCATGCTGTGGGGTGTGCTCCGGATCACCCGGCGCCATCATCACGCACCACCTGCGCAATCGGAAAAAACCAGAAAACCCGCGCGACACCACGCCACCGCACACTGAGCATTCGCTTTTCAAACCCTAACAAAAAAGCCACCCGGGCCTGGACCCGGGTGGCTTCTGTCTGCCTGGCATCAGGCGTTGTCGGCCAACGCCCTTTCCCTGGCCCGACGGGACAACATGTTCAACACTTCGATCGCCGCCGAGAACGCCATGGCCGCATAGATATAGCCCTTGGGCACATGGGCACCGAAGCCTTCGGCGATCAGCGTCATGCCGATCATGATCAGGAAACCCAGGGCCAGCATCACCACCGTCGGGTTGTCATTGATGAACTTGGCGAGCGGCTCGGCCGCCAGCAGCATCACCAACACCGACACAACGACCGCGATGATCATGATCGGCAAATGTTCGGTCATGCCCACAGCCGTGATGATGCTGTCGATGGAAAACACCAGGTCCAACATCAGGATCTGACCGATTGCTGCAGCAAAGCCCAGGGTCACGGCGGACGTGGCCGACTTGGGGTCATTCGGTGCAGGGTCCATGCTGTGGTGAATTTCAGTGGTCGCTTTCCACAGCAGGAACAGGCCGCCGGCAATCAGGATCATGTCTTTCCAGGAGAACGCCTGGCCCAGGATTTCGATAACCGGTTCGGTCAACTGCACAATGAAGGCAATGGTGCTCAACAAGCCCAGGCGCAGGATCAGCGCCATGCCGATACCGATCCGCCGCGCCTTGGCACGGTGCTGGGCGGGCAGCTTGTTGGTCAGAATCGAAATGAAGATCAGGTTATCGATGCCAAGCACGATTTCCATGACCACCAGAGTTGCCAGGGCGATCCACGCGGTGGGGCTGGCGGCGAGCTGTAGAAGATAATCCATGGGTCAGTCCTGACTGATGTGACGTGTTAGATGGTTTTGGTCGGGGTTTGTGTTTCGTCAGCTTCGTCCGCCGGTTTTTTCTTCGGGCTGATCAACCCGCCGGTGGCTTCGCTGATCGCCTGTTCGGCGGCCTTGTGGGTGTCATCAATGGCCTGCTTGGCGGTTTCCGCAGCCTGGCCCATCAGTTGCTGGGCACTTTTCTCAGCCTGTTCACAACCCGCCAGTGTCGTTACGGACATCACAAGCAGGGCTGCCAGCCCCAGGGATTTGTATGTCATGGAATGAATGCCTCTTGGGAGAATAAAAGGAGCACGAAAGTGGCCCACCAATGGCAAGGCATTCTAGAGACGCGAATACTTCAGGAAAATTCGTATTTTCAGCGGTTATACTTCGGTTTTTACGAAGCAACGTGATCCCATGCTCAACTATCGACAACTGCATTATTTCTGGGTGGTGGCTAAAACCGGCAGCATCGTGCGCGCCTGCGAGCAGTTGAACCTGACCCCACAGACCATCAGCGGGCAGATTTCCCTGTTCGAACAGACCTATAACATCAAGCTGTTTCGCCGCGTCGGACGGCAGCTGGAACTGACCGAGGCCGGCCGCCAGACCTTGCCCTACGCCGAACACATGTTCCAGTTGGGTGGCGAGCTGGAATTGATGCTGCGAGCCCAGCCCAACGAGCAGCAAACCCTGTTTCGGGTCGGGGTGGCGGATGTGGTGCCCAAATCCATCGTCTACCGGCTGCTCGCGCCGACCATGGAGTTGAGTGAGCCGCTGCGCATCACCTGTCGCGAGGACAAGCTCGAACGGTTGCTGGCGGACTTGGCAATCCAGCGTCTGGACCTGGTGATTTCCGACAGCCCGATGCCGACCCACCTGGACATCAAGGGCTACAGCCAGAAACTGGGAGAATGCGGGATCAGCTTTTTCGCCACCGCCGCGCTGGCCGAACGCTACGGGCAGGATTTCCCCCACGGCCTGCATGACGCTCCACTGCTGATTCCCGGGCCGGAAACCGTGGTGCGCAGTCGCTTGCAACGCTGGTTCGCCGAGCAACAGATCCAGCCGCGTATCGTCGGCGAGTTCGACGACAGCGCATTGATGCAGGCCTTCGGCCAATCAGGCAGCGGGATTTTCATCGGCCCGAGCGTGATCGCCGAAGAGGTCAAGCGCCAGTACGGCGTAGAAGTGATCGGCCAGACCAATGCGGTGAGCGAATCCTTCTACGCCATTTCCGTGGAGCGCAAGGTCAGCCACCCCGGCATCGTCGCGATTGCCGAAGGCGCTCGTCGCGAGTTGTTCAGCGCTTAGCAGGCAACACGAGGTTTGAAGGTCATCAGCAGCAACGCCAGCAGGATCGATATGAAGATGAACCCGGCCGCCGCAAACCCGACACTGCCCAGGCCCAAGGTATCGATGACCCGGCCACCGACCATCGCCCCCAGGCCAATCCCCAGGTTGGCCCCGGCGATGTTCAACGATGCGGCAAAGGCCGGGGCCTGCGGAGCCGCCTTCATCAGCCGCACATGACTGACCAGGAACAAGGCCGCCTGGGTTACGCCCCAGATGCCCATTGCCGCCGCCAGCGCGAGGGGCGAATGAATGCTCGGCACCAACGCCACCATGCCGCCGATCAGGAACAGGCAGAAGACCATCGATGCGATCAACGGATGCCGGTCCACCGCCCGACCGCCCAGGGAATTGCCCAGCAGCCCGACGGCGCCGAAGCCCATCAGGCACCAGCCCACCAGGGTGCCATCGAACCCAGCGAGGCGTTCGAGGATATCCGCCAGGTAGGTATAGGCGGTGAACATGCCGCTGAACACCAGGATCGACAACAGCACATGCCCTTGCATCAACGGGCTGCGCAGGATCTTGAATTGCGAACGAAAGCTCACCTGATGCTGGTGCAGGTTGGTTTTCGGCAAGTAGATAAACAGCAGCAAGGCCTTGGCGAAGGCGATGACCGCCAGGATCGCGAACGCACTGCGCCAGCCAAACGCATCGGAAATCAACGTGCCCACGGGAATGCCGAACACCGTGGCACAGACGATGCCAAAGCCGATTCGGGCGATGGCCCGCCCGGCCAACTGTGGCCCGACAATGTCCACCGCCGTTTCACTGGCCAGCGCCCAGAACACCGGCAGGCCCAGGGCCGGGATCAACCGGGCAACGGCCATCACCCAGATGTTGGGGGCAACGGCGGCGAGCATGTTGGCCAGACCGAACATCACCAGCACGCCGATAAACAACTTGCGCCGCTCAAAGCGGGCGAACCAGGCCGTCAGGAATGGCCCGAACGCCGCCACCGTAAACGCGAACAACGTCACCAGTAGGCCGGCCTGGGGGATGCTGACCTGCAAGTCGCGGGCGATAGAGGGCAACAGGCCAACGATGACGAATTCCGTGGTCAGCACCGTAAAACCGGCGGCCGACAACAGGAAAATGGGTAACAGCATGCAGAACTCCAGCGAAACGACGACACCAGCGTTAGCCCAAGGGCCCGCTGGCAGTAAGAAAGTGAGAACGGCAAAGCCTAACAGAATGCGCGCGTCTTACAAACGCATGCCAGGCCCCGGATAAGGGTGACGGACTGTCACAGGTCCGTCAGATTTGTTACCGGCTGTGATAAAGTCCGCGGCCTGCAAACGCCGTACTTTCCCACGGTCCGCTCATGTGGCCTGCCCGCTTGTTGCCCTGACTCGTCGACCGTCGCACACAATAAAATCAGAGATGCCGCTATGACAGCTTCGTCCGTTACCCCTATGCAACGCCTCAAACGCACCAGCCTGGTGACGCAAATCATCATCGGTCTGATCGCCGGTATTGTCCTGGCATGGCTGGCGCCCGACGTGGCCAAGTCCACCGCATTCATCGGCAAGGTCTTCGTGTCCGCGCTCAAGGCCGTAGCACCGATTTTGGTATTCGTGCTGGTCATGGCATCCATCGCCAACCACAAGCACGGCCAGGAAACCCATATCCGCCCCATCCTGTTCCTCTACCTGCTGGGCACGTTCGCCGCGGCGGTGGTCGCGGTGGTTGCCAGTACACTGTTTCCGTCCAGCCTGGTGCTATCGACCCAAGACGTCGCGGTCACGGCGCCCGGGGGCATCAGCGAGGTGCTGCAAAGCCTGCTGCTGAGCGTGGTGGATAACCCGGTCCGGGCGCTGATGGACGGTAACTTCATCGGCATCCTGGCCTGGGCCATCGGCATGGGCATCGCCATTCGTCATGCTGGTCAGACCACCCGCACCGTGCTCGAAGACCTGTCCAATGGCGTGACTGTCATCGTGCGCGTGGTCATTCGCTTCGCCCCACTGGGGATCTTCGGCCTGGTAGCCTCGACCTTGGCCACTTCCGGCTTCGGCGCGCTGCTCGGTTACCTGCACCTGCTCACCGTACTGATCGGCTGCATGCTGTTCGTGGCGTTGGTGGTCAACCCACTCATCGTGTTCTGGAAACTGCGTCGCAACCCCTACCCGCTGGTATTCACCTGCCTGCGCGAGAGCGGTATCACGGCATTTTTCACGCGCAGTTCGGCGGCGAATATTCCGGTGAACCTGGAGCTGAGCAAACGCCTGGGCCTGCACGAAGACACCTATTCGGTGTCGATCCCCCTGGGCGCGACCATCAACATGGCGGGTGCCGCCATTACCATCACCGTACTGACCCTGGCGGCCGTGCATACCCTGGGTATCGCAGTGGATATCCCAACAGCCGTGCTGCTGAGCGTTGTCGCGGCCATTTGCGCGTGCGGCGCATCCGGGGTGGCCGGTGGTTCGCTGTTGCTGATTCCCCTGGCGTGCAGCCTGTTTGGCATTCCCAGCGAAATCGCCATGCAAGTGGTCGCGGTGGGCTTCATCATCGGTGTCCTGCAGGACTCGGCGGAGACGGCGTTGAATTCGTCTACGGATGTGCTGTTCACAGCGGCGGCGTGCCTGGGTGAGGAAGAGAAGCTCGCGCGTACGGCGTAACAACTGCGGTGGCTATTCGGTCGTCATCGTCGGATCGCCGCCCAGAGCAAGCGCTCCCACAGAGGGCAGCGGCGCTCACACAATAGCCGCTACACAACAGATCCCCTGTGGGAGCGAGCTTGCTCGCGATAGCGGCGGTATATCCGCCGAGGATGTGACAGCCACAAAAAAGCCCGGGAACGGCCCACACCGTCCCGGGCTTTTTCATGCCGGCGGGTTAGAACGCGCCCATGTAGTCGCGCTTGCCCACTTCCACGCCATTGTGGCGCAGCAAGGCATAAGTAGTGGTGACGTGGAAGAAGAACTGCGGCAGGCCGTAGGTCAGCAGATAATTCTGGCCGCTGAAGCGCTTCTCTTTCGGCGTCCCTGGACGGGTAACGATTTCGATGCCTTCCTTGCCATCGATCTGCGCAGGGCTGATGCCGTCGATAAAGGCCAAGACCTTGGCGATCAGGGCTTGCAGCTCGGCGAACGTGGTCTCGGTGTCCTCATACTTCGGCACGTCGATCTCGGCAAGGCGTGCAGACACACCTTTGGCGAAGTCCACCGCGATCTGTACCTGGCGCACCAGCGGGAACATGTCCGGGTACAGGCGAGCTTGCAGGAAGGCGTTCGGGTCGATGTTTTTCGCGGTGGCGTGGGCTTCGGCCTTGTTCAGAACGTCGCTCAACGCGTTGAGCATCTGCTTGAAAACCGGGACGGAAGCGGCGTACAGGGAAATAGTCATGGCAATCTCATGCAGGTGGCAGGAAAGAATGAATCAAACGGCTGCGATTATAGCCACGGCTTGTTGCACGACTTGTCTTTTATTGCGCAAGGATTAGGCTAGGCGGCTTCCACAGCATAGGGAACGCGCGATGAGCATCGAAGAACAACAGCAGGCTGAAGAACCACGGCTCAATAGCACGGAAATCCGCATCCTCGGCGCGCTGGTCGAAAAACAGGCCACCAACCCTGAGACCTACCCGCTGACGCTCAACGCCCTGGTACTGGCCTGCAACCAGAAAACCAGCCGCGAACCGGTGATGAACCTCAACCCGGGCCAGGTCGGCCAGAGCCTGCGGGCGTTGGAAGGTCGCGGCTTTACCAAACTGGTGATGGGCAGCCGCGCCGACCGCTGGGAACATCGGGTCGACAAAGCCCTGGAGCTGGTGCCAGCCCAGGTGGTCCTGATGGGCCTGCTGTTCCTGCGTGGCCCGCAAACAGTCAATGAGCTACTGACCCGCAGCGGTCGGATGCACGACTTCGAAGACGCCGAACAAGTGGTGCACCAGCTTGAGCGCCTGATCGCCCGGGGACTGGCGCTGCTGGTGCCACGCCAGGCCGGCCAGCGCGAAGACCGCTATGTGCACGCCATGGGCGATCCGGCGGACATCGAAGCGATTCTCGCCGCCCGCCAGCACCCATTGGAGCGTGGAGCCGGTGGCGCTGTCTCGCTGGAGCGCATCGAAGAACTCGAAGCCCGGATCGCAGCCCTGGAAGAACGCCTGTCGCGGCTGGAATAGCAGTGCCTACGCCGACCGGGCGAAGGTCACGGCTTTTTCAAATTGCTCCAGGTTGGGCCGCACGCCGGTGTACAGCACGAACTGTTCCAGGGCCTGGATCGCAATGACTTCCAGCCCGGTGATGACCCGCTTGCCTTCGGCGCGGGCGCGCACGATCAGTGGCGTTTCCGACGGGATCGCCACGACATCGAACACAGTCTCGGCCGCGACGATGGTCTCGGGCTCAAACGCCAACTGATCGGCCTCCGGGCCGCCAGTCATGCCGATCGGCGTGACGTTGATCAGCATCTGCGGCCGCCGGGTACCCAGGTCAGCTTGCCATTCATATCCCAGGGACTCGGCCAGGGCTCGCCCCGCGGCTTCATTGCGGGCAACGATCAGCCCGTTCTGGTAACCCCCATCGCGCAAGGCACTGGCCACAGCCTTGGCCATGCCGCCGCTGCCGCGCAAGGCAAAGGTCGAGTCCTTGGGCACCGCGTGGCTTTGTAACAACTGGGCGATGGCAATGTAGTCGGTGTTGTAGGCCTTCAGATGGCCGTTGGTATTGACGATCGTATTGATCGACTGGATCGCGGCGGCGGAAGGATCCAGCTCATCCACCAGGGCAATGCAGGCTTCCTTGAACGGCATCGACACACCGCATCCACGAATCCCCAGGGCACGGATACCGCCCACGGCTCCAGGCAAATCCTGGCTGCTAAACGCCTTGTAATAGAAATTCAGGCCCAATTGTTCATACAGGTGATTATGAAAACGCAGGCCGAAGTTTCCGGGACGCCCCGAGAGCGACATGCACAGTTGGGTGTCTTTGTTGGGATTGATCTGCATGCGTGTCTCCTTGCATTCACTTTCGGACAGATGGAAGGGCCGTCGCGAAAGGTCTATTCGATGATGATACCGCCAGGCCCGGCCCTATCTCAGGCCACAGGATGACCCGGCGCGGTCAATAAAAGCGCTACAGACCTTACACAATATTTACCCAACGGCGTTGCAAATCCTGAGAAAATCGCTGTCATAGCAAGTATCCCCGCGACCCTCATCGGGTCTGTTGCAGACCACAGGCGCCGGGGCCGAAACGAGGAACAGCCATGAATCGTAGACTTCCCATCATCGCCCTGCTCATGGGGGCACTCGCGGTCACCGGCCAGGCATCCGCCCACGGTCGTGGTGGTTGGGAGGGGCCCGCCGTTTTTGGTGCCATCGTCGGTTCGGCCATCGTTGGCTCAGCCATCATCAACCGTGATCGGCCGGTGTATGTGCAGCAACCGGTCTATGTCCAGCCGCAGCCGGTCTACTACCAGGCCCCGCCACCGGTCTACTACCAGCCGCAGCCGGTGTATGTAGAGCGACCGATCTACTATCGCCCGGCACCGGTGTATTACGGGCCACCACGGGGCTATTACTACGGCCCACCCCGGGGTCATTACGGCCGCTGGTAACCGGCTCCCGGGCGGCACAAAAAAGCCTGTGATCATTGATCCCAGGCTTTTTCGTGTCCACTGGATAACCCCTGTGGCGAGGGAGCTTGCTCCCTCGCCACAGGGAATTGTCAGACGTGCTCGCTGCTTTTCAGACGGATCGGCGCATGCTCCGCCGCCCCGTGAACAGGCTCAGCCACCACGGGAATCTCGTTGCCATCGCAGTCGTGCAGCTTGCCATCGCTGAAGTAATCACCTTCACGTAGCGCTGCCAGGTCCTGATAGCGCAACACTCGCTCGGTGCCGGCGGCGAAAACCGACTGCTGGTCGGAGTTACCGGCGGTGAAGTGGTTGAACGCCAGGTTCAGCGCGATCGCCATGATCGCCGAAGAACTGATGCCCGAATGGAAAATGGTCGCGAACCAGCTCGGGAAATGGTCATAGAAATTCGGTGCGGCGATGGGAATCATGCCAAAACCAATGGAGGTGGCGACGATGATCAGGTTGACGTTATTCCGGTAATCGACTTTGGACAGCGTGCGGATGCCACTGGCAGCCACGGTGCCGAACAGCACGATACCGGCACCGCCCAGCACCGAGGTCGGCACCGCCGCGATCACCCGGCCCATGAACGGCAGCAGCCCGAGTACCACCAGGAACACGCCACCGGTCGCCACCACGAAACGGCTCTTGATTCCTGTCACGGCCACCAGCCCGACGTTCTGGGCAAAGGCGCTTTGGGTGAAGGAACCGAAGATCGGCGCGATCATGCTCGACAGCATGTCAGCCCGCAAGCCGTTACCCAGGCGCCTGGAGTCGACCTTGGTGTCGATGATCTCGCCCACCGCCAGGATGTCGGCAGAGGTTTCCACCAGGGTCACCATGATCACGATGCACATCGACAGGATCGCGGCGATGTGGAAAGTCGGCATGCCGAAATGGAACGGTGTCGGGAAGCCGAACATCGGGCCTTGGCTGACCGATGAAAAGTCCGCCATGCCAAGGAACACGGCGATGACGGTACCAATGACCATCGCCAACAGAATCGACAACCGGGAGATGGTTGCGCTGCCCATTTTGCTCAGCAATAGCACCAGCACCAGGGTCACCGCCGCCAGGCCGATATTGGCCATGCTGCCAAAATCAGCGGCATGGCTGTTGCCACCCATGGCCCAGCGCGCCGCTACCGGCATCAGGGTCAGGCCGATGGTGGTGATCACGATGCCGGTGACCAACGGCGGAAAGAACCGGGTAATGCGCGAAAACACCGGGGTAATCAGCAAACCAATCAGCGACGCGGCGATCACCGCGCCCAGGATGGCTTGAAAGCCGCCTTCCCCGCCGCTGCCGACAATCGCCACCATGGTCGCCACGCCCGAGAACGATACGCCCTGCACCAAGGGCAATTGACAGCCAAAAAACGGCAGGCCGAGGGTTTGCAGCAACGTTGCCATGCCCCCCGCGAACAATGACGCGGCAATCAACAGACCGATGTCCGCGGGCGAGAGCCCGGCCGCCTGGCCGATGATCAACGGCACGGCGACGATGCCGCCGTACATGGTCAACACATGTTGCAGGCCGTAAGCCATATTCGCGCCGACGCCAAGGTTTTCGTCCTCGGGCCGTGGGAGTGAAACATGGGGCGTTTTCATGGTTCGGGGATTCCCTGTTTTTTGTTATGGGCACACTGTATTCAAAATTCAGGACAAATGTCCATATAGTTGTATACAACTTGTTGCCCTACCCAGGAACAGGTACCCCCGGCCAACAGCCTTCTTATGGCTGGAGCACCTTCACAATCGCCGGTCGCAACAGCTCGCGCGGCGGTACGCGCAGGCCAAACTCTTGTTCGAGCAAGTCAATCAACTCATCGGCATCGGCGATCACCCGGCGTTCGCTCTGCTGCCCTATCCGGTGCACCGCGTAGCTGTTGCCGTTCAAGGTCTTGCGCAACCCGTCACCGGTGCGTGCAACCATCAACCGGCCCATGAACGGGGATTCCGGGTGGCTGCTGACGTACCAATTACCGAGGGTGTAGTCGATGTCTTCCTGGCGTTGCAGATCGAACAGATACATTGGCCGCCATTCGTCGTCGACGTTGGCGCGCAGCAGGTAACCGTCCGCATGGGTTTCGATGCGGTACAGCTCATGGGGGGTGGTTTGGGCCTCACGGCTGTCCAGCAGCAACGGCGCAGTGGGCACCATGCCACCAAAGCCGACGTCGGTGATGTAGCGCACGCCGTCTAACGTCACCAGGCTCAACCGGTGGGTCCGGGCAGCCCAAGAGCCTTCAGGCGCGTTCATCACCACGCGCCCGGTGATGCCGCGGGCGTCGAAACCCAACTCCAGCAACAGCGCAAAAAATAGTTGGTTGAGTTCATAGCAATAGCCGCCGCGCCCTTGTTCGAACACTTTTCGTTCGACCGATTCAAGGTCGATGGGCACGGGTTGACGCAGCAACGTCGACAGGGTTTCAAAAGGGAACTCGGCGGTATGGCGCCGTTGCAGTTGACGCAACGTGTCGAGGGTCGGCGCTGGCGGGGTGTCGAAACCCAGGCGCAGCAGATAGCGGGCCGTGTCGCTCAGTTGGAGGTGACTCATGAGGGGTGTCCTTTTCCAGGGTCGGCGCTACGCTCACGACAAGCGCACCGGTGTTGGGCGCCAGGTATAAGGCATTCCCCTCACAGAGACAACAATCGACCGGGATGCCTCGCCTGGTCACCGCCGCTTGCGTGACGCCAGCCGGATCCAGGTGGGCGCGTGGTCGCTGGGGTGGGGTTGGTTCCGGACCCAGGCGTCCACGCCGGCCTCGCTCAGGTACGCGCTGGCCGCCGGGTTGAGTAGCAGGTGATCGATGCGCAGCCCGGAGTTTTTCTGCCAGTGCTGACGGAAATAGTCCCAGAAAGTGTAGACCCGCTCATCTGGATACAGGTGGCGCAACGAATCGGTCCAGCCCTGGTCCAGCAGTCGCTGGTAGCACGCGCGGCTTTCTGGCTGCAACAGCGCATCCTTGAGCCAGGAGCGCGGGTTGTAAATGTCCATGTCGGTGGGAACTACGTTGTAGTCACCGGCCAGCACCACAGGGTGATCGCTGGCCTGCAACCCTTGGGCGTAGTCGATCAGCCGTTCGAACCACGCCAGTTTGTAGTCGAACTTGGGACCCGGCTGCGGATTGCCGTTGGGCAGGTACAGGCAGCCCACCAGCACGCCATGCACCGCCGCCTCCAGATAGCGACTGTGGCTGTCGTCATCCCCACCAGGCAGGCCTCGGCGGCTCTCCAGCGGCTGCGCGTCACGGGCCAGGATCGCGACGCCGTTCCAGGACGCCTGCCCATGCCAGATCGCCCCGTACCCCACCGACTCCAGTTCCGCCGCCGGGAAATCATTGTCCACGGCCTTGAGCTCCTGCAAACAGGCAATGTCGGGTTTTTCCCGCTCCAGCCATTCCAGCAGGTTGGGCAGCCGGGCCCGGATGCCATTGATATTGAAGGTCGCGATCCGAAGGTTTTTCATAGCGCCAGAACTCGAAATGCCCAGTCACAGTTGTGACCGACAACCGGACTGGGTGGTTGCAACAGGTTTTCAGGAACCCGTTTTCGGCAGGGGCAGGCCACTCTCCAATAAGCGTGCAAAGGCTTGCTTGTCGATCGGCCGGCTGAGGAAATAACCCTGCACCTCGTGGCACTGGTCCGAGCCCAGTGAGCCGAGCTGGGCCAGGGTTTCCACGCCCTCGGCAGTCACCGTCAGCC
This sequence comes from Pseudomonas sp. NFACC46-3, assembly GCF_900114515.1. Lineage (NCBI taxonomy): Bacteria > Pseudomonadati > Pseudomonadota > Gammaproteobacteria > Pseudomonadales > Pseudomonadaceae > Pseudomonas > Pseudomonas sp. NFACC46-3. The sequence goes on from NZ_FOTH01000001.1 coordinate 825,525, forward strand.
CCATGGCCTTGCCCAGGTTGATGATCGCCTGCACCACGGCGCGGTCATTGCTGCTGTTGCTCATCGAAGCAATGAAGCGCTTGTCGATCTTGATGCCATCGAATGGATAGGTGCGCAGATAACCGAGGGACGAATAACCGGTACCGAAATCGTCCATGTTCAAGCGCACGCCCAGTTCCTTCAGGGCATTCATGACCTGCAGAGCGCCATCAACGTCGTTGAGCATCACGTTTTCAGTGATCTCCAGTTCCAGGCGACTCGCCGGGAAACGGGTTTCGATCAACACCTGTCGCACATCCTCCACCACATCGCTGCGCTCGAACTGCGCCGGTGACAGGTTGACCGAGACCATCAATTCTCCCGGCCAGGTCAGTGCGGTTTCGCAGGCCTCGCGCAATACCCATCGCGAAAGCGGGACAATCAGGTCGGTTTGCTCGGCCAATGGAATAAAGGCGTCGGGGCTCAACAGGCCTTGGGTCGGATGCTGCCAGCGAACCAACGCCTCGACCGCCACGATCTCCCGACCATCGACGGTGTAGCGCGGCTGGAAATGCAGGACGAATTCGTTTTTCTTCACCGCCTGGCGCAGGTCGCTCTCCAGTTGGCGACGATGCTGGATCTGATCGTTCATCTGCGAAGCGAAATAGCACCAGGTTTTCTTGCCCTCGGACTTGGCCTGGTACAAGGCAATGTCGGCGCAGCGGATCAGTTCTCCGGGTACATACCCCTGGCGCCGGCTGACAGCGATGCCAATGCTCGCGCCGATGTGCAACGAATGGGTTTCGTAGAGGATCGGCTGCTGCAGGCTGTCGATCAGCCGCTCACAGAATCGATCGATCTCAGTGGTGTGCTCCATCCCATTGAGCACTACCACGAACTCGTCCCCTCCCAGGCGGGCCACCAGGTCTTGCTCGCGGGTGCAGTCGCGCAGTCGCTGGGCCACTTCCAGCAACACCGCGTCGCCGGCCGGGTGGCCGAGGGAGTCGTTGATCGGCTTGAAGTTGTCCAGGTCGACCATCAGCAAGGTCAGCGGCGCGGAATGCTCCTTGGCCACCAGCGCATCATCGAGGTGTCGCGCCAGCTTGTTACGGTTCGGCAGGCCGGTCAGTGCATCATGCATCGACAGGTGCTGGACCTGGGCATGGGCCGCCACTTCATCGGTGATGTCACTGGCGGTGCCGCGATAGCCCACCACCTGAGCCTTGTTAAAGATCGGGCGTGCCGATACACGGCAGAAACGCAATTGCCCGGAATGATCACGGTAGGAACAGCGCAAGTTGCTGGCGTTCTGTTCCTCCGTCAACTTGCCCAGCCAGAGGGCAATCGGCGTGGTGTCGCAATACAGCAGTTGTTCGATGTCCTGCCCCAGCCATTGCTGGTCGGAAAACCCGGTGACCGTATTGAAACGCCCCGACAGGTAAGTGATGCGTTGCTGCCCATCGATTTCCCAAATCCAGTCGGAAGCCGCCTCGGCCACGGCCCGGAAGCGCTCTTCGCTGGCCTCCAGGGCATGCGCCGACTGTTCCAGCCGGTCGTAACTGGCGTCCACATGCCGTGCCGTGCGCAACGCATAGCGAGAAAAGTAAGCGGTCAGCAATGCCAGAATCAGCAACGCGCCACCCAGCGGCGGCAACAGGGACCAGAGCAATTGCTGGCCCGGCCGCTCCAGGCGAGACACCAGGCTGAAACCGGTACTGTCCAGCGACACGGCCGGCTGGCCGGGCTCAAGCTCGGTGTCTTTCTTGAGATTCAAGTCGGTGAGGCCATAACTCTTGCCCAACTTGCGCAGCTTGACCGGCGTCAGTTGGTCGACGAACAGCAAGACCGAGGTGCCTTTGGACTCGACCTGGGGCCGTTCGTCGTTGGGCAGGATCACCGAAGCCGTCATGATGGCCGGCCAGCCCTCGAACAAGGTGTAGCGGGTCATGGACATCGTCAGGTCGGGCTGCGCCTGGAGCTGGTCGACCAGGTCCGTCAGCGATGCATTCATATACATCGCGGCATCACCTTGGACATTGCGCCCGCGCACCACGGCATATTTGGTGCGTTGCCGATCAATGACAAACACACCCTCGTATTCATCATTGGTGAACAGGGTCTTGCCCATGTTCTGTTCGGCGTAGGCCCATTGCACATCGACTTCACCGTTGAGGCGCTCGTAGCCCGTGGTCCAGTAGGCATAACTGGCAATGTAGTTTTTCGAAGCGGTAATGCGATTTTCGAGGGCACGCTCGATATAGAAATGCGTCTTGCGCACATCCTCCGCGTCCAGCTTTTGCGCAATATTGAACAACGCGGCAACCGCCACCAGAACGCCCAGGACAAATAGTGCCCCGACCGCCACCACCAGGCGACGGGTAATCGGTGTGTGGCGCGCAGTGTTTGAAGGGGTATCGGCAGCGGAATCCATTGATCTGCTCCTGTCCTGTCAACGCTGGCTCCGATCGAGAACGGTGAGGATCCGCGGCCAGTCATGCTCCCAACCTTAGCACCCGCTGCCTGATCATTTGGCGAGCCCACGGTTTTTTGCGAAAGAACCTACACACCTCGTCTATGGCACCAGCGCAGTGTCTGAACAATGGACCGTGGCACGTTGCCGATGATTCCAACCGATCTCAACGATCCGAGCGCGCCAGTGTATCGAGCCCACCTTCCGTCGATAGCACCGCCACACGGTTGCGGCCGCTGTACTTGGCCTGGTAAAGCGCCGCATCGGCCCGCTGGATGAAGACTTCGATGCTGTCCAGGCTGCTGGGCACAAAGGCATAGCAGCCCAGGCTCACCGTGAGGTAACCGGTCGGAGAGCCGGAATGGATGATGTGCTTGTCGATGACGCTGCGGCGGATCTGTTCGGCCAACGCCATGGCCCCCGAAAGATTGGTGTCGGGCAACAAAACCGCAAACTCTTCGCCGCCATACCGCACCGCCAGATCGGCCTTGCGATGGCAACAGCCCTTGAGCACCTTGGCCACTTCCGCCAGGCAATGGTCCCCGGCCACGTGCCCATAGGCGTCGTTGTAGCGCTTGAAGAAATCGATATCGAGCATGATCAGGCTCAAGGGACTGCGCTGACGGGCGCCCCGCCCGAATTCGACGTCCAAGGCCCGTTCGAACAGACGCCGGTTCGCCAGCCCGGTGAGGCTGTCATGGGTGGCAATCAGCTCCAACGCTTCCTGAGCCTTGCGCAAGTCAGCCTCGATCCGTTCGCTGTTACGTACCTGGCGCACGAATACCCAGCCGAACAAGCAAATGCCCAGCACCACCAGGCCGACAATCAGACTGGATTGGAAAGCCCTGTCATGCCACCCCAACAGGATCGCTTCTTCGGACACCGCGGCACTGACCACCAGCGGATAAGCCTGTAAATGTTGGTGCCCATACAGCCTGACGACGCCATCGATGGCTGATCGGATGATTGCATCGCTGGCCATCACGCTTGCCGCGTCATGCTTGAAGATATTCTCTTCACCCAGCGGATGACCGATTCGCGCCTGATCGAAAGGGCGACGCGCCAACAGTGTCCCGTCAGACAAGGCCAGGGCCATCTCGCCTTGATCATCCAGACTGAAGCTCCTGAAAAATCGGTCGAAGTACGACATTTTGATGCCGGCCATCAACACGCCTTGGAAGTTGCCATCCTGATCGTTCAAACGTCGGGAAACGGGAATGATCCACTCGCCGTTTTGCCGGCTGCGGATTGCCGGGCCGATATGAGCGATCAAGGAGGCATTCTGTTCGTGGAAAGTAAAATACTCCCGATCCGCCACCCCTGCGCCCCTGTGCAGGTTGTCAAAAGAGGTCACCACCCAGTGGCCGTGCTTGTCGAACAGGAACAGGCCATGCAACTGCTCAAGCGATTGCACACGTCGGGCAAAGGTTTGCTGCAAGCGCGGCTGTACGGCGGGACCATAGCCATCGACCTGGATCCAATCCGCCAGGCTGGCCAACACCAGATCAGCTTGGAGAAAGGTGTCCTGGGCCTGCTGGGCCATGGCCCGGGTAAGGGTCGCCGAAGCGACGCGGGCCGACTCCAGATCGTGGCTGCGGGACTGTTCCAGCTGCAGGTAAAGCAAACCGCACAAGCACAGGCACACCGCCGCGATAAACGTCACCGCTGCCTTGAGCAACGGCAGGCGCTTCAAGGCACCGCCAGGGGCATGGAAAGGATCGAGAATAGGGATAGGCAAGCGAATTCCTGAAGGGGGCAAAACATGAGCGAATTCGCTCAAAGCCCCCAATATTCGTGAGCTTAGCCTACCGCTTGTGAGGCGGCAATTTGCCTGTGCAGCAGAGCCGATGGGTGGCTGCAGTGGATCCAAAAAACCGCCTGCCAGCCGATAAAAATGCCCTCTTCAGAACGAAGAAATTCCCCGTGGCGAGGGGATTTATCCCCGCTGGGCTGCGCAGCAGTCCTAAAGCAGTGAACTCAATCTTCCTGGCACACCGAGTTGCCTGGTTTTTTGGGGGCCGCTGCGCGCCCGACGGGGATAAATCCCCTCGCCACAGGCCAGGTTTGTGGCTCTCACCGTACCGGGGGCACCCGGATCTCCCCGGCCCGGCATTGTGTCCTGACGCCCCTGCCACACGCGGCGAACGCCAGGTCCTTGTCCATGCACACTCGCACTTCCGACAATTGAGGTCCGCTGCAAATCACCGCAATGCCCTCTGGCGCAATGCCTGGATTGCTTTGGCGGAACAGCCGGATGATTTCATCAGCCTCGAAATAATACGAGGAGTTGAGCGGTTGCAGCTGCGGTGGGATTTTCACCGCGCCCAAGGCTTTGTCGGCAACCTCCAGGTAGCCCATGGCGCCCAGGCCACTGCAAGTGCCGTGCTTGGACCATTCATGCGCCATCAACTTGCGGGTGGGAAACAAGGTCAGGCCCTTCTGCTGCTCCGCTGCCGTCAACGGCACCTGGGGCGCACAGGATTGCGGCCAGCCGCCCCGGGTGTATTGCGGCCAGAGGCCATGGAGCACAAAGCCGTAGCCCTTGCCGGAACACTGCGCATCCTTCTGGTGAGTCAGGCAGAACGTCGGCGACCAGGACAGCGCCAGCAAATAGTAATCGAATACCCCGGCCACGGATTGCGCCCGTGCATTGCCGGATTCGCGGGCATTGGCCGCTCCCATGGAACCCAGTGTCAGTACCATCAGCACGACAATGGCAAGACGTTGTTTCATTGACCCACTCCTTGGGGCGATTGTGCGAAAGCAAGATGATCGGGCGATGATTGTTCCAACCTTGTGTTTCAAATCTCTGAAGGGCTGTTTTTTACAAGCAAACCTTGCCGGGGGGCTATCTAAATTGCGTAACGCCCCATAACGTAGATCGCCTTTGACTTTTACGTGCCCCGTCGCCCATGAGCAAATCGACCCGAACCGATGACGAACAGCCCCTGACCCGACCCGACGCCGTCAGCCTGCGCGTGGCCTTCTGGTTCTGGCTCAAACTAGGCTTCATCAGCTTCGGCGGCCCTGCGGGGCAGATCTCGATCATGCACCAGGAGTTGGTGGAGCGCCGACGCTGGATTTCCGAACGACGATTCCTGCATGCCCTCAATTACTGCATGTTGCTGCCGGGGCCAGAAGCCCAGCAACTGGCCACCTACCTGGGCTGGCTGATGCACCGCGGTTGGGGCGGGATCATCGCCGGGGCATTGTTCGTACTGCCTTCACTGTTCATCCTCATCACCTTGTCCTGGTTGTATGTCGCCTTTGGCGAAGTGCCGGTGGTGGCGGGCATTTTCTACGGCATCAAGCCAGCGGTAACGGCAATCGTGGCGCATGCCGCCCACCGGATCGGCTCCCGCGCACTCAAGAACAATTGGCTGTGGGCGATCGCTGCGGCGTCGTTCACCGCAATATTCGCCTTCAACGTGCCCTTCCCGCTGATCGTGCTGGGTGCCGCCGTCATCGGTTACCTGGGGGGTCGCTGGGTACCGGAAAAATTCAGCCTGGGCGGCCACGATGACAAGCACCAATCCTTCGGCCCGGCATTGATCGACGATGACACCCCGCCCCCGGAGCACGTCCGGTTCAGCGCTTTCAGGCTCGCCCGGCTGTCGATCATCGGTGCCCTGCTGTGGGCGTTGCCAATGGGCCTGCTGACCGCGGTGTTCGGCTGGGAAGGCACGCTGACGCAAATGGCCTGGTTTTTCACCAAGGCTGCATTGTTGACGTTCGGCGGTGCCTATGCGGTTTTACCCTACGTGTACCAGGGTGCCGTCGGCCACTTCGGCTGGCTGACACCGACACAAATGATCGACGGCCTGGCCCTGGGCGAAACCACGCCCGGGCCGCTGATCATGGTCGTGGCCTTCGTCGGTTTCGTCGGAGGCTACGTGATGCAGGTGTTCGGTCCCGAACAGGCGTTTCTCGCCGGGGCCGTCGCGGCCACGCTGGTGACCTGGTTCACGTTCCTGCCCTCATTCCTGTTCATCCTGGCCGGCGGCCCGTTGGTGGAGTCGACGCACAACGCGCTGAAATTCACCGCGCCGCTGACTGCGATCACCGCGGCGGTGGTCGGGGTGATCCTCAACCTGGCGTGCTTCTTCGGTTACCACGTACTCTGGCCCAATGGTTTTGCAGGTACCCTGGACTGGCCGTCGGCAATCATCGCAATCGCAGCGGCCGTTGCGCTGTTTCGCTACAAGCTGGGGGTGATCCAGGTGTTGATCGCGTGCGGGCTGGCTGGGCTGGCGGTGCACTTGCTGCGCTAGACGAGACGTTTGCCCAGGTAGGTCGCCGAAGCCGGGCACAAGGTTTTGAATTGGGCCGTCGCACCGATCGAAGCAGGCGCCAGCGATCGGTCCCGCGCCTGATAGCCCTGGCTGGTAAAAAACGCGGCGGCACTGTCAGTCAGCAGATGGAGCTGCTCTACACCCTCACGTTTTGCAAACGCCTCGATAGCGGCCAACACCGCCGCGCCAACGCCCTTCCCCCGCTGCCCCTCGAGGACAACCAGCGAGCGCAGCAACCGGTCAGCCCCCTCCCCCTCGATGCCACCAAACGCCACAACAACATCTTGGTCGCTGAAGCTGAAGAACTGTCGACCGGGATACGCCAGATCGTCGATGGGTAGACCGGCCAGGGTGAGCGCATCGCGCAAAGGTCCCAGGTCGTTGTTGCTCAGTATTCTCATGTGCATGACTTGCTCCTCGTAAATTGTTCCGGTGATCGTCATCGCACCGAAACTCAACAACACACCACCCCATGACCCAGCGCAAATGACCCCCCAGCCCATCAGCTAAGCTCAACCTATCATCACGACAGGGAATCGACATGAGCAAGGCAGACGAGCTAGCGGCCAAACTGAGGAAAACCCAGCAAACCCGCGCGGATACCGACAATTGCGCCGACCTGGCGATCGAACACTGGCCCGCCCAGGTCTACGAACTGTATCGCCAGATCGAAATCTGGCTGGCGCCCGTGTGCGAGGCCGGCCTGGACATTCGGCGCAACCCCACCCATGTATTTGAAAGTCATTCCAGCGGTTCGACGTACAGCTACGCCATCGATCAACTGGTGATCGAAGGCAATCATCACCGCATTTCATTCGACCCCATTGCACGTTTCTCGTCCAAGGGAGAGGGATGTATTGAAGTTCATATGAAGGGGCAGGAACACTGCATCGTACGCAAACTTGGCGAACATGGTGAATCGCTCTGGCATATCCAGGCACTGCGCCTGAGCGAACAACCGCGTCCAGAACCCGCCATGCTGGACGAGGACACCTTGCTCGCGCTGGTAGAGCAAGGCCTGGGGCTTTAACGCAAATGGGCGACCCTTGAGGTCGCCCTTTCAACGGTCTTTGGCTTTGCGTCCGCGCGAGGTCCCCTTCACAGGCACGCTGTTGCCATATTCCGCCCCAGGTCGTCAGCGCCTCCATCGTCGGCCCAAGCCCTCGGGTCTTTGCGTGATTTCGTATTCCACCCGCGGCGGCACTTCTGCGAACACAGCGCGAGACACCAGGCCATCTCTTTCCAGTTCGCGAAGTTGCGCCGTCAACATGTATTGCGTGATGCCGGGAATGGCCTTTCGCAGTTCCCCAAAGCGGTAGATCCGTTGATTGAGCAGGCTGCGGTTGAACGAAGCAAAACGCTTGATGCTCAATGAGCACGTGGACGTGGCGAGTGCGGCCTTCAAGGTGGGCTATGAAAGCCCTTCCCAGTTCAGCCGCGAATACGCCCGTTTGTTTGGTGTGCCGCCCAAGCGGGACATTGCGGCGTTGCGTGGGCCGGCCAACCACACCAAGGTGGTTTGATAGATTCAGGTTTGACTTATTGTGGCCTGACTCATTGTGGCGAGGGAGCTTGCTCCCGCTGGGCTGCGTAGCAGCCCCTTTTGTGAGCGCTTCGCACTCAAGCGGGAGCAAGCTCCCTCGCCACAAGAGCCAAATTTCAACCGTCAGATAGCAGCAACATCCTTCGACGTTTTCAGAACGCTCATCGGCTTTTCAGCCCTCTGCGCCAACGTCACACACTTCAACGCCAGAATCATCGTCGGATCAACCAGCGCCACCCTGTGCCCATTGATATCGAACGCATCGCAATGCGCCAGCACCAGCGGCAACTCCGTACATCCCAGGATCAACACCCCGGCCCCCAGCTCGCACAGATGCTCGGCCGCCAGCAACAGTTGCTCCTTGCAGAGCCCTTGTGTGAAGCCAGCCTTGATACCCCGCGGTCCGTAGATGGCGTCCATGACCATCGCCTGGTAATCGACACCTGGCGTGAGGACCTGGAGCCCGGCATGGCGCGCCGCCTGGTGATAGACCTGGCTCTGCACCGTACCGGAAGTCGCCAGCAGGCCAATCGCCTTGCCCGAACCATAGGTCCGCGCGATCCACTCCACCGTCTCACTCAACATGTTCACGATAGGCACCCTCAGGTGGGCCTGGATCCGCTCGACGAAGGCATGGGCGGTGTTGCAGGGAATCGCAATGGCATTGGCGCCAGCACTTTCGAGGCGTTTGCAGGTGGCATACATCGCCATCGTCGGGTCGGTTTCATCACGCAGCAGGCTGGCCGTCCGATCCGGTATCTGCGGGTTTTGCTCGACCACCATCTTGATGTGGTCCTGGTCCTTTCCCGCCGGGGTATTGGCCACCACCTTGGCCATGAAATCCACTGTGGCGGCAGGCCCGACACCTCCCACGATGCCCAGCTTGAAAGGTGGGCGCCTGGGCTGCTGGTCCAGTGTCGCGAAGTCGGCGTAGATCTCATTGATGTCCAGCACGGTGATCCCGCGACGCTGCAAATCGGCACAAACCAGGGACAGCTCGGTCATGCCGGGCAGCATCACCGTCGCACCCTGGGTCTGCAATGAGAGACACGCCCGATAGACCGCCTCAAGCGGCACGCCTTCGAGATGACCGTCCTTGATGCCGTTGAGGCCGTACATCGCCTCCATCAACCCCACTTGAGCGTCTGCGTCGGGGTAAACAATCCGGAAGTCTTTCCCAAAATATCGCTCGAACAATCCGCAATGGCGCACGAAGTCGGAGGCGATCACCCCCAACGTCGCCTGGGGCGGCACCGTGTGGCTGACGTGCCGGGTCAAGGCGGCCATCATGTCCAGCACGGGAATGCCCAGTTCCTCCTCGATTTCAGCGCGAAAGGTATGACTGGCGAAGCATGGGAGCATCACCGCATCGAAGCCACTGTCCTCGAACGACTTGCACACCTGGAACACATAAAACTTGCGCGACGTCATGCTCGCGCCCTGGTCCAGCGGCAGCAGCACGTCCTTGAACGGGTGCTGTTCGAACAGGAAATGGTAGCGCCCCTGATCCTCGAGCACCGCCCGGGACTTGACCAACTTGAAGAACAGATCGCCCCCGGCCAGAGACCCAAGCCCACCGACGATGCCCAACTTGCGCACCACAGAAGCCTTGTGACTCGACTTCGCTTTAGCCTTCATGAACGTATCCTCAAGCCACCGGCACCGGCTCGGATCGCGACCGAACCGGGGCACCTGCGCCCTCGTCCTCGTCGGCCTCTTCGTGGGGTTCGGACTTGGCGACAACCGCCGTCGCAATGCTGTTACCCACCACGTTGGTGGCGGTACGGGCCATGTCGAGGAACTGGTCGATGCCGATGATCAACAGCAGCCCCGCCTCGGGAAGATTGAACATCGGCAACGTGGCCGCGACCACAACCACCGAAGCCCGCGCGACACCGGCCATGCCCTTGCTGGTGACCATCAGCGTCAGAAGAATCAGCAACTGCTGCGTGAAACTCAAATCAATGTTGTAGGCCTGGGCGATAAACAGGATGGCGAACGCCTGATACATCATGGAACCGTCGAGGTTGAACGAGTAACCGAGGGGCAACACGAAACTGGACACGCGTTTGGGCGCACCAAATTTCTCCAGTGCCTCGATGGTCTTCGGGTAGGCGGACTCGCTGCTGGCGGTGGAAAAGGCCAGGAGAATCGGTTCGCGGATGAGCTTGCCGAGGTGGAAAACCGAGCGACCAAGGAACAGGTAACCGGCACCGAACAGCAGCGCCCAGAGAATCAGGATTCCCAGGTAGAACTCAGCAATCAGCTTGCCGTAATCCACCAGCAGGCCAAGCCCCTGGGTGGTAATGGCCGAGGCGATCGCGGCAAACACCCCAATCGGCGCAAACGCCATCACGTAGTCGGTGATCTTGAACATCACCTTCGCCAGTTCTTCGATGCAATCGGTGATCCGGGTGTAACCCGCCCGTTTCACGCCGGCCAGTGCAAAGCCGAAGAACAGCGAGAACACCACGATCTGCAGGATCTCGTTGTTGGCCATCGCTTCGGCAATGCTGCGCGGAAACACATGACCGATGAACGCCTTGAGACTGAAGTCGCCGGTGTTGACCGGCACGGCCGCCGTTGCGTGCTGGGCCACGTCCATGTTCAGCCCGGCACCGGGTTGAAACAGGTTGACCAGCCCCATGCCGATCAGCAGCGAGACGACCGAGGCGGTGACAAACCAGGCCATCGCCCGGGCCCCGATCCTGCCGACGGAACGGGAACTACCCATGCTAGCGATACCCCCGACCAGCGTCGCAAAAACCAGCGGCGCGATGATCATCTTGATCATGCGCAGGAAAATATCAGTAACCATCGAGAAGTAACTGGCGATCTCTTTGGCACTTTGCTCGCTCCCTGCGAAATAGTGACACGCCCAACCAACAAGTACGCCCAGGGCAATGCCCATGGCAATTCGACGTGGGAGCTTATTCTTCTTCACGGAGCTGTCCTCAAGTAGTTCTTGGAGTTTTTTTACTTGGCAGGATCGATTCTAAGGAGCCGATTCGCAGAGATGATGAGTAATCCAGCTAACCCCATGCGCTTTTGGAATAGTTAGCGAAAGGCCGCGCTATGCCGGGAGATTGCGCAGTAAAATCGCGCTCTCACAGGGGGAGTTTCTCGATATGCAACTCAAATGGCTGGATGATCTTCAGGCGATTGGCGAATGGAAAAACTTCTCCCGCGCCGCCGAGGTTCGTTGCGTGACACAATCGGCCTTGTCCCGGCGTATCCGCTCACTCGAGGAATGGGTGGGCGTCAAGCTGGTGGACCGGGGCACCTACCCTGTCCAGCTCACCCCCGCGGGAGTCACCTTCTGCGATGAAAGCCGAGAGGCCCTCGCCGGACTACTGAGGTTGCGCTCGACACTGCGCGACGTGGAACGAATGCCCGGACGCTCGATCCAGATCACCGCCGGCCACAGCCTGTCGATGACCTTCCTGCCCAAGTGGCTCTCGCAGTTCCAGCAACACAACGAACAGTTCAACGCCCGGGTGGTGGCCGCCAATATTCATGACGCCGTCATTGCACTGGAGGAAGGCAGTTGCGACTTGATGATGGTCTATCACCATCCGCTTGCCCCCATCCTGCTGGACCCCGAGCGTTTTGGCAGCCTGGTGCTCGGCCACGATGCGTTCATCCCCTTGTGCGCGCCCAACCGCAAGGGCGAACCGCTGTTCCGCCTGCCCGGCCGCGCCGGCAAACCGGTGCCTTACCTGGCCTACACGGCAACGACGTTCCTGGGGCGCGTCGCGGACATCGTCATCAACAACGGCCCTGAACCGATCACCCTGGAACGCTGTTATGAAGCGGACATGGCGATGCTACTGATGCGCATGGCCATCGAGGGCTACGGCGTGGCCTGGCTGCCGCAGAGTGCAGTGGCCGACGAGTTGGAGCGTGGACTGTTGGTGCGAGCCGGTAGCGAGCAATGGAGCACGCGATTGGAGATTCGCTCGTACTGTGCGATTGCCAATCGCAACCCAACGATGCGTAAGCTGTGGAAAACCCTGGAAGGCGCTTCGCTGCAGCGGCCGGGCAACGCACCCACTACGTCAGAAGGTGCGAACTGATCGGTGGAGGCTACGCGTTCAAGCCGATCCAGCCGTGGATGCCCACGTAGAGACCGACGCCGATGATCAATACACTGGACAAGTAAGGTGCCCGGCGAGCAACGGTGCCCAGCCAAGGCCAGCGATTGGAAGCCTGTCGTGCACCAATGGCCGCCGCAGCCCCCACGGTCACCAAGGTAATCGCCAGGCCGATGCTGAAGCACAGGACGAGCAGGCCACCCAGCGCGACCTCTTTGACTTGCAAGCACAGCAGCAGCACGGTAATGGCCGCGGGGCAAGGAATGAGCCCGCCCGTCAGGCCGAACACGATGATCTGGCCGGTGGTGACCTGCCGATTGTTGAAGCGCTTACGGATATCGTTGGCATGTGCCTGCTCGTGGGCATCCTGATAGCCCTCCAGCGACAGCGCCAGGCCTTTGGGTTCGGGATGCCCGTGGTCATGTTCATGGTGGTGGTGATCGTGATCGTGATCGTGATCGTGATCGTGATCGTGATGATGGTGGTCATGTGCCTGCTCGAACCTGAACATCCGCTCGCCACGCCAGGTACGCCACAGCATCCACAGCGCGATGGCAACGATCAGCGCAGCGGATGCCAGTTGGAAATACGGCTCGGTGGTTTCAGCGTCCAACCCCTGGCCCAGGTACATGCCGCCGAGGGCGACCAGCCACACCACGACGGTGTGGGACAGCGTCGCCGCCAGGCCTAGCAACACTGCCTGTTTGACCGAGCCCCGAATCGCCACGATAAACGCCGCCATCATGGTTTTCGAATGACCAGGCTCCAGGCCATGCAAGGCGCCCAGCAAGATAGCGCTGGGGAAATACAGCCAGGCATGCGTGCCCCCCTGTTGCAGCAGTTCAGCAAAATTGGGCATGTCGGGCCTAGAGGTACTTGGTGATTTGTTTGAAGGCTTCCAGCGGCGCGCGCTCGCCTTTATTCAACGACGAAACGGTGTCCTCCAGGCAGTGATCGATGTGATCCTGGATCAACGTCCGCTTGGCTTGGCACACCGCTTTCTCCACCGCATGCAACTGCTGGGCGATATCGACGCACTCACGGCCCTCTTCGATCATCGTGATAATGCTGCGCAAATGACCGTCCGCGCGCTTGAGACGCTTGATGATCGCCGCATGGCTTTGGTGGGGATGTTCGTGGTCGTGCTCAGTCATGGTTTGAGCCTTGGGTTTCGATGAATTTACGCTCGCCATCCTATCCCCCCAGGGGGGATATAAGCAAACCCATCGAAACGCAGATCAACCTGTGCGAGCTTGCTCGCGATGACGGCATCACATCCAAACCTTTTTTCATTGGGCGATCTCAGGATTAATTGAAAAAATCCCAGGCATTAGGGCTTCCACACCCTCCGCTGAATCTGCAGCGACGGAGAAAACTTAGCGCACGGGGTGATGGGGTGGATAGTCATCGAGGAGCGACACGTGTTGAGGGAAATTTCCGATGGGGGTGTCCGGCGATGGATTGGGCTGCGCAGCTAGGGGCGACAAGGACAAATCTCGAAACGAATGAGCGCCCAACGGCCTTCACCCGAGCCACAACATAGGCCACGCCTGCGGGATGGGCTATAATCCGCCCACCAGCGCGATTTGAGGTCCAGCCCATGGGCAATGTCAGCCTTGAAACCAAAAAGGCCTATGCCGCCAGGACGCGTAGATCCAACTACGCGGCCAGCCTCCGCCTGGAAGGTTTTAAAACGACCTTCGCGGACGGCGAACGCAAAATGCCGACGCGTGAAGAGGTCTTGAAGGCCTTCACCCAGACCAGAACCTGATGGCTGACAAATATGGAGTCGGCGAGGACGCTTATTGCTATCCCGGCTCCACGGTCCTTCGCAACAAACTCGATATCCGTGACGAACCGACCCTAAGCGAAGCCGAACAACAGCTCTCGGCCATCGCAGCGGACAACGTCGAATTCAGCCCTCCTCCCTACAGCCTGGCCTACCTTCAGAACATTCATCGAATCCTCTTTTCGGACCTGTTCGAATGGGCCGGAGAGCTGCGCACCGTTGGCATGTCCAAACAAGCCACCCGCTTTTGCCAACCCCAGTACATGCAAGCGGAAGCCAACAAGATCTTCATGCACATGGCGGCGGCCAACTGGTTCGAGGGCATGGAGCGGGCTGAGCTGATCGTCGCCGTTGCAGAGGCCTATTCCGACATCAACGTCGTACACCCCTTCCGCGAAGGCAACGGTCGTGCGCAACGCATCCTGTTTGAACACCTCATCATGAATGCCGGGTTTGAAATCAGTTGGTGGGGGATTGAGAAGGACGAGTGGATCTTTGCCAACATTGCGGCTTATAACGGCGTCATGGGGCCTATGGAGCAGGTTTTTGAGAAATGTATCGGGCAGGCGATTCAAGCTTGACCGTACAACGTTATTCCCTCGCTCACCGCCTTACGGTTTATTTCGCCAAGTGATACAGTCGCCGTCAATTAACGTCTGCTAAAGAACTGACAATGTACAGGACGAGATCTTTCCCACCCAACAAAAAAGGTCGCGACTTTGTGGTGGGCGACATCCACGGGCATTTCAAACTTCTAACAGCAGCCTTGAACAAACTAGCCTTCAACACTGAGCTGGATCGCATCTTTTCCGTGGGAGACCTTATCGACCGCGGCCCCGATTCCATGGACGTATTGAACTGGCTTGAAAAGCCGTGGTTCCATGCCGTGCGCGGCAATCATGAGCAGATGCTTATTGACTGCATCTCCGGCCATGGTGACATACCCCGACATATCCGAAACGGTGGTGCCTGGCTCTACGAGTTACAACTAACCGTCCAGCATGAGCTTTTAAAAGCTTTGCAAGCACTTCCATTGATTATTGAAATCAAATCAGCAAACGATCAAACAATTGGAATAGTCCATGCCGAAGTTCCTGTCATCCGAAGTGACGATGGATGGCAGGAAGCCAAAGACGCTATCACTGGAAATTCTGGGGAGTCACATCAACGGCAAGCCTTGAAGACAGCGCTGTATGCCAGAGAAAAAATCGAGCAAAACGACCACACGCCCATTAAAGGAATAGACCGACTCTATGTTGGTCATTCAACAGTACCCAGCATTATGCGCTTGGGCAATGTCGTATATATCGACACTGGCTGCGCATTTTCCGACGGTGCATTGAGCTTGGTAGACATCCAAACCGAAACCATAATCAGCATAAGCATGGGCCAGTGAGAATGGGGCAGTCTCATTTGCTTTGATCCTCGGTGTGTGTCTGATGCCGTATCGCGCACACGGTGATCGCCTCCAAATCCTCGGCGTATTTCACACTCGACAACGCCCCCGCACCCACTGGTGAAGTCGGCGCAATATTGCTCTCCCAACACGTCCTGCCCTTCCCTGAAAAACTGTGCCATCCGTCTCGCTGATTCAGATTCCCGCCTTCGCCATCCGGCGCCTGCCAGGAACCGTGGCACAGCACGTTGCGCAACTGTGCGGCACATTGCAGGTCCCCGATCAACTGCTCGGGATTATGGACTGGCAATTCATGGTGTTTTCGCAACGCGGTGTCGTACGCAGTGATGAGTCCGCCGAGAGGATCGGACAAGGCCCGCTCATACTGACCCAACCATTTTACGCTTCCTCCAGCTCATCCTGAGCATACTTGCGTGTGGCGATCAGGGCGAAGATAGCTCGGCCCAGTACTTGCTCCAAGAAGCCATAGGTGGCAACGGTGCGACCCAACTGCTCCCAGAATTCGTCCGTGTGTCGGTGAGTTGGGTAGTCGGCCGGCAGTTTTTATTGATCGATTCGGTAACGCTTTTGGATCATTGTCTTTCCCTGCGCTGTTAGCCCAGCTCAATAGACCATGAGCCCCGCTTTTGCTGGTTACCGTAGCGCTGGAACCACCTACCATCGTAGAAGCCACTTCCTTCCTGCTGCAGTGTCGCGGTATAGAGATAGTCCTCCTCCTCAATCTCTTGCCGTATTTCGAACTGCCCCTCAGCAACTTGTCGAGCGTGATAGGTCACACGGCTACCAAACTCGTCGACATACTCGATGATCATTGCTTCCTCGCGTACCACCACCTGACAGGGATTAAGCTTTTCACGATCAACCCCATCGGTAGTGTGGTACATGCGTGAATCTGAAAAAATCATAACGAATTCCTATTTTATGGTTTGCCGGCACCGACCACTTTATCCTCAATCCATAGACAGGACACCGTCGGTGAACCCACCAAGAGGTTCGATCAGATGAGCTACTGCCTCCCGGTCACTGCTAAAGCTAGCCCTCCATCACATCTTCAAAACTTGGAAAAGCACCTCGCCAATGAGGGCATCTGGACAGCCTTCAACTGGGGGAGGCATGGGTCGCATTAAGTAAAACGCGGCACCGCCGATATACGCTTCAGCGTAGTTCGTGAGGAGTGAAAAGGGAATGAGGCGGCCCACTAGGCTCGCCGCGCTTTGTACACGAAGCATGGACCTTAGCTCCACTCGCAGGACGATACTGCAGATTCAGTGACCACCCTCATGTTGGCGCATGGAAGGTAGTCGCTCTTTTCACATGAGAGAGTAGCGAAGCATGAAAACTCTGAATAAAATTTTGATCTTAGCGTTCCTTACCCAAGTCACAGCATGCGTAAGCAAGCCTTCAAGTGCATACGACAGTGGATGGACTGAAAATACCAACGAGGACGCATATAGCAGTTGCGGGCGCTATCGATGGGATAACAAGTTCAAGGAACCTGCGGTATTACAAAATCTTGTTGCTTCAGGCGCCCTCACCAGCTCACAAGCACAGCGAGCGGAGAAGCAGGACGTACGCATCGGCGATCCAGAATGCTTAGCCTATGCTGCCTATGGTTTGAATCGAGCCCAAATTGGGTTTCAGAGGAATGAAAAAGGTCAGGTCACTGAAAAAACTGCCACCTACCTTTGCTTCAACAGTGCGCCGACCTGCTCAGGTATCCGTGTTCATTTCGCCGATGGAAAAGTCTCCCGTATCAGCACGGTGAATGAGTAGTCCATTCTGTCGTTCATGAACAGCGGGGCATCGAAGCATTGATAGGCTTCGTGCATAGGCCTGAGCAACCTGCTTGCGGTCGGAGGCTTGGCTTTCCTGATAAACTGTCGCCCCGTCCCGATTGATCCGTATCGGCGCTGTGCAGGCCGTCGAGTTGTCCTTGCCATTACGTGATGTAATCGTGCCCATTTCCAGCTGCTACAGCGCCGAAGTCGTTTGCTACATTGCAGCAAGCGACTTCAAAAACAGGGGAAAAATGGGTAGAAACCTCTGTATGAAGACCAGCATCAATGAATTCTGAAAATCCCGCACTGCCCGTAAACACTAGCGCTCCCCGTTCTGAGCCGTCCCGCCGCTTCAGTGTTGCACCCATGATGGATTGGACCGACGCCCACTGCCGTTTCTTCCTACGCATCCTCTCCAAACACGCCCTGCTCTACACCGAAATGGTCACCACCGGCGCCTTGCTCAACGGCGACCACGAACGCTTCCTGCGCCATCACCTATCCGAACACCCCCTGGCCCTGCAACTGGGCGGCAGCGTGCCGGCCGACCTGGCTGCCTGCGCCCGTATGGCCCAGGAGCACGGTTACGACGAGGTGAACCTTAACGTCGGCTGCCCCAGCGATCGGGTGCAGAACAATATGATCGGCGCGTGCCTGATGGGGCATCCGGATTTGGTGGCTGACTGTGTGAAAGCCATGCGCGATGCGGTATCAATTCCGGTGACGGTCAAGCATCGCATCGGGATCAATGGGCGGGACAGTTACGAGCAGTTGTGTGAGTTTGTCGGGACGGTGCGCGAGGCCGGGTGCACGAGTTTCACCGTGCATGCGCGGATTGCGATTCTGGAGGGGCTGTCGCCGAAGGAGAATCGCGACATCCCGCCGCTGCGTTATGACGTGGCCGCGCGGTTGAAGGCGGATTTTCCGGAGTTGGAGATTGTGCTCAATGGTGGGATCAAGACGCTGGAGGCCTGCCACGAGCATTTGCAGACGTTTGACGGTGTGATGCTGGGGCGCGAGGCGTATCACAACCCGTACCTACTGGCAGAGGTGGATCAACAGCTGTTCGGCAGCACCGCGCCGATCATCAGCCGGGCCGAGGCGCTGGCGCAGTTGCGGCCTTATATCGCCGATCATTTGGCCGCCGGTGGCGCAATGCATCACATCACCCGTCATGTGCTCGGGCTGGGTACCGGTTTTCCAGGGGCGCGGCGGTTTCGGCAGTTGTTGTCGGTGGATATCCACAAGACCAAGGATCCGCTGGCGTTGCTCGATCAGGCGGGGCAACTGCTGGAAGGGCGTTAACCGTCACTTGCTTTGAACCTGCGCGCTGTTTTGGCATCGTATCTACCGATACCGCCCCGGCCTTTCAAACAGCCGTTTTCAGGTTGTTGCCGCTGGGGCCCGTCGATACCCCTTCACGCCCTTGAGTGGCTGCCAGCCCTCGGGTAATGTCAACGGACCCATAGGACAGAGCACGCTCATGACTTCCAAGCTGGAACAACTCAAACAGTTCACCACCGTCGTGGCCGACACCGGCGACTTCGAGGCCATCGCCCGCGTCAAGCCCGTGGACGCCACCACCAACCCTTCCCTGCTGCTCAAGGCGTCGGCCATTCAAGGTTATGCCGAGCAACTGAACGCCTGCGTGGCGGACTGCAAGGGCGATGTGGGCCTGGCCAGCGACCGTTTTGCCGTGGCGGTTGGGCAAGAAATCCTGAAAGTGATCCCGGGGCGTATTTCCACTGAAGTGGACGCGCGCCTGTCGTTCGACACCGAGGCCATGTTGAAGCGTGCGCATCGCCTGATCGATCTGTACGAAAAGGCCGGCATTGGCCGCGAGCGCGTGCTGATCAAGATCGCTTCCACCTGGGAAGGTATTCGCGCCGCCGAGCAGCTGGAGCGTGAAGGCATCCAGTGCAACCTGACCCTGCTGTTCTCCTTCGCCCAGGCCGCCGCCTGCGCCGATGCCGGGGTGTTCCTGATTTCGCCGTTCGTGGGCCGTATCTACGACTGGTACAAGAAAGCCAATGGCAACGACTACACCGGCGCTGATGATCCAGGCGTGCAGTCGGTGACGCGCATCTACAACTACTACAAGGCCAATGACTACAAGACCGTGGTCATGGGCGCGAGCTTCCGCAACCTCAACCAGATCGAGCAACTGGCCGGCTGCGACCGCCTGACCGTCAGCCCGGACCTGCTGGAAAAACTCGCCGCCGACGAAGGCAAGCTGGAGCGCAAGCTGGCGCCAGGGCAAGCCGGGGAAGCGCGCTTGATCCTCAATGAAGCGCAGTTCCGCTGGTTGTCCAACGAGGACGCCATGGCGACCGAGAAACTGGCAGAAGGTATTCGTCAGTTTGCCCGGGACCAGGAGAAGCTGGAGGCGTTGCTGCAAGCCAAGCTTTGAGCTGATTCACAAAGGCATGCAAAAAGGGCGAACCTTGGTGGGTTCGCCCTTTTTTATGTGGCTTGGCCTGAGGGGAATGGCGGATCGATAAACGTTATCGCGAGCAAGCCAGGTGACTGCATTCCAATGAGGGAGCGAGCTTGCTCCGGGCGGCGTTCCGACGATGAGGCCGGTCAGCCTAAGCAAAACCCAGGGGTCAAGGCCCTTCCAGCGCATTCACCAGGTCATGGAAGGCTTCACGATTGGAATCGTTGAGCCCCATCAGGATCTTGTGGGCTTCGAGCACCTTGATCCGCACTTCTTCTTCGGACTGGTCCTGGTCAGGCAGGTCGTCCAGGCATTCCGGGCACGGCACAGGGTCGCCCACGATGTTGAACACCTGGTCGAAGCCCATCGATTGCAGTAGACGGGTAATGTCGTTGTGGGTGGTGACGACAGTCGGCAGCAGGCCGACCTTCTGCCGCGACAGGATCGACAGTTTGGCCAGCAGGCCCAATGTGGTGCTGTCGATGCTGCGGGTTTCGGTCAGGTCGATCACGATGGCGTTGAAATTCAACGAAGTGAAGATCCGCTCAATAGTCGCATCCAGCGCCGAACACAGGGTCAGGCGCACTTCACCGACAAACTTCAGGACAAAGGTGCCGTCCTGCTCGGCGAACTGGATTCTACCGGTACTCATCAAAGGTTCCTGCTCAACACTAACAGGGCGATATCATCCGGCATCTCCCCGAGCGTGGCTAATCCAAACACTTGACGCAAGCCTTCCAGGCTGCCGCCCGCTGCACTCACCCGTTCAGGCAAGGCCGCTTCTTTCTCTTTGAGTGTAGGTTCTGTCAAAAGGTCCAAAATGCCATCAGACATCAGCGTCAGGCTGAATGTCGGCGGCAATTCCAGTACGTGGTCTTCGTAGGTGGCCTCGTTGAACAGGCCTACCGGCAAACCACGCCCTTCCAGGTAACGCACACTGTCTGGTGTATACAACACAGGCAAAGGCAGGTGGCCGCCGATGCTATAGGTCAACAAACCAGTCTCCTCGTCGATGACTCCACCGACCATTGTGACGTGTTTGCCCAGCTTACAACTGATCAGGCCTCGGTTGATATGCCCAAGGACCTCAGAAGGCTTGAATTCTGGCAGAGTGCCATTACGCTTGGACTCGAACAACAGGCGCGTGGTCATGAACTTCAACAGCACCGTGACGAATGCCGAAGAAGCACCATGGCCGGAAACGTCCGCCAGATAGAACGCTACACGCCGCTCGTCGACCCGAAAATAGTCCACGAAATCGCCCGACAGGTACAACGACGGGATGATCTGGTGGGCAAAACGGAAATCGTCGACGGTCCAGGGGCTGACCGGCAGCATGTTCATCTGCACCTGGCGCCCAGCGTTCTGGTCTTCCTGCAACAGGTTCAGGCTGGCTTCCAGCTCACGGTTGGCGGTTTCCAGCTTCTCGCGGTAGCGCTGGTTTTCCACCAACAGGCGCGAGCGGTCCAAGGCCCGGCGCACCGAGTGCTCGAGCACCGCAAGGTCTTCAAGGGGCTTGATCAGGTAATCCGCCGCGCCCAGGCGCAACGCCTCGACCGCGTCGTTCATCACGCCTGCGCCCGAAACCACGATCACCGGGGTCTGCGAGGAAATCTCGGTGACCTGGCGAATGAGTTCGAGTCCGCCCATCTGCGGCATGCGCAGGTCGCAGATGACCAGGTCGGGCTTGTCTTGCTCGAATACCTGAAGACCCTGTTGGCCATTGCTGGCCTGCAGGACGCTGAAACCACTGTCTTCCAAGTAGGCTGCGAGACTGGCTCGCACCACTTCGTCATCATCGATTATCAGCAGCGTGGCACTGGTTTTTGGCATGTGGGCAAACGGCGCCAGAATTAGGTTGGCGTAGCGGGCTGGGCCGTCTGGCCTTGCACGCACTACTGGATTCGCTTTCTAGCCTCTCTGTCGTACCGGTTTCAGGCCATTGCCCTACACACAACTACACCAGAGGTGCCCTTCTAAGGCGCAGACGGTACTCCCATCCGCGGGGCGTTTCAAGCTCAGGCAGATAGCCGCTTGCCGTCTTTATTTGTCAAAGTACAGAGAGTTATAAGAACCGAGCGAAGCGTAACTCAATGGAAGGATCAAACCCGCTCAAACACGACGCCAAAGCACAGAGGCGGCCTTTTTGGCCGCCTTCGTGGTTTTAGAGGTCGGAATTAAAAATCGTCTTCGACCTGGCCATCCTTGACCTTGAATTCGCGGTTTTGCAAGTAGGCGTTGCGGATGAAGACATACTTGTCGCCGCTCACCATCTTCTCGGCCGACAACAGGCTGGCGCGGGTGTCGACGACGTTCAGGCCTCGAATAGAGTTACGCACCGAGACGTTATCGATATAACGATACGGGGCGGTGTAGTCATCGACCAGCTTGGCCGGCGCGTCACGCAGGGTACTTGGCCCCAGCAGCGGCAGCATGACATATGGCCCGCTACCCAGGCCCCAGTAGCCCAGGGTCTGGCCAAAATCTTCATCGCTGCGCTGCAGGCCCATCTGGGTGCCCACATCAAAGAAGCCCAGCAGGCCGAAGGTGGTGTTGAAGATCAACCGGGCGGTGTCGACCCCGGCAGCGGCCGGCTTGGCCTGCAGCACGTTGTTGGCCAGGTTGCCCACGTCACCGATGTTGCGGAACATGTTGTGGATGCCGTCTTCGAGGAACTGCGGCGTCACATATTGATAACCCTGAGCCAGTGGCTTGAGCGCGTAGGTATCAATGGTGTCGTTGAAGGTAAAGATCGGACGGTTGATGCTTTCCCAAGGATCTTCTTCCGTGGCGGCCTGGGCAGCGAACGGAACCAGCACGACGCTGGCAGACAAACACAGCTGAGCTAGACGATGGCTCCAGCGCATAGGGGAAAACTCCTTGGATTAATCAGGCAAGGGCGCCGAGCCCAGGCGGTAAGGTGGCTAGTATAAGGCGGAAAAGTCCTACTGGCAGCATTCAAAAAAAGAAGCTGATTCTAGGACCCTTCTGTCATCTGCTGCCTTCATTTCGCTGTCACGGGACTGTCATGGAGGGCCGTTAGGCTGCTGGTTATTTCAAGGATGTTCCCATGGCCCGCGCCGAAGCCCTGCCCCTCCCCGTCCCCAGCCTGACCGCCGTACTGTTTGGCCTGAGTGGATGCCTGGTGGATTTCGGGGCGCGCATTCGCCAGCCTGGGGCAGCACCGGTCGAGCATGCACAGCCGACGCCTGGCGCACTTGAGAGTTTGCATCACCTGCAGGACCAGGGAATTCCTTGCGCCTGGCTCGATGAACTGCCACCGGCCACCAGTCATGCCCTGGCGGCTTCATTGCCGACGTGGATCAAACCGCCGCAACTTCCAGCAACAATTAATCCTTGGCCGGCGCCTCATGCCTGTTGGCAAGCCTTGATGGCGCTGAACGTCCAGCAACTGGACGGTTGCGTGTTGGTCAGTGGCGAACCCCGGTTGTTGCAGTCAGGGCTCAACGCCGGTTTATGGACCATCGGATTGGCGTCCTGCGGCTCGCTGTGCGGCCTGGCACCCATCGAATGGCAGGCACTGAGCCAACAGCAACGGGAAACCAAGCGCGCCAAGGCCACCGTGCAATTATTTGGCCTGGGCGTGCATTCGGTGATCGATCACTTGGGTGAACTCGACACGTGCCTGGCCGACATCAGCCTGCGCCGACTCAAAGGTGAGAAGCCATGACCGGGATCATGCAGGCAGCGCGACGGTAGATTACTCTTAAGGCAGGCCATGGACTTTTGACCCAGCGTCGCGGTCCATGGCAGTGCCTATCAATAAAGGGAGTACGCCAATGCCTGCCCGCGAATTGCAAGAACAGCTCAACAAACTGCGCGAGCAATTGGAACAGAATCCACCACTTTCCGAAGTCGAGCGCGATGACCTGCACGCGCTGATGCAAAAGATCGAACTTGAGCTTGAGTTGGAAACCAAAGCGCCGGACAACAACCTCGCCGACAATGTAAACCTGGCTGTCGAGCGCTTCGAGGTGGAACACCCCACCCTTGCCGGGACCTTGCGCAACATTGTGCAAGCTTTGGGCAATATGGGGATCTAAACCCTTTAAATGCAAAAAGCCCTGCTATCAAGAGCGGGGCTTTTTAATGCAATCCATTGTGGGAGCGAGCAAGCTCCCACATTTATAGCTTCATTGGCGGACCAGGCGGTGGTTCGGCAGTTGAACGTCTTCAGTACTGCGATACGGGTTGATATCCAGCCCGCCCCGACGCACATACCGCGCGTACACCGTCAATTTCTCCGGCTTGAGCAAGCGCTGCAGGTCGAGAAAGATCCGTTCCACGCACTGCTCATGGAAATCCGAATGCTGGCGGAAGCTGACGATGTAGGCCAGCAGGCTGGCGGGATCCAGGGCCGCACCGCGATATTCCACCGCCACGCTGCCCCAGTCTGGCTGACTGGTCACCGGGCAGTTGGACTTGAGCAGATGGCTGTGCAGGCTTTGCTCGACGATGCGCGAGGCATCGCAACGCAGCAGTTCCGGGCGCGGGTGCGCGTAGGAGTCGACGCTGATGTCCAAATCGTCGATGCACGTACCGGGCAATGCCACGATACCTTCACGCTCCACATCCTTGAGGCTGCGGATCCGCACACCCACTGCTTTACCGGCAGCCGCCGACAGGTCCTGGCGCAGGGTCGCTTCCAGGCTCGCGGTATCGGCAAACGGGGTCTGGTTCAAGGAGTTGAGGTACAACTTGAAGGATTTGGACTCGATGATATTCGGCGAATCCGCCGGGATCGCGAATTCACCGATGGCCACCACCGGCTTGCCGGACGGCAGCAGCCACGACAGCTCGAAGCAGTTCCAGAAATCCACGCCCTTGTACGGCAAGGTCTCGGCCGTCAGGCCCAATTCCGCCCATTTCGCCGTGCGCGGGATCGGGAACAGCAGTGACGGCGTGTACGTGGCGATGTATTCGCTGGATTTGCCCAGCGGCGAATGTTCGGCTGCGGGATGCATGACGGAAACCTGACTGAAGAATCAGCCGATTCTATCAGCCTTTGCCGCAGCCTTTGAGTGCTTACTGACTGACTGTCAGGTCGCCCTTCATCCCCGCCTGGTAATGACCGGGGACATTGCAGGCAAATTCCAGCCGGGTAGCCTTATCGAAAGCCCAGGTCAGCTCGGCGGACTTACCCGGCTCAACCAGCACGCTGTTAGCGTCGTCGTGGCGCATCATGCCGTCTTTACCACCGTGCTCCATCGAGGCCGGATTCATCGAGGCATGGTCCATTCCCGGCTTCATCCCGGTCGGCGTCAACATGCCGCTCTGTTGCATCTTGAGCATTTCCTGCTGGTGCTGGGCATGCATCGCGGCGTTACCGAGGTTGAATTCGTGCAACAACTGGCCTTTATTGATGAGTACAAACCGCACCGTCTCGCCTGCCTTGATATCCAGCGTGCCAGGATTGAACGACATGTCGCCCATCACCACCTCGATGGTGCGACTGGCCTTGGCCGCCGGTGCGGGCTGGCCGAAATCAAAGTGCGCACCAGGAGACGCCCACAACGAGGTACTCAATACCCACGCAGAGGCGGCCAGGATCAGACGGTTTACCATCAACATATTCATACTCCGACAAGGTAAGGTTCAACTTGTCCAAGACTCTAGATCGGTGCGGCTGCCAATTGACTGACAGTTGCATTACAACTCTGTCAGGTTGTGCCACGGCGCTGGCCGCTGCGGTATAACGCCCACGTTAAAACCATGCCCTGAGCTGCCCATGAAACTGCTGATCGTCGAAGACCAAACCAAAACCGGCCAATACCTGCGCCAAGGCCTGGGCGAAGCCGGGTTCAACGCCGACCTGGTGGCCGATGGCATCACCGGCCAGCAACTGGCCTTGAGCGGTGAATACGCCCTGCTGATCCTCGACGTGATGTTGCCCGGCCGCGATGGCTGGCAGATCCTGCAAGCCGTCCGTGGCGCCGGGCTGGATACACCGGTGCTGTTTCTCACCGCGCGGGATGCGATACAGGATCGCGTACACGGCCTGGAGCTGGGCGCCGATGATTACCTGGTCAAGCCCTTTGCCTTTTCCGAGTTGCTGGCACGGGTGCGCAGCCTGTTGCGTCGAGGCAGTTCGACGCAACAGGAAACCAGCCTGCAACTGGCCGACTTGCGCCTGGACCTGATTCGCCGTCGCGTCGAACGCAGCGGCCGACGCATCGACCTCACCGCCAAGGAATTCGCCTTGCTGGAAATGCTTCTGCGCCGCCAGGGCGAAGTGCTGCCCAAATCGCTGATCGCGTCCCAAGTCTGGGACATGAATTTCGACAGCGACACCAACGTCATCGAAGTCGCGATACGACGCCTGCGAATCAAGATTGACGATGACTTCCCCAGCAAACTCATCCATACCGTGCGGGGCATGGGCTATGTGCTTGAAGAGCGCAGCCTGTGAGGGGTCGGTGGTCGCTGAGCAGTCGCCTGGCCCTGCTGTTCGCCGCCTGCACCGCGGTGGTGTCGTTGTTTGCCGGGGTGTTGTTCAGCCGCGGCAGCGAGGCGCATTTCATCGAGCTGGACCAGCAACTGCTCGAAGGCAAGCTGATCGGTCTGCGCCGGGCCCTGCAAGACCTTGACGCCGAGCAGACCCAGCGCCGCCTGGAAGATGAATTGAGCCGTCAGGCCGACCTGGCGCTGCGCATCAAGGGCAGCGACGGTGTGCGCTGGTACGACAGTTCGATCCGGATTCCGGCCCAGTTGCCGGAGCAACCCGGCCTGTCGACCCTCAGCGATGCCGACAACGATTACCGAGTGTTGAACGCGCCCTTGCACCCCAATCGAGCCGATTCGCCGCAACTGACCCTGTTGCTGGACATCACCCACCACCAGCACTTCCTGCAACGCATGCAGCGCCTGATCTGGCTGACCGTCGGGCTCTCGGCCCTGGCCACCGCCCTGCTCGGCGCCTGGGCCGCCCGGCGGGCCTTGCGCCCCTTGCGACGCATGGGCGCCATTGCCGGTAGTGTCTCGGCCCGCTCACTCAACGCCCGGCTGCCCGAAGAGCAAATGCCCGCCGAACTGGCGGAATTGGCCCACAGCATCAACGCCATGCTCGGACGCCTCGACGATGCGTTTCAGCGGCTCTCAGCGTTCTCTGCCGACATCGCCCATGAATTACGCACGCCGCTGTCGAACCTGCTGACCCACACCCAGGTCACCCTCACCCGCGAACGCCCCCTGGAGGATTACCGCGAGGCGTTGCACAGCAATCTCGAAGAACTGCAATGGATGGCGCAACTGGTCAACGACATGCTGTACCTGGCCAAGGCCGACCACGGCTTGCTGGCGCTCAATCGCGAACCGCTGCAATTGGCCGAGGAAGTGGACGTGCTGCTGGACTTCTTCGCGCCGCTGGCCGAAGACACCAACGTCCGCCTGAGCCGCGAGGGCGATGGCCGCATAGAGGGTGACCGCAACATGTTGCGCCGGGCGCTCTCCAACCTGCTGGACAACGCCCTGCGCTTCACCCCCGCTGACGGCGAAGTGCGGGTGCAGATTGTCGATGCGACTCAAGGGATGAGCGTCAGTGTGGAGAACAGTGGCGAAGGAATTGCAGCGGACTTGCTGCCGCGCCTGTTCGACCGCTTCTACCGCGCCGACCCGGCTCGCCAGGAGGGCAGCAGCGAACACGCGGGGCTCGGACTGGCCATCACCCGCTCAATTATCCGCGCCCATGGCGGGCAGATCCGCTGTGAATCGACCGATGGCTGGACGCGGTTCCTGATTGAGCTACCGAAGGCCAGCCAGCCCTGACACAAAACCCTGTGGCGAGGGAGCTTGCTCCCGCGGGAGTGCGAAGCGCTCCCAAAAATCTGAAAGCCCGCACATCATTTTGCATAAGCCGCCGCTTTGGGGCTGCTGCGCAGCCCAGCGGGAGCAAGCTCCCTCGCCACAAAAGCATCCCGGTCGACCAACCGATTTGCTCTTGAAACTGACACCGATCCGA
>NZ_FOTH01000001.1:853311-853804 GCF_900114515.1 Pseudomonas sp. NFACC46-3
TCGACCAACCGATTTGCTCTTGAAACTGACACCGATCCGAGGCATTCCCTTAGCCCGCGCCATGCCCAATCCCCGTGGCGAGGGAGCTTGCTCCCGCTGGGGCGCGAAGCGGCCCTAAAACCCGGCGACGCGGTGGATCAGGTTGATTGAGTGAGCTTGAGAGGGGGCTGCTGCGCAGCCCAGCGGGAGCAAGCTCCCTCGCCACAAAAGCATCCCGCTCGACCAACCGATCTATTCTTGAGACTGACACTGACTCGAGGCATTCCCTTAACCCACGCCGTGCCCAATCCCCCGTGGCGAGGGAGCTTGCTCCCGCTGGGGCGCGAAGCGGCCCTAGAACCCGGCGACGCGGTGGATCAGGTTGATTGAGTGAGTTTGAGACGGGGCTGCTGCGCAGCCCAGCGGGAGCAAGCTCCCTCGCCACAAAAGCATCCCGCTCGACCAACCGATTTGCTCTTGAAACTGACACTGATTCGAGGCATTCCCTTAACCC
>NZ_FOTH01000055.1:0-21606 GCF_900114515.1 Pseudomonas sp. NFACC46-3
TCGGCGCCCCGTTAACCACGCTGGCCGAACGCAGGCATTGTGGAGTGGGCATCCCGGCATGGATGCCGGGATAGCCGCGCTGGGCCATGGATGGCCCTTCGCGGCGGGCCCACGGAGCAATGCCGGAGTGAGGGCATGCCGAGCCTAAGCGAGGCACCGAGTGGTGGGGCATGAGCGCTTTGGTTACTTTCGCGCTTTTCGAAAGTGACCCGCTGTAAGAGCGGAACCCTAAGCAGCCGTTACCTAAATAACGGATATACATACAAAAATACCTGAGCCCCACAATCCGTCATCCCAAGGCTACGGAGCCTTGCACCATTGCCTACAACTACGCCAGAATCCGCCGGCTTGTGCGCCTTGCCCCCGGGCTCTAACGTTTGCAGGTCGCTGTCAGTTCAGCGATCGGGTTTAGCAGCTCGGCACAATATCAAGGCACGCAGGTCCGCTTTATGGTGGCTGTGCGTGGGGCACTTCGGTGCGCCGGGTTCCTTGATTCCTGGTCTGCTAACCCGCGCACAGTCGCCACCCTTTTCGTTTAGCAGCGATGTCTGGCGGCTCCATCAATCAAGGAGCGTCAACCATGTTCAAGGCCACACCCAACCCACCAGAACCCGAAACCGATCCCAAGAAACTCCAGGAAGCCACCGACCGCGCGCTCGATTACTACCTGAAGCCCAAACAGCCCAACCCCGAAGAAAAACAGCCATCGGGCCAGCTCTTCACCGTCGTGGACGGTATCGACACTGAAAGCCTGTTGGCCAACCTCAGCGAAAACCTGGCCTCAGCCGACGCCATGGTCAGTGACCTTGCGTTCGACCTGGAAGGTTCACGACGTCATGTCGCCCTTGGTATTCAGCAACTGATCGAGCTGAGTGCTTTGTTGGCGAATCGAGCACTGGACAACGTCAACACACAACCCTGACCGCACCACGAAATGTGGCGAGGGAGCTTGCTCCCGCTGGGTGGCGCAGCCGCCCCCGCTTTTTTGCGTCCGCTGCGCGGCCGAGCGGGAGCAAGCTCCCTCGCCACAGGTGTTAACCCTGTCCCCGGATCAAACAGTCGTGTTCACAACAGCGCCCAACAAAAAGCCCCGCTTCCTTCCAGAAGCGGGGCTTTTTGCGTATCAGGCCACTTGAGGCTGCACGCTCACCGGCTGTAGCGGTAGCAGCGGTGCATGAGGGTCGGCCTTGACCGACTCACGCCATGCCGCCAGCCACTCGGGATGCCCCTCGCTCCAGACCTGCTCGTGCAGGCGTGACAGGGCCACCGGGTCGCTCAGCAGGGCCAGTCGCTCGGCGTTGCTGAGGCCGGTCGGGCCGGTCTTCAAGGCGTGACGAACGCGTTCGACCCGCAGCCATTCGATCGGCTCGGCCTTGCCGTGACGCGAGGTTGCCAACGCATACGCCAAGGCGTTCTGTTGTGGATCGACCACCGCCCGGATGAAACCGTCTTTGAGCGCATGCCAACGGTTTTCATGGGTGTACTGGTCCGTCGACAGCAGTTCCTGGGGCGGTGCGTATTCCTCAGGGATCAGGAACAGGCTTTCATCGCGGGACTTCAAGCCCAGGCCCACGCGGCTGGAAATCACCGATACCGGAATCGACAGCATCAGCGAGCCGACAATCGGCACCAGCCACCACAGGAAGCTCGGGTTCAGCCAGATCACCAGCAAGGCCCAGAAGAAGCCCAGCAAGGTTTGCGGGCCGTGGCGCTTGACCGCTTCGCTCCATGGCGTGGAGTCGTCGTCACGTTGTGGCGAGTTCCAGGTTGCAGCCCAGCCCAGGAATGCGGCAAGCACGAAGCGGGTGTGGAAAATCATCCGCACTGGCGCCAGCAGCATGGAGAACAGCATCTCCAGGAGCATCGACAGCGTCACCTTGAACTTGCCACCGAACTCCTTCGCACCCTTGGCCCAGATCAGCACGATACTCAGCAACTTGGGCAGGAACAGCAGCACGATGGTGGTGGAGAACAGGGCGATGGCTTTTTCCGGGTGCCATTGTGGCCACAACGGATAGAGCTGACGCGGCTCGAGGAAGTACTGCGGCTCCATCAGCGTGTTCACCGCCAACAACGCAGTGGACAGCACCAGGAAGAAGAACCACAGCGGCGCCGACAGGTAGGACATCACGCCGGTCAGGAACACCGCACGGTGCACCGGGTGCATGCCCTTGACCAGGAACAGCCGGAAGTTCATCAGGTTGCCGTGGCACCAGCGACGGTCACGCTTGAGTTCGTCCAGCAGGTTCGGCGGCAGTTCTTCGTAGCTGCCCGGCAGGTCATAGGCAATCCACACGCCCCAGCCAGCACGGCGCATCAGCGCCGCTTCGACGAAGTCGTGGGACAGGATGGCACCGGCGAACGCGCCTTTACCGGGCAGCGGCGCCAGCGCGCAGTGCTCGATGAACGGCTTCATGCGAATGATCGCGTTGTGGCCCCAGTAGTGGGATTCACCCAACTGCCAGAAGTGCAGGCCGGCGGTGAACAGCGGGCCGTACACCCGGGTGGCGAACTGCTGCATGCGCGCATACAGCGTGTCCATGCCCGAGGCACGTGGCGCGGTCTGGATGATGCCAGCGTCCGGCGTGGCTTCCATCAGGCGCACCAGGCTGGTCAGGCACGTACCGCTCATGACGCTGTCAGCGTCGAGCACGACCATGTACTTGTAGTCGCTGCCCCAACGACGGCAGAAGTCGTCGAGGTTGCCGCTCTTGCGCTTCACGCGACGGCGACGGCGGCGATAGAAGATCTTGCCGAAGCCCCCGGCTTCACGGCAGACATCCAGCCAGGCCTGCTGCTCGGCTACGCAAATATCGGTCTCGTTACTGTCGCTGAGCACGAAGAAGTCGAAACGATCCAAGTCACCGGTGGCAGCCACCGACTCGAAGGTTGCGCGCAAACCGGCGAATACCCGCGGTACGTCTTCGTTGCAGATCGGCATCACCAGTGCGGTGCGGGCGTCCTTGGGAATCGGCTCGTTGCCGGCGCTGGCACCGGAGATGCGGTACTTGTCGTGACCGGTGAGCAATTCGAGAAAGCCCATCAGCGCCGTCCAGAAACCCGCCGACACCCAGCAGAACAGGATCCCGAACAGGATCAGGATGCTGGTTTGCAACGCATACGGCAGCACTTGCGTGGCCGTCTGCAACAGCGGTTGGTGCAGGACTTCGTCCAGGTCCACCAGCGACCAGCCTTGGTACGGCATGATGCCTTTCATGTACCAACCGGCAACGATGGTCTGGCCGAGCATCAGGATCAACAGGATGTAGCGGCGGATCGAACCCACGGTACGCCAGCGTGCATGGGGCAGCACGCGCTCATCCTTGGGCGGCTTCGGCGGGTTGGTACGCCCGGTCAGGCGCCGCCAACCGCGCACCAGGATATTGGTGCGCCACGGTTCCGGCACGACCTTGGTCCGGCGAATCGGCGGTGTCGCCTTCAAGCACACCCGGCCGTTGGCATCGAGGGCCAGCATTTCGGCGTCCTCGAGTTCCTCGGCGGTGCTCAGCGTCAGGCGTCGGCCCACCGAGGCTTGCGCCGCCTCGTTGGGTGCGTCGAATGTCGAGGAAGCCAAGCGTTCATGCAATTGGCTGAATGACGTGCAGCCCGCCAGCTCGGCGCGCTGCTCGTCGGTCATCGGCAAGTGGGCCAGATACTCACTGAGAGTCTCTGGTCGTACGGACGTATTACTCATCGGCAGGCAACTGGTAGCTCCAGGTCTCAGTCAGGACTTGTTCAGTCTGTTCCGGTTCCTGTTGGGTTGGGATCGGCTCGGCGACGGCGGTGGATGCCTTGACGGCCTTGGTTTCTTTCTGCTCGCCGGCTTGCTCGTTGGCTTGCTCTTTTTCGCTCTGCTGCTTGGCGACCTTGTCGGCCTTGGCCAGCGTGGCCACGGAATGCGCGGTGGCTGGGAGTTCGACAGGAACAAGCGGCCTGACCAAGGCGGCACGCATCTCGGTCGCTTTGCTCGGGTCCTTGATCTTCAGGCGCAGCGTCAGGCGCCAGCCCTTGGTTTCAGGGTTGTAGCGCACACTGTTCTCGACGATCTCGGCGTTGTCACCAACGCTCACCTGGCTACGTACTTCGGCTTCTTCAGGCAGCGCTTGCAGGGACGGCCCTTCGAAATCCACCAGGTAGGCCACGCTACCGTCCGGTTGACGGATCAGGTTGGACTGCTTCACGTCACCGGTCGAACGCAGGGTCTGCTTGACCCAGGCGCTGTCTGGCGAGTGCAGGTTGGCTTCGTCGAGCGTCCAGTGCAGACGGTAGGCGAAGTCCAGTGGCTGGCCTGGTTCAGGCAGTTTTTCCGGGCTCCAGAACGCAACGATGTTGTCGTTGGTTTCGTCGGCGGTCGGGATTTCAACCAGATCGACAGTACCTTTGCCCCAATCGCCTTTCGGTTCGATCCAGGCGCTTGGACGTTTTTCGTAACGGTCATCCAGGTCTTCGTAGTGGCTGAAGTCACGACCACGTTGCAGCAGGCCGAAACCACGCGGGTTTTCTACCGAGAAGTTGCTCACGGCCAGGTGTTTCGGGTTGTTCAGCGGACGCCAGATCCACTCGCCGTTGCCGGCATGGATGGACAGGCCGCTGGAATCGTGGAGTTCACGACGGTAGTTCAGCACCTTGGACGGCTGGTTGGCGCCGAACAGGAACATGCTGGTCAACGGGGCGATGCCCAACTTGTTGACACGATCACGCAGGAACACCCGCGATTTCACGTCGACAACGGTGTCGGTACCCGGACGCACGATCAGGCGATAGGCACCAGTGGCCCGTGGCGAATCCAGCAGGGCGAAGATCACCAGGTGCTTGTCGGTCGGTTTCGGACGCTGGATCCAGAACTCGCGAAAGCGCGGGAATTCCTCACCGGAAGGCAACGCGGTGTCGATGGCCATGCCTCGAGCGGACAAACCGTAGACTTGGCCCTTGCCGATGACGCGGAAATAACTCGCGCCCAGCATGGTCATGATTTCGTCTTGCTTGTCAGCCTTGTTGATCGGGTACAACACGCGGAAACCGGCGTAGCCCAGCTGTTCGGTGGCCTTGGGATCGAACTTCACGTCGCCGAAATCGAAACGTGTCGGGTCGTACTTGATCTCGTCGACGGTGGTCGCGGTGATTTCGTTGATCTTCACCGGCGTGTCGAAATGCATGCCCTGGTGATAGAACGACAGCCGGAACGGGGTCTTCTGGTCGGCCCATTCAGCTTTTTCGGTGCGGAAACGAATTTTCTGATAATCGGCGAATTTCATTTCGCGGAATTCGTTCGGCAAATTGCTGCGCGGGGCTTCGAACTTTTGCCCGGCCAATTCTTGTGCCTTCGCCGATACATCATCCAGGCTGAATGCCCACAGTTGGCCCGCGCCGAACAGGCACAGCAGGGCCGAGCCCGCTACCAGAGCGTTTCTAAACCGTTTGGCAGTCATTTTTGGTGCATTACAGGGACTAACAATCACGAGCAACCCTCGCCGAAAACTGATCAAAAAACCAACGGCCAGATAAAGTATCTGCACGGTAACGGCACTGAAAAACCGTTCCTGCGGACCACTCTTGCCAAGTTGGCGAGCATTGTTCCGACTCCGATGGGACAAAATGATTCCCCAAACGGTCCAGGACAAGTCTCTACCTAAGTCAAATGGACCAGCGAACGCTGATCCCCCGTAGCGCGCGATTATCTAGTAGCCCGCGTGACAACGCATCAGGGGTAGCAAAGTATTTATCGAGAAAACTCCCAGTTTTTCCTCGAAACAGGCCCGAAAAGATGTTTCAAGCGCTTTCAAACCTGTAACAGGAACGTTACCGGGCCATCATTGACCAAATGCACCTGCATGTCGGCGCCGAATCTACCTGATGCCACAGTGCCATGCACCTGTTTTGCCTGGGTGAGCAAATAGCTGAACAACTCTTCTCCCAGGGCCGGAGGTGCGGCTGTCGAAAAACTCGGGCGCAAACCACTTTTGGTGTCGGCCGCCAAGGTGAACTGCGACACCAGCAACAACCCACCACCGACATCCGCCAGGGACAGGTTCATCTTGCCGTCGGCGTCGCTGAATACTCGATAGTTAAGCAGCTTATGCAGCAGTTTGTCGGCGCTGGCCCGGGTATCCCCGGGCTCGACGGCCACCAACACCAGCAAGCCCTGGTCCACTGCGCCGACGATCTCACCTGATACTTCGACCCGTGCGCAGCGAACTCGTTGCAACAGCCCCTTCATGCTTCTTCAGGCGGCAGGTCGAGCAGGCGCCGGGCCATTTGCGCAGCGGCGCGCACCAATGCGTCGGTGATCCCCGGCTCCGAAGCGGCGTGACCAGCGTCGCGAATCACCTGCAGTTCGCTGTTGGGCCAGTTCTGATGCAGTTCCCAGGCATTGTCCAGCGGGCAGATGACGTCGTAGCGGCCATGCACGATGACGCCCGGCAAATGGGCGATCTTGCCCATGTCGCGAATCAACTGGTTGGGTTCGAGGAAAGCGTTGTTGGTGAAGTAGTGGCATTCGATCCGGGCGATCGACAGCGCCCGCTGCGGCTCGGAGAAGCGATCGACCACCAGCGGGTTCGGACGCAGGGTCGCGGTACGACCTTCCCAGGTGGACCAGGCCTTGGCCGCATGCATCTGGGCGATCTGGTCGTTGCCGGTCAGGCGCTTGTGGAAAGCGCTGAGCAGGTCGTCGCGTTCGTCCAAAGGGATGGGTGCGATGTAGTCCTGCCAGTAGTCGGGGAACAGGCGACTGGCGCCGGCCTGGTAGAACCACTCGATTTCCTGCGGACGGCAGAGAAAGATCCCACGCAGGATCAGGCCGTGTACCCGCTCGGGATGGGTCTGGGCGTAGGCCAGGGCCAGGGTCGAGCCCCAGGAACCGCCAAACAGCACCCACTTCTCGATGCCCAGGTGTTTGCGGATGCGCTCCAGGTCTTCGACCAGATCCCAGGTGGTGTTGTTCTCAAGGCTGGCATGGGGGGTGGACCGACCGCAGCCGCGCTGGTCGAAAGTGACGATGCGGTACAGGTTCGGATCGAAGTAACGCCGGCTCTGCGCATCGCAGCCGGCACCCGGGCCGCCGTGAATGAACACCACCGGCAGGCCTTCGGGGGAACCGCTTTCATCGACATAGAGCGTGTGGGTGTCATCGACAGCCAGATCGTGCCGGGCATGGGGTTTGATCTGCGGGTACAAAGTCTGCATTGCGCGCTCCGTAAGGGGTCGAGTCATCCCTGTGGGGACGTCTATTTAGTCTGCCGTCCGGCATCATAAACCCGAATTACCTTAATGAGCATGTCCCCTGCGCAGTCAAAGCATGTCAGCCAGGTACGCCAGCAGCGTGCGATACATCTGATCGACCTCTGGCACCTGGCCGCGGCCACGCAGGCAACCGTGGACCAGCCCATTGCCGACATACAGCGCGGCGTCTCCCCCTGCGGCGTTCAGCCGCTCGCAATAAAGGACGCCGTCGTCGCGCAGCGGATCCCATTGCGCGACAGCAACCAGCGCTGGCGGCAAGCCGTCCAGGCTGTCGGCGAGTAACGGCATGGCATAAAGCGAGGGACGAGCGCCACCCAGGTACAGCGCCTCATAGCGCTCCAACTCGCGACGGCTCAGGAGCGGGGCATCGAAGCACTCGTGACGCGACGGCAGATCCGCAGGGCCACCGAGCGCCGGATAAATCAAGACCTGGGCCCGCGGCAACGGTTGCCCGGCATCGCGCAAGGCCAGGCATAACGCGGCGGCGAGATTGCCGCCGGCGCTGTCACCGACCACCAGCCGGCGACGGGGGTCGATGGCAAACGGGGCGTCCGCCAAGTGGCGCCACACTGCCAGGCAATCTTCGAAACCGGCCGGAAACGGATGCTCCGGGGCCAGCCGGTAATCCACCGCCACCACCAACGCGCCCAACTCAGCGGCCAGCTCCATGCAGATGAAGTCATGGGAATCCAGGTCCCCCACGACCCAACCGCCACCGTGCAGGTAAAGCATGCATGGCCAGCCGGCAAGCGGTGCCGCACGTTGCGGGTAATAGGCCCTCACCGCTACGCCGGCCAGTTCGAAATCCTCGACGGCCAGCGTCGGCGGGCAAGGCGCAGTGAACGCCCGGCACATCTGGCTGTAGGCCTGGCGCGAACCGGCAAGGCTGTCGTCCAGGCTGGTGAAGCTCAGGGTTTTGTCGATGAAGGCTGACATTGCCTGGGAGAGTGGGTAGGTCATCGTGGTGTGGCTCAAAGGCTTTTGTGGCGAGGGAGCTTGCTCCCGCTTGAGTGCGCAGCGCTCACAAGATTCTTGGGGCGGCTTCGCCACCCAGCGGGAGCAAGCTCCCTCGCCACACAGGGTTATCAGTGCCCGGAAGATTGCCTCAGTTCTTGAGGCTGGCCTGCACCGCCGCCACGCCATCCTTGCCATCGAAGCTCATGACACCCGCCAACCAGCGCTGAAGATCCTCGGGATGCTCGCGCAGCCATTGCCGGGCGACGTCCTGGGGCGTCTTGCGCTCCATGATCGGCACCATCAACTGACTCTCCTGGGCGGCGGTGAAGGTGAGGTTCTCCAGCAAGCGGTTCACGTT
This sequence comes from Pseudomonas sp. NFACC46-3, assembly GCF_900114515.1. Taxonomy (NCBI): domain Bacteria; kingdom Pseudomonadati; phylum Pseudomonadota; class Gammaproteobacteria; order Pseudomonadales; family Pseudomonadaceae; genus Pseudomonas; species Pseudomonas sp. NFACC46-3. The sequence goes on from NZ_FOTH01000055.1 coordinate 8,558, forward strand.
CGGGCAGCGCTGGGCATAGTCCGGCGCAGTCACGGTGGAGACCGTGGCGGCGCCTTCGTTCGGGCCATAGACATCTTCACTGCCGGTCAGGTAGCTGATGTTCATGTTGATGTTCATCGGGTGCGGGGTCCAGCCGACGAAGACCACGAACTCCTTGCGATTCACCGCGCGCTGCACCGCCGCCAGCATGCCTGCTTCGCCGGATTCGATCAGCTTGAAGTCCTTGAGGCCGAAGTGGTTGGTCTCGATCATGGTCTTGATGGTGGTGTTGGCGCCGCTGCCCGGCTCGATGCCGTAGATCTTGCCACCGAGCTGGTCCTTGAACCGGGCGATGTCGGCAAAGGTCTTGAGCCCTGCCGCCGCCACGTAGTCGGGTACCGCCAGGGTGGCCTGGGCGTCGGCCAGGCTTGGCTTGTCCAATACCTTCACTTGGTTGGCGGCCAGGAATGGTGCGATGTTCTTGTCCATCGCCGGCTTCCAATACCCCAGGAAGATGTCGAGGCGCTTGTCGCGGATGCCGGCAAAGATGATCTGCTGCACGGCGCTGGTCTGCTTGCTGTCGTAGCCCAGACCGGTGAGCAGCACATCGGCCATGCCGCTGGTGGCGATCACGTCGGTCCAGTTGACCACGCCCATGCGCACGGTCTGGCACGACGCAGGCTCGGCGGCCATCGCCCCGGCGCTCAAGAGGGTGGTACCGCAGAGGATCGACAGACAGCGTTTGAACAGTCTTTTCATCGGGAAGGTCTCGTGCGGCAGCGGATTATTGTAGGTCGGTGTCTTACTGCACCGTGCCCAAAACATTACGCAGCGCCGAGGGGCTGAAGATGAACTGTGGCGACTCGGTTTTGCACGGTGGCGACAGGTTGAGGGCACTGAAGACCTCTGTGGCGAGGGAGCTTGCTCCCGTTGGGCTGCGCAGCGGCCCCAAAAACTTGCGAGCGCTACGCACTCGAGCGGGAGCAAGCTCCCTCGCCACAGAAGCTGCCTCACCACAGGTTAATGCTTGTAAGCCTGCCGCCCCCACGCCAACAAGCCTTCCAGCAATTGCCTGAGTACCACTTGCGTCGGCTCCGCCAGGTCGGCGCGATAGTTGAACGGTTCGTACTCTTCCATGTAGGTGCTCTGGCACAGTTCCAGTTGCACCGCGTGGATGTCTTCGGCCGGGTTGCCGTAATGCCGCGTAATGTGTCCGCCCTTGAACCGCCCGTTGAGCACGTGGGTGAACTGACCATGGCGAGCGCAGATGGCTTCGAGCTGGCTGGCCAGGGTCGGGTCGCAACTGGCACCGTTGAACGTGCCGAGGTTGAAGTCCGGCAGCTTGCCGTCGAACAGGTGCGGGATCACCGAACGGATCGAATGGGCGTCGAACAGCAAGGCATAGCCGAACTCGGCCTTGAGCCGCGCCAGTTCCTGCTGCAGCGCCTGGTGGTAAGGCATCCAGATCTGTTGCAGATACCTCGCCCGCTCCTCGGCCGACGGCTCCAGCCCTTGGCGAAACAACGGCACGCCATCGAACAGCGTCGCCGGGTACAAACCGGTGGTGGCGCCGACGTACATCGGCTTGTCATCGGAGGGGCGGTTCAGGTCGACGACGAACCGTGAGTACTCGGCGGCCAGGGTGCTGGCGCCCAGCTCAGCGGCGAACTCGTAGAGCCTGGGAATGTGCCAATCGGTGTCTGGCAGGCTTTGCGCCTCGGGGATCAGCCCGGCCTGTACCGCCGGAGTCAGGCGCAGGCCGGCGTGAGGCATGCTGATCAACAGCGGCACGCGCCCTTGCTTGAAATTCAGGACCTTCTCCACAACCGTTCTCCTCAATCGATTTCCACGCCGTGACGCACGACGCGTTTTTCCAGATCGCCACCGAGCCAGTACGCCAGGTCGGCCGGGCGGTCGATGTGCCAGGCGACAAAGTCCGCGACCTTGCCGGCAGCCAGCGAACCGTGGGTTTGAGCCATGCCCAAGGCCTGGGCCGCATGAATCGTCGCCCCCGCCAAGGCTTCTTCCGGGGTCATGCGGAAGCAGGTGCAGGCCATGTTCAACATCAAGCGCAACGACAGCGCCGGCGAGGTGCCCGGGTTGAGGTCGCTGGCCACGGCGATTTTCACACCGTGCTTGCGCAGGGCTTCCATGGGCGGCAATTGGGTTTCGCGCAGGAAATAAAACGCCCCCGGCAGCAACACCGCCACGGTGCCGGATTCGGCCATGGCCTTGGCATCGTCCTCGGTCATGAACTCCAGGTGATCGGCCGACAGCGCCTGGTAACGCGCCGCCAGGCTGGAACCGTGCAGCGACGACAATTGCTCGGCGTGCAGCTTCACCGGCAGCCCAAGTTGTTGCGCTGTGATAAACACCCGCTCGACCTGCGCCGGGGAAAACGCCAGGTATTCGCAAAAGGCATCCACCGCATCCACCAGTCCTTCGGCTGCCAAGGCCGGAAGCATCTCGCTGCAGATGTGTTCGATGTAGTCGTCGGCGCGATCCTTGTATTCCGGCGGCAAAGCGTGGGCCGCCAGACAGGTGCTGCGTACGCTGACTGGCAGCTCAGCGCCGAGGCGGCGGATGACGCGCAGGATCTTGCGCTCGCTGGCCAGGTCCAGGCCGTAACCGGATTTGATTTCCACGGTGGTCACGCCGTCGCGCATCAGGCTTCCCAGGCGCTTGGCGGCGCTGGCGAACAGCTCGTCTTCACTGGCGGCGCGGGTGGCGCGTACGGTGCTGGCGATGCCACCGCCGGCTGCGGCAATCTCGGCGTAGCTGACGCCTTGCAGGCGCTGCTCGAACTCACCGCTGCGGTTGCCGCCAAATACCGTGTGGGTGTGACAGTCGATCAGCCCCGGCGTGACCCAAGCGCCCTTGAGGTCGTTGACCGCCGGGTAGTCACCCGTCGGCAATTCGGCACGCGGGCCGATCCATTGGATGTGCTTGCCCTGGGTGACGATGGCGGCGTCTTCGATGATCGAGTAGACGCCCTGGGCCATGGTGGCGGCGTGGCAGTTTTGCCAGAGGGTTTTCATTGATGTCCTCCGTCAGGATCATTCCCACGCTCCGCGTGGGAATGCAGTCCGGGACGCTCCGCGTCCTTCGTAGATCGGGACGCAGAGCGTCCCATGAGGCGTTCCCACGCAGAGCGTGGGAACGATCGAATCAGCCTTACAGGCTCGGCAACAACTGCGCCGTGACCAGCTCGTTCAGGCACCGACTCGCCAGCAACTCACTGGCCGCATTGATGTCCGGCGCAAAGAAGCGGTCCTTCTCATAAAACGGCACTTCTGCACGCAACAGCCCCCGGGCCCGCTCCAGTTTGGAAGAGGTCTTCAAACCGCCGCGCAGGTCCAGCCCCTGGCAGGCCGCGAGCCATTCCACCGCCAGGATCCCACGGGTATTCTCGGCCATTTCCCACAGACGTTTGCCGGCGGCCGGGGCCATGGAAACGTGGTCTTCCTGGTTGGCCGAGGTCGGCAGGCTGTCCACCGAATGGGGGTGGGACAGCGCCTTGTTTTCGCTGGCCAGGGCCGCCGCGGTGACCTGGGCGATCATGAAGCCGGAGTTCACCCCGCCATTGGCCACCAGGAACGGCGGCAACTGCGACATGTGCTTGTCCATCATCAACGAAATCCGGCGCTCGCTCAGGGAGCCGATTTCGGCAATCGCCAAGGCCATGTTGTCGGCGGCCATCGCCACCGGTTCGGCGTGGAAGTTGCCGCCGGAAATCACGTCACCCTCGGCGGCGAACACCAGCGGGTTATCCGACACGGCGTTGGCCTCGATCACCAGCACTTCGGCGGCCTGGCGGAACTGGGTCAGACAGGCACCCATCACTTGCGGTTGGCAGCGCAGGGAGTACGGGTCCTGGACCTTGTCGCAGTTCTGGTGCGAATCGGAGACTTCGCTGCGCTCGCCCAGCAGATCGCGGTAGGCAGCGGCGGCGTCGATCTGGCCTTTCTGGCCACGGGCGGCATGGATGCGTGCATCGAATGGCGAACGCGAGCCGAGCACCGCTTCCACCGTGAGGCCACCCAGGGCCAGGGCACCGGCAAACAGGTCTTCGCCTTCGAACAGGCCACGCAGGGCAAACGCGGTGGATACCTGAGTGCCGTTGAGCAGCGCCAAGCCTTCTTTCGCGGCCAGGGTCAGCGGCGCGAGGCCGGCCACTTTCAGTGCCTCGACAGCCGGCAACCATTCGCCTTTATAGCGCGCCTTGCCTTCGCCCAGCAGCACCAGGGACATGTGGGCCAGCGGGGCCAAGTCGCCGGAAGCACCGACCGAACCCTTGAGCGGAATGTGCGGATAGACCTCGGCATTGATCAGCGCGATCAGCGCATCGATCACCTGCCGACGGATGCCGGAGAAACCCCGGCTCAGGCTGTTGACCTTGAGCACCATGACCAGCCGCACCAGCGCATCGCTGATCGGCTCGCCCACGCCGGCGGCATGGGACAGCACCAGGGAACGCTGCAGGTTTTCCAGGTCTTCGCTGGCGATGCGGGTCGAGGCCAGCAGGCCAAAACCGGTGTTGATGCCGTAGGCGGTACGGTTCTCGGCGAGGATCTGTTCCACGCAGGCGACGCTGGCCTCGATCTGCGCCGACGCGCTGGCGTCGAGGCTCAAGGTCACCGGTTGCTGATAGATGTCACGCAATTGAGCCAGGCTCAATTGGCCGGGAATCAGGTTTAAGGCAGTCATGTATTGCTCCTTTTGAGAGTTTTGTTTTTACCCGCCAGTCGCTCCGGAATGTTCCGTTATCCGTCACCTTCGCCTTTTGGGCGATGCTTTATGGGCAATAGGTGCCTTGGCACGCTGGCGCTTTTTTGATCAATTCAAATTCGGTAATACGCTTCGCAGCATGCTCGGGTCTTTAAGCAGGCCAGCGGCACTGGCGATGTCCGGCGCCAGCCAGCGATCCTGGTCGTAGGCCGGCACGCGCTCACGCAGCAGTTTCCAAGCGATGTCGGTGCCGGTGCCGAAGCGCTGGGCCTTGAGAAATTCAAAGGCCTGGGCCGCCAGCAGGTATTCGATGGCGAGGATCTGCGTGCAGTTTTCCAGCGCCCTGTGCAGCTTCAAGGCCGCGTTGGTGCCCATGCTCAAATGATCTTCTTGCAGGCCCGAGGTGACGAAGTTGTCGAGCACCGCCGGTTGCGCCAGTTGCTTGTTTTCCGCGCACAGCGACGCGGCGACGTATTGCACGATCATCATCCCCGAATTCACCCCGGGGTTGGCTACCAGGAAGGCCGGCAGGCCGCTGACGTGGGGGTTGATCAAGCGGTCGAGGCGACGCTCGGCGATGGAGCCGATCTCAGCCATGGCAATCGCCAGCAGGTCCGCCGCCATCGCCACCGACTGACCATGGGGGTTGGCCTGGGACATCACCCGGAAATGCTCAGGCGTGCCGAGCAACAGCGGGTTGTCGGTGGCGGCGTTGAGTTCGGTTTCGATCTGTTGCCGCGCATGCGCCAACTGATCGCGAGCGGCACCGTGCACCTGCGGAATCGAGCGGATACTCAAGGCGTCCTGGGTACGAATGCCCAAGCTCGAGGCGATGACTTCGCTGCCGTCGAGCAAGGCCCGCAAGTTGACCCCGACCTGCTGCATGCCCAGGTGCGGCTTGAGGGCGATGATCTCGGCATCGAACGCGGCAATCTGCCCGCGCAGGGCCTCGAAGCTCATGGCGCCGATCACGTCGGCCCATTGCACCAGCCGCGTCGCATCGGCCAGGGCCAGGCAACTGAGGCCGGTCATGCACGGGGTGCCGTTGACCAGGCACAAACCGTCCTTGGCGCCCAACTGCACCGGTTGCAAGCCTTCGGCGGCCAAGGCCTGTTGCGCCGAAACGATTTGCCCGCGATAACTGACCTGGCCGACGCCCAAAAGCGCGATGCTGATGTGGGCCATGTGGGTCAGGTAACCCACCGAACCCTGGGACGGCACCTGCGGTGTGATGCCCCGGTTGAGCAGCGCCAGCAGCGCTTCGACCACCCGGCGATGGATGCCGGATTTGCCCTGGCTGTAGTTGAGGATGGCGGCGCAGAGAATCGCCCGGGTCTGTTCATCGGAAAGCGGCGCACCGACGCCACAGGCATGGCTGAGCAGGGTGTTGCGCGACAGTTGGCTGAGCTGTTCGTCCTTGAGCGAAACATTGCACAAGGCCCCCAGGCCGGTATTGACGCCATAGGCGCGCTCACCGCTTTCGACGATGCGCTGGACGATGGCCTGGGCATTGTCGATCCGCGCCCAGGCCTGGGCCGACAGCTCAAGCTCGGCACCGAAGCGGGCGACGGCGACCACATCCTGCCAACGCAACGGGGCGTCGGCGATCACGATTTTTTCAGCCTGGGACATCTAAAACCTCATACCCATAAGTTGCCAATAACATTTGTGGCGAGGGGATTTATCCCCGTTGGGCTGCGAAGCAGTCCCATTACTTTCCATCCAATTGTGTCAGGCTGATCCCACTGCTTGGTCTGGGGCTGCTGCGCAGCCCAACGGGGATAAATCCCCTCGCCACAACCGCGTCTGGCCTTACACAACTGGGTCCGGCCTTACACCACCGCAGCCCTGCGCTGCACGAACCGATCGACATACTCATCCGCCGGCGAATGCAGGATCTCCCGGGGCGTGCCGACCTGGATCAGCTTGCCGTCCTTGAGAATCGCAATGCGGTTACCGATGCGTACGGCCTCGTCGAGGTCGTGGGTGATGAAGACGATGGTCTTGTGCAGGGTCTTTTGCAGCTCCAGCAACTGGTCCTGCATTTCCGCGCGGATCAGCGGGTCGAGGGCGCTGAAGGCTTCGTCCATCAGGATGATGTCGGTGTCCGCCGCCAAGGCCCGGGCCAGGCCCACGCGCTGGCGCATGCCGCCGGAGAGCTGGTGCGGGTACTTGTTCTCGTAGCCCTTCAGGCCCACGGTGTTGATCCAGTGCAACGCCCGTTCGGCGCACACCTGTTTGCTCTCGCCGCGCACTTTCAAGCCATAGGCGACGTTGTCCAGCACGCTCTTGTGGGGCAGCAGGCCGAAGCTCTGGAACACCATGCTGATCTTGTGCCGGCGAAACTCGCGCAGGGCGTCCATGTCCAGTTGCAGGATGTCTTCGCCGTCCACCAGGATCGCACCACTGGTAGGATCGATCAGCCGGTTGAAATGGCGCACCAACGTGGACTTGCCGGAACCGGACAGCCCCATGATCACGAAGATCTCACCGGTGCCGATACTCAGCGACAGGTCGTTCACGCCGACCACGCAGCCGGTTTCGGCCAGCACCTGGTCCTTGGTCTTGTCCTGGCGGATCAGCGCCAGGGCTTCCCTGGAGCGATTGCCGAAAATCTTGAAGACATTCTTGACTTCGATCTTGCTGATGGCTGCGTTGCTCATTTGCTCACCTCATGCCGAGGACGACCATAGGCCTGGGTAATGCGGTCGATGACCACGGCGAGAATCACGATCGCCAGCCCGGCTTCCAGGCCACGGCCAACGTTGAGAGTCTGGATGCCCACCAGCACGTCTTCACCCAGGCCACGGGCGCCGATCATCGAGGCGATGACCACCATCGACAGGGCCATCATGGTGGTCTGGTTGATCCCGGCCATGATGCTCGGCAGGGCCAGGGGCAGTTGCACGCCGAACAACTGTTGCCAGCGGTTGGCGCCGAAGGCGTTGATGGCTTCCATCACTTCGCCGTCTACCTGGCGGATGCCCAGGTCGGTCAGGCGGATCAATGGCGGCGCGGCATAGATCACCGTGGCGAAAATCGCCGGGACCTTGCCCAGGCCGAACAGCATCAACACCGGAATCAGGTACACGAAGCTCGGCATGGTCTGCATGATGTCCAGCAGCGGCATCAGCACCGAACGCAGGCGATTGCTGCGTGCCGAAAGAATGCCCAGGGGAATGCCGATCAACACCGAGATCAGCGTCGCCACCAGCATCAGGGCGAGGGTCTGCATCAGTTTGTCCCACAGGCCTACCGCGCCCACCAGGAACAGCAGGCCAACGATCACTGCCGTGGCCACGACCTTGCGGGTGGCGTGCCAGGCGATGCCACCGACGATGGCCAGCATCAGCCACCAGGGCGCCATGCGCAACAGGCCTTCGAGGTTGACGATGGCCCACAGCAAGGTGTCGGAGATGTGCCGGAACACATCGCCATAGTTGGTCACCAGGGCGTCGACCCAACCGTTGACCCAATCGGCGATGGAGAAGGTAAAGCTTTCGGGAAACATAAGAGACTCTCGATCAGGTGGATGCAGTGAACGTCCCGGCCAACCCTAGGATTGGCCGGGGGATTCGACCTACAGAGCCGCGTCGATTTTCTTGGCAGCGTCTTCACTGACCCAGGCGTGCCAGACTTCAGGATGTTCCTTCAGGAAGATCTTCGCCAGTTTCGGCGACTCGATCCGCTCCTTGGCCATGCGCCCGAGGTTCTGGTTCAGGATATCGATGGGCAGGTTGACCTTTTCCAGCACCGTCACCAATTCAGGTGCCTCGTCGTGGAAGGTCTTGGACAGGCCGACCTTGATGCTCACGCTTTTATCCACGCCCGGTTTTTCTTCCAGTTTCACCAGGTCCACCTGACCCATCAGCGGCGTCGGCGACCAGTAGTAGAACAGGATCGGCTCGCCACGCTTGTAGCTCGACAGCACCGCCGCATCCAGGGCCGGGCCGGTGCCTGGACGGAAGTTGGTGTAGGTTTTTTCCAGGCCATAGCTTTTCAGCATTTCGCTGTTGTCCAGCTCACATGTCCAACCGGCCGGGCAGTTGTAGAAACGGCCCTTGGACGGTTCTTCCGGGTCCTTGAACACGGCAGCGTACTGGCCCAGGTCAGCGATGTTCTTCAGGCCCGGGGCCTTGGCTTCGAGCTTGCGCTTGGCGTCGCCCTCAACCACGTAGCGCGGCACATACCAGCCTTCGATGGCCCCCACCACCGGGGCGCCGACGCCGACCACCTTGCCGGCCTTCTCGGCCTTGTTCCACACCTCGCTGCGGCCGACCCACTCTTCGGCAAACACCTGGATGTCGTTGCTGCTCAGGGCATTCTCCATGGTGATGGAGTTGCCTGGCAGGCTGTCGGTCTTGCAGCCGTAGCCTTTTTCCAGCACCACTTGCAGGACGTCGGTCAGCAGCATGCCGCTTTCCCAGTTCAGGCCGGCGAACTTCACCGGTTTGCCCGACTCGCACCAACCCGCCGCTTGTGTGGCGCTGGCGCCGGCCAGCAGGCCCATGGAAAGCAATGTGGTCAGCAGGGTCTTGTTCGACTTCATTATGTGACGCTCCTAATCAGTTGGATTGGCTTACGGCAGTCAAGAGGCATCCAGCCCTGTCAACGTCCCATCAGACCGCTTGGATGCGGCCCGCCCTGCTCGGTTGTGCGTCAACCGTGTCCTGCTCGAGCGGCAGGATCAATTGATCGGGTACAGCGCTGTGCCACTTCTTGGCGACGACGTAATACAGCGCCGCCGGAACCACCAGACCGATGATCCAGGAAATATCCACACCGCCCATGGCTTCCACCAGCGGACCGGTATAGAACTTGGTGGCGATAAACGGCAGTTGAACCAGTACGCCGAAGACATAGACGCTGATGCCAAGGGCGTTCCAACGACCGTAGCGACCGTTCGGGTCGGCCAGTGCCGGTACGTCATAGCGCTCGCGGGTGATGCAGTAGTAGTCCACCAGGTTGATCGCGCTCCAAGGCGTAAAGAACGCCAGCAAGAACAGGATGAAGGACTTGAACGCACCGAGGAACGAGTGCTGGCCGAGCAGCGCGATCAGCGTCGCAGCGCCGACGATGACCAGCACGAAGACCAGACGCTGCAGGCGCGTGACGTTCAGGTGACCACGAAAACCGCTGATGATGGTCGCGATGCACATGAAGCTGCCGTAGGAGTTCAGCGTGGAGATGGTGACCTTGCCGAATGCGATGCTGAAGTACAGCAGCGCAGCCGTGGCGCCGGTACCGCCCAGGCCCACGATGTAGGCCACCTCGTGACCGGCGAACTGCCCATTGGCCGAGGCCGCGGCAAACACGCCGAGGATCATCGCCACCTGCGCGCCGATGACTGAACCTGCGCCTGCGGCAAAAAAGGTTTTCACCGAGGAAGTTTGGCTTGGCAGGTAACGCGAATAGTCCGCCACATAGGGGCCGAAAGCGATCTGCCAGGAGGCCGCGAGCGACACCGCCAGCAGGAAGCTGCTCCAACTGAAATGGCGGATTTGCAGGAGTGCGCCAACGTCCGTCTGGCTCATCAGGCGAGCGAACAGGTAAACGAAGGCGATCACACCCAGGATGCTGGCGACACGGCCAATGAAGTGAATCACCCGATAACCAAGCACCGTGACCAACACGATGACACTGGCGAAGATGAGGATGCCGACACTGTCGCTGACATCAAACAACTGGCCCAGTGCCTGACCGGAAAGCACGGTGCCCGTCGCGGTGAAACCCAGGTACATCAGGCACACCAGCACGATCGGGATGGCCGCGCCATACACACCGAACTGCACCCGACTGGAGATCATCTGCGGCAGGCCAAGCTTGGGCCCTTGCGCGGCATGCAAGGCCATGACGCCACCGCCGAGCACTTGGCCGATCAGCAAACCGATCAACGACCAGAACACATCACCGCCAAGCACCACCGCCAATGCACCGGTGACAATGGCAGTGATTTGCAGGTTGGCCCCCATCCAGAGGGTGAACTGGCTCAACAGCCGACCGTGTCGCTCCGCTTCCGGGATGTAGTCGATCGAACGTTTCTCGATCAACGGCTTGCTGCTTGCGCGTGTGCTACTGACAGCCATGGTTCAACCTCTGTGGATTGTTCTGGAATTCATTTTCGCCGCTGCTTCCCTGTGGGAGCGAGCTTGCTCGCGATAGCGGTGGGTCAGCACTGACACGCCCTCATCGCGAGCAAGCTCGCTCCCACAAGGGGCTCGGGGTTACTTGCCGGTAATCATCGGCAAGTTCAGCCCCTGCTCTTTCGCGCAATCGATCGCGATCTGGTAACCGGCATCGGCATGACGCATGACGCCGGTGGCCGGATCGTTGTGCAGTACGCGAGCAATGCGCTCGGCCGCCTCGTCGGTACCGTCGCAGACGATCACCATGCCCGAGTGCTGGGAGAAGCCCATGCCGACGCCGCCACCGTGGTGCAGCGACACCCAGGTCGCGCCGCTGGCGGTGTTGAGCAAGGCGTTAAGCAACGGCCAATCGGAGACCGCATCGGAACCGTCCTGCATGGATTCGGTTTCACGGTTGGGGCTGGCCACGGAACCGGAGTCCAAGTGGTCGCGACCGATCACGATCGGCGCCGACAATTCGCCGCTGCGCACCATCTCGTTGAACGCCAGGCCCAGCTTGGCGCGCTGGCCCAGGCCGACCCAGCAGATCCGTGCCGGCAAACCCTGGAAGCTGATGCGCTCGCGGGCCATGTCCAGCCAGTTGTGCAGGTGGGCGTCGTCGGGGATCAGTTCCTTGACCTTGGCGTCGGTCTTGTAGATGTCCTGCGGATCACCGGACAGCGCAGCCCAGCGGAACGGGCCGATACCGCGGCAGAACAGCGGACGGATGTAGGCCGGGACGAAACCAGGGAAGTCGAAGGCATTTTCGACGCCCTCTTCCTGAGCCATCTGGCGGATGTTGTTGCCGTAGTCGAAAGTCGGCACGCCCATTTTCTGAAAGGCCAGCATGGCTTTGACGTGGACGGCCATCGATTGCTTGGCGGCCTTCACCACGGCGGCAGGTTCGGTCTTGGCGCGGGCACGGTACTCGTCCCAGGTCCAGCCGGCCGGCAGGTAGCCGTTGAGCGGGTCGTGGGCGCTGGTCTGGTCGGTGACCATGTCCGGACGCACACCACGACGGACCATTTCCGGCAGGATCTCGGCAGCGTTCCCGCACAGGGCGATGGAAATCGCCTTGCCTTCGGCGGTGTATTTCTCGATGCGCGCCAGGGCGTCGTCGAGGTCGGTGGCTTGCTCGTCGACATAGCGGGTTTTCAGGCGGAAATCGATGCTCACCTGCTGGCACTCGATGTTCAGCGAGCACGCACCGGCCAGGGTCGCGGCCAAGGGTTGCGCACCGCCCATGCCGCCCAGGCCGGCGGTCAGGACCCAGCGCCCCTTGAGGTTGGAGTCGTAGTGCTGGCGACCAGCCTCGACGAAAGTTTCGTAGGTACCCTGCACGATGCCCTGGCTGCCGATGTAGATCCAGCTGCCGGCGGTCATCTGGCCGTACATGGCCAGGCCCTTGGCGTCGAGTTCGTTGAAGTGCTCCCAACTGGCCCAGTGCGGCACCAGGTTGGAGTTGGCGATCAGGACGCGAGGGGCGTTGCTGTGGGTCTTGAACACACCCACCGGCTTGCCGGATTGCACCAGCAGGGTTTCGTCGTCGTTCAGGTTGGTCAGGCTTTCGACGATCTTGTCGTAGCACTCCCAATTGCGCGCCGCGCGACCTATGCCACCGTAGACCACCAGTTCCTTGGGGTTCTCGGCCACTTCCGGGTCGAGGTTGTTCATCAGCATGCGCAGCGGCGCTTCAGTCAGCCAGCTCTTGGCGGTCAGCGTGTTACCGCGAGGGGCACGGATTTCAACGTCACGGTATTTTTCAGGTTTGCGGGTAGCGTCGGTCACAGCAAAAACTCCTCAGCGATCAATCCAGACCAGCCCGGGCAGTGGGCAGCGATTTAGCGAACGTTGCGTTGAATATCAGTGACTCATACGCATACGTCTTTACTTGTATGTACAAGCATATGCAATCAAGCGGCCAACTTGTTGGAGGTGGTGTTCAGAAACGGTTGGGGAATTGGCTGAAAGCCTTGTGATTTCAGGGCTGCTGAGCGGCATGAAATTTTTTAAGAGGGTTTTCGAGAGGGCAATCGGAGGGTCACAGAAGCATGGCATTGCGCCACGCTGGGGCATTCGGTAACAAATTGGTGCGCAAAGAGGAAACAGCGAGGACGAGGCTTTTTGTGGCGAGGGAGCTTGCTCCCGCTGGGCTGCGCAGCAGCCCCCTCTCAAGCTCACTCAATCAACCTGATCCACCGCGTCGCCGGGTTTTAG
>NZ_FOTH01000010.1:0-183655 GCF_900114515.1 Pseudomonas sp. NFACC46-3
AGCCCCCTCTCAAGCTCACTCAATCAACCTGATCCACCGCGTCGCCGGGTTTTAGGGCCGCTGCGCGCCCCAGCGGGAGCAAGCTCCCTCGCCACAAGAGTGTGTTAGCCGGAAATCAATGGGCCGTCAGCTCAATCACGCAGCATTGACCGTGAGTGGAGACATCCACCAACCCGGTGTTACCGCTCAGTTGCAAACAGTCGTAGAGACCCAAGTCCACAGCGGACTCACCAATCTTGATAGCCAGCCCCGGGGCGGCACTGAACACCAGCAGCGTTTCCGCGTCACTGAAAAACCGCTGCTGGCCGCCCAACCACTGCAACCGCGTCCGGTAACGTTGCGGCGCGTAGATCAGGTTGAAGTCACGAATCGGTCCGCCCAGCAGCGTACAAAACACATGGCTCTCGCCGCTGAATGCAAAAGGGTCCAGCGGATGCAGAGGTCGCGTGGCCTGGCCATCGACGTTCAGCGTCATGCCGCTCCCCTGCAAGACACTGATGACCCGCTCGTAACCGGCGAAGGTGGAGAAACCGCCCGACTCACCGATGTCGGCAATCGACAGCCGCCAGCCGAAACCTTCCAGGCCGGTGCCGGCATCGCGAGTGATTTCTTCGGTGCTGCCGCCACCGTTTTTCCAGGGCATGCGTGGGTAGTCTGCCGCGCGTAAAACCTTCAAATGGCTCATTTATGAAAGCGCCCTTCCAGACTGTGACGGGAACCCGGATGGATCAGGCGCGCAGCGGTCACCGGCTGGCGCCCGGACCAGGTACGGCGGCGGATCAATAGACACGGCTCGCCCCTTTCGATCTGCAACAGCTTGCATTCACTTGGCTCGGCCAGGATCGCCTCGACCACATGCTCGCCCTCGGTCAGCGGCGCGACCTGGTTCAGATAGGCGTAGGGCGTTTGCACGGTGAAGTCCTGCTTGAGGTAGTCAGGCGCCACCAGCGCGTTGACGAAACGGTCCTCGATTTGCACGGGGATGTCGTTCTCGAAATGCACGATCAGCGAATGGAACACTTTCTGGCCTTCGCGCATATCCAGGGCCAGTGCCCGCTCGGAACCGGCCGCCTCTTCTTCCAGGGTGATGACCTTGCACGTGTGGCGATGACCGCGAGAGGCGATTTCGTCGGCGATGTTATGCACTTCGAACAACGCGGACTGGCTCTTGGGCTCGGCCACGAAGGTGCCGACACCCTGCATGCGCACCAACAGGCCGTCGGCGGTCATTTCCCGCAGCGCACGGTTGATGGTCATGCGACTGAAGCCCAGTTGGCTGACCAGTTCGCTTTCCGACGGCACGCGGTAATGCGGCGGCCAGTTTCCACTGTCGATCTGCTGGGTGATCATCTGTTTGACGCGGGCGTACAGGGGTGCCGGACTGTCACCCATGTTTGCGGCCAGCGGCGGTTTGGCAGGCGGAGTCGACACGGCGGTTCCTTGTTCTGCGGATAAGAATGCTAGCTTGCCGGAGTTTACCGGCCAGGCAAACGTCTGTATATGTATATACAAATTACGCACGATGAGGTTGAACCATGTCCGCCTTCTTTGCCGAACGCGCGCTGCTGCCTAGTGGATGGGCCCATGATGTACGTCTTGAGGTCGATGCCGAAGGCGTCCTGACCCATATCCAGGCCGGTTCCCACGCAGACGGCGCCGAACGGCTGGGCGGCCCGCTGTTGCCGGGTATGCCGAACCTGCACTCCCATGCCTTCCAACGGGCCATGGCCGGGCTGGCGGAAGTGGCGGGCAATCCCAACGACAGTTTCTGGACATGGCGCGACTTGATGTACCGCCTCGTCGGAAAAATCAGTCCCGACCAACTCGGCATCATTGCCCGCCAGCTGTACATCGAAATGCTCAAGGCCGGCTACACCTCAGTCGCCGAATTCCACTATGTGCACCACGACACCGATGGCGCGCCCTACGCCGACCCGGCGGAGCTGGCCCTGCGCATCAGCCACGCCGCCAGCGCTGCTGGCATCGGCCTGACGCTGCTGCCGGTGCTTTACAGCCACTCCGGTTTTGGTGGCCAGGCACCCAATGACGGGCAGCGCCGGTTCATCAACAGCACCGAAAACTACTTGAAGCTTCAGTCGCGCTTGCAGCCGATCCTGGCCGGGCAGCCGTCCCAGGCGCTGGGTCTGTGCTTCCACTCGCTGCGTGCCGTGACGCCCGGGCAGATCCAGGATGTGCTGGCCGCCAGTGACCGCGAGTGCCCGGTGCACATTCACATTGCCGAGCAGCAGAAGGAAGTCGACGACTGTCTGAGCTGGAGCGGCGCCCGTCCGCTGCAATGGCTGTACGAAAACACCGAAGTCGACCAGCGCTGGTGCCTGGTCCACGCTACCCACGCCAACACCCAGGAAGTCAGCCTCATGGCCAGGAGCCGGGCGATTGCCGGCCTGTGCCTGACCACCGAAGCCAACCTGGGGGACGGGATTTTCCCCGCCGTGGATTTCCTCGCCCAGGGCGGGCGCCTGGGAATCGGCTCTGACAGTCATGTATCGCTAAGCGTGGTCGAAGAATTGCGCTGGCTGGAATATGGCCAGCGCCTGCGGGATCAACGGCGCAACCGCTTGTATCGGGCGGATCAGCCGATGGTCGGTCGCACCTTGTTCGATGCGGCGCTGGCAGGCGGCGCCCAGGCCCTGGGGCAACCGATCGGCGCCCTCGACATCGGCAAGCGCGCCGACTGGCTGGTTCTCGATGGCAGCGACCCGTATTTGGCCACGGCCCAGGGCGACGCAATCCTCAATCGCTGGCTGTTTGCCGGTGGCGATCGCCAGGTACGCGATGTGATGGTCGGCGGCCGGTGGGTGGTGCGCGATGGGCGGCATGCCGGCGAAGAAGAAAGCGCCCGCGCGTTTACCCAGGTATTGCGCGAGCTCTTAGGCTGACGCAGATAAAAAGTGTGGGAGCGGGCTTGCTCGCGAAGGCGGTTTGTCAGCTAACGATTATGTCGGCTGATACACCGAATTCGCGAGCAAGCCCGCTCCCACATTGAATACTTGCAGGCAGTCAGTCCGAAGTCTTGGCCATCTGCCGATCCGACGCGCGCCAGATCAGTCGGGTCGTGTCATAACCCTGCTGGCGTGCCTTGCTCAGCAGTTCCTCGCGCACGACGCTATTGACGGTCGGTGTACGGGACAGCAGCCACATGTAGCGACGGCTTGGGTCGCCGACGATGGCGGTCTTGTAGTCATCGCTGACGTACAACACCCAGTATTGCCCTTTCGCCACGCCCGGCACGATCCGCGAAAACCAGTTGTCGAACTCGACCCAGAGCTTGTCGGTCTTGCCCGGCACCTGCGGCGTGGCGGTGCCCCTGGCTTCTTCCCACTGCCAGTCCGAGGTCAGGCAGCGATTGAGCACGCCCACGTTGCCGTCTGGCTTGAGGGTGTAGTGAGCTTCCGATTGCGCGCAATTGCGCTGGAAATACATGGGCAGGCGGGCCAACTCATACCAGGTGCCTTGGTAGCGCTTGAGATTGACGCTGTTGACCGTCTTGGGTGCCAGCGGATCTTCGCCAGAAGTGGCACAGCCAGCCAAAATCAGGCCAGCCAAAAGCACAAAAACTAACCGCATCATTATTTTTCTCCCGCGGGCACTGTGGCCAGCATGGTTAGTTCGTCAGTTCTACTTCTGGCGCCGAAGTAGAACTGACGAACTAACCATACTGGCCACCTTCCCCGGTTTACTTCAGGCCTTGGCCGGAAAACATCAACACTTTGTCACCGGCGTACTGCACGCTGATAAAGCTTTTCTGGTCGCCCCAGGTGCAACTGGACATGCCGAGCGCGCCCGAGCAATCGGTCGGTTTCCCCAGTAACGTTTCGACTTCGGACTTGGGCATGCCAGCCGACAGCTTCGAATAGTTTTCCTGGTTGACCTTGCTGCATGCAGTCAATACGACACACACAAACAACAAGGCGATAGATCGCAGCGACATGGTGTACTCCTGGAACGGAAGGGGGGTGGCAGGTGCCAACCAGAAGCTTAGAAGAGAAAACCCCTATCTGGTTCCCCGACACCCCCGGTATTTATTGGGTCTGGCCTGGTGTTTCATCGGTGAAACACTCACTTTGTGACAGCGTCGTGCATTTCGTCGGAATTGAACCGCTATCGGCTGATGGGGCGCTCTGGCACGCCGATAAAAAGAAACAGCGCAAAGGAACGCGTTATGGCAAATTGACAGCCCGTCCTGACCCGTCCCTCCGCGGTAGTGTTATTAATGACCAGAAACATGAAATTCAGCCATAAAATCCTATTGGCTGCCGCCCTCGTGGTGGCCGTTGCATTCGCCTGTTTCATCCTGTTCAACGACTATCGTCAACGCCAGAGCTTGAACGCCAGCACCGAAACCTCCATGCAGGAACTCGGCAGCCTGACCAGTCGCAATATCCAGACGTGGGTCGAGGGCCGCATCCAGCTGCTGCAATCGCTGGCCCAGCAGATTGCCGTGGACGGCAGCAGTGCCGACAGCCTCAAGCGCGCCGTGGGCTTGCCGGCCTACACCAGCAATTTCCAGCTCAGTTATTTTGGTGGCACCGACGGCGTGATGTTCTCGGTACCGGCCGGCAATCGCGCTGCCGATTACGACCCGCGCGCCCGTGGCTGGTACAAGGCCGCCAACAGCGCGCAGCAAACCATCGTCACCGAACCCTACATCGCCGCCTCGTCGGGCAAGCTGGTGATCACCGTCGCCACCCCGGTGCAGCACCAGAACCAGATGATCGGCGTGGCCGGTGCGGACATCGACCTGTCCAGCGTCAGCGCCATCATCAATTCGCTGAACTTCGGCGGCCACGGCCACGCGTTCATCGTCAGTGCCGACGGCAAGATCCTGATCCACCCCGACAGCAAGCGCGTGCTCAAGACCCTGGCCGAGGCCTACCCTAACGGCGCGCCTCAAATCAGCCCGGGCGTGAAAGAAGTCGACCTCGACGGCAAGACCCAATTCATCTCCTTCACCCACGTCAACGGCGTGCCGGGAGCCGACTGGTACGTGGCGCTGGTGCTCGACAAGGACACCGCGCTGGCGATGCTCAGTGAGTTCCGCACTTCGGCGCTGATCGCCATGGTCATCGCGGTGGTGTTCATCATCGCCCTGCTTGGCATGTTGATCCGCGTGCTGATGCAACCGCTGCTGACCATGGGCCGCGCCATGCACGACATCGCCGAAGGCGAAGGCGACCTGACTCGGCGCCTGGTCATCCACGGCCACGACGAATTCGGCGCGCTGGGGACGTCGTTCAACCGCTTTGTCGAACGCATTCATACCTCGATCCGTGAAGTGGCCTCGGCCACCGGCCAGGTCAACGAAGTCGCCCTGCGCGTGGTCAGCGCGTCCAACTCGTCGATGTTCAACTCCGACCAGCAGGCTTCACGCACCAGCAGCGTAGCCGCGGCCATCAACCAGCTCGGTGCCGCCGCCCAGGAGATCGCCCAGAACGCCGCCCTCGCCTCGCAGCATTCCAGCGATGCGCGCAGCCTGGCTGAAGATGGCCAGCACGTGGTGGATAAAACCATCGCGGCCATGCAGCAGTTGTCGGCCAAGATCAGCGATTCGTGCGGCAACATCGAAACCTTGAACAGCAACACGGTGAACATCGGCCAGATTCTTGAGGTGATCACCAGCATTTCCCAGCAGACCAACCTGCTCGCCCTCAACGCGGCCATCGAAGCGGCCCGTGCCGGTGAAGCCGGGCGCGGCTTCGCGGTGGTCGCCGATGAAGTGCGCAACCTGGCCCACCGCACCCAGGATTCGGCGCAGCAAGTGCAGAAGATGATCGAAGAACTGCAAGTCGGCGCCCGGGAAGCGGTGCTGACCATGACCGACAGCCAGCGCCAGAGCGAAAGCAGCGTCGGCATCGCCAACCAAGCCGGCGAACGCCTGGGCAGCGTGACCCAGCGTATTGGTGAAATCGACGGCATGAACCAGTCCGTGGCCACCGCCACCGAAGAACAGACCGCCGTGGTGGAGTCGATCAACGTCGACATCACCGAGATCAACACCCTGAACCAGGAAGGCGTGGAAAACCTGCAAGCCACCTTGCGCGCCTGTGCCGATCTTGAGCAGCAGGCGGCGCGGTTGAAGCAGTTGGTGGGTAGTTTCCGGATCTAGTGCCTGGACTGGCCCCGTCGCGAGCAAGCTCGCTCCCACATTAATGATTGCGAACGGGGTCAAATGTGGGAGCGAGCTTGCTCGCGATAGCGGCGTCAGCTACACCGAAAGAATCAGAACCTGGACCCAGGCCTGTTCAAAAACTCCATTTCCTCAGCCGTGGACTCGCGCCCCAACACCGCATTGCGATGGGGAAACCGTCCAAACCGCGCAATGATCTTCTGGTGCCGCTCGGCATAATCCAGGTTGTCTTCAAACACCGCCCGCTGCGCCTCCGGTTGCTCTCGAACCAGGTCGATGAAGCGCGACACGGCCTCGTTCTGTACCGCAAGGTTTTCGCAGTGTTCAAGCACGAGGTAGATGAATACGCGCTGGATCGGTTTGAGTTGCCGGTCGAAACCCGCTGCCATGCCCTGGGCTACCAGCGCTTGGGCACGCAGGTCACCGGAGAAGGCTTTGGGGGTGTCGCGAAAGATCATTCGCGGGAGTTGGTCGAGGAGCAGCACCAGGGCCAGCCAACCTTCCGGGCGTTGCGCCCAGTCGGACAATTCGCCAGCCAGTGCCAGCTCGACCTGATCGCCGAAGCGCTCGTTGGCCTGGCGATCATGGCGTTTGCCGAACCACAGCTTGCCTCTGTCAGCCGATATTTCGTCCGGTGTCTTGGCTGAACCAAACCACCAATCGAGCAACGGCTGCCAGGGCTCGGCCATGATTTATTCCTTGTGGTAGGCCGTAACGCGCGCCACTTCTTCCTTCGAGCCGAGGAACACCGCCACGCGCTGGTGCAGGCCGTCGGGCTTGATATCAAGGATGCGCTGGTGGCCGTCGGTGGAAGCGCCGCCCGCCTGTTCCACCAGGAACGACATCGGGTTGGCTTCGTACATCAGGCGCAGTTTGCCCGGCTTGGACGGCTCACGGCTGTCGCGCGGGTACATGAACAGACCGCCACGGGTCAGGATACGGTGCACATCGGCAACCATCGCGGCGACCCAACGCATGTTGTAGTTCTTCTTCAGAGGGCCTTCTTCGCCTGCCAGCAATTCTTCGACGTAGCGTTTTACCGGGGCTTCCCAGTGACGCTGGTTGGACATGTTGATGGCGAATTCCTGGGTGGTTTCAGGAATGGTGATGTCTTCGTGGGTCAATACGAAGCTGCCCATCTCGCGGTCCAGGGTGAAGCCTTTGACGCCGTCGCCCAGGGTCAGCACCAGCATGGTCTGAGGGCCGTAGATGGCATAACCGGCGGCAACCTGTTCGGTGCCTGGCTGCAGGAAGGCCTTTTCATTCAAGGCTTCGTTCTGGCTCAGGTATTCGTTCGGGCAACGCAGTACCGAGAAGATGGTGCCAACCGGTGCGTTGATGTCGATGTTCGACGAACCGTCCAGTGGGTCGAACACCAGCAGGTAGGCACCCTTGGGGTATTTGCCCGGGATCTGGTAGGCATTGTCCATTTCCTCGGACGCCATGCCGGCCAGGTGACCGCCCCATTCGTTGGCTTCGAGCAGGATTTCGTTGGACAGCACGTCGAGCTTCTTCTGCACTTCGCCCTGCACGTTTTCGGTGCCCATGCTGCCCAGGACACCACCCAGCGCGCCTTTGGAGACGGCGTGGCTGATTTCCTTGCACGCACGCGCCACCACTTCGATCAAAAAGCGCAGATCGGCAGGGGTGTTGTTGCTGCGGGTCTGCTCAATCAAATAGCGACTCAAGGTAACGCGGGACATGGACGGCTCCGAAGAATAGGGGACGGAAAAACCAGCGCAGTTTAGCGCGAGTCGGGACTTAATTCCTCCTATGAGACGGGGAATGGCGGATTGAGTTCACGGGGTGGCGGCTCGCTTGTGGATTTTGGGTCGCTGGGAGACCGAATCGCGAGCAAACTCCCACAGTTTGACCGAGTTGTTTCGACGAACGCGGCCTACTGTTGTGCGAGCTTGCTCGCGATGAATTCACCTCAACCCTTGACCGGTGGCTTGCGCAGCAAGCTGAACGCCATCGCCGCGAGGAACAGTACGCTGAGCAGCAGCACCGCCCACAAGCCGATTTTCTTCCAGTTGGTCCCGACCGTCGCAGGCGTGGTTGCCGTGGCCGCAACCGGGGTCGACGTGGCCACGCCGTTCACCGTCGCCGTACCCAGCGTCGCCAGGCGCGACGGCTTGTAATCGGGCACCAGCGTGGTCAAGGGCAAGCTGGCCGCTTTCACTGTCGCGTTGCCCAGGGCCAGGCGGTAAGGCCCTTCGCCGCGCGCCAGGAACACCACCTGCGTCGGACGCACGGCAAAGCGCAGGGCCGGGGCTTCGCTACCCAGGCCACCGCCACGCTCGTCCACGGTCAATTTCAATTGCTGCACGGTCTGGCCGGACAGTTGCAATTGGTTTTGCAGCACATCCTGGCCGTTCTGGGTCAGGCGATAGAGCAAGCCACTGCCCAGCGGTTGCCACGGATGGCTGCTTTCACGGCGACCGGCCAGGGTCACCGGCGCCAGGCTGTTGGCCTGGCTCAGCTCGACCTGCACCTGCTCGATGTTCAGCCCCATGGGCAACTGCCAGGTGTATTCACCGGCCTTCGTGATGCTGCCGGCCAACGGCTGCGACCAGGCCAGCGGCAACGGCAGGCTTTCGCGGCTGGCGCTTTGCAACTGGGCCGCGGTCAGGATCGGCGCGGAGGACGGCGAATCCCACAACAATCGCAGGTAACGCGCCGATTGCCCCGGCAAGCTCACTTCATGCTGCTCGACTCGCTCATCGGCAAAGGTCAAGCGCGCCACCTGGCCTTCACCCCACGACTGCCAGTGTTGCAAGTCATCACTGGCTTCGATGGTGAACCGCTGGAAGCCGTCGCGCTCACTGGTCCAGTCGAGGACCAACTGCTGCAACGGCGCCTTGATCGCACTGGCATCCAACAACCAGCCACGCAGCTCCTCCTCCCCAGCTTCGAGCCGGCTGGAGGGTTGGACTTCCACCAAGGTGCCGTTGGCGTTCGATTGCACCCGCACACTGGGCGCGCGTTCATTGTCATCGGCGGCGTTGTACAGCGGGAACCACTTCACGTCGGTGAGGGTGCGGTTTTCCCGGCTCTGGGCCGACTCACGTACCAGGGCGTAGGCCTGGGCCTGACCGGCCGCGTTGAAGACCCGCAAATCACTCAGGTCGGTCTGCCGCGCCTGCAACTGCACGTCCAGCGGCAACGGGAGGCGATACCACGGCCCCTCGCCGCTCAAGGCCAATGGCACCTGATGGGCGAAATCCGCCGGTTGCTCCTGGGCCACGGCCGACAATGCCGCCCATAACCCCGCCACGCCCAGTCCGATCCGACTCAACTTGCGACTCAAGACGACACTCCCTCACTGACAGGCATAGGCGGCTCATCCTGGGCGACCGTCTCCGGGCGCTTGGGTGGCAGCGGCGCAAAATAGCCCACTACCAGCAGCAACACGCCTACACCGATAAACGAAACAATCCGCGCCAGACCGCCACGGTTACTCAATTCGACAAAGAACAGCTTGGCCACGACCACGGCGATCAATGCCGCGCCGATCAGCCACACTTCACGGCGATGGCGCAAATGCCCACCGATCATCAGCCCCAGGGCGATCAAGGTCCAGACAATGGACAACCCGGCCTGCACGAACATCGACTCGAGCAGCACGTCCAGCGCGTATGGCACCCCCATCCACTGGTGGGCCGTGCGCATCACCAGGGCGGTGAAGAACGCGAACAGCGACACACCGGCGATCAACTGGGCGATGTGCCCGACGCGATTCCAACGGTTCGTCGATTGCTCCACGGCGTTGCGAGCCCACACATAGATACCGAACAAGGCGAACAGCAGGCCCAGCTCCAAGGGGTTGAGCAACGGCACATAAGGCAGTGGCTCTGAGTTGCCATCGCTGAAGGTGTTGGTCAGCCAGAACCAACCGAGCATCAACAGCGCCATGGGTGCCGCCGCGTAGACCCGATATTCCCGTGGTTGTGCCGAAACCGGCCATGGCAGGGTACGCGGCGTGGCCATCAGCACCAGGTAAAGGCCTGGCAGGATCGCCCAGCCCAGCCAGCGCCAAGCGTTGTACTGCTCGGACAGCAATAGCAGACCGTAACGCAACTCCAGCATCAACACCGCCATCAGCAACCAGCAACCGAGCACATGGGCCGTACTGCGCGCCGGGGCCGGCAGCATCGGCGCCAGGCGCTTGAGCGAGAGGAAGTGCACGGCAAATACCGCCAGCCAGGCCAGCCAGCCGAAATTCGCGGCCGGATGATACTGGCTGTGCCACGTCGCCACCAGCACGCAGCCCGCCGCCGGAATCAGCAAGGTGCACAGCAGCCCCAGCGCCGGCCATTTCAACCGCAGCGACAAAAGGCTCCACACCGCCACGCTGATGGCCGCGACCAACAACAGCAAGCTGCCTTGCAGGTTCTCCGGGGCAAAACGCAGCACTTCGCTGACCCACGCCAGCGCCCACCAACCCGCGCCCCAGATCAGCAACAGCTCGGACAGGCGCTGCAAGCTCAAGGCGTCCAGCTCCTGCGCCGCGTGCGCCCGTTGCAGGCGCCATGCGCCCACCAGCGCTGCCAGCCCCAGGACCAGCGGCGTCCAGAACCCGCTATGGGCCAGCGGTCGCAGTCCCTCGGCGTTGAGCGGCCCCAACAGTGCTGGCCCTGCCATCAGGAACGACGCGCCGCCGAGCAGTTGCAGCAGCAGACCGAAGACAAAGCTCACGCGCTGCTTCAGGTACAGGCTCAACCAGATGATCAACAACCCGCTGGCCGCCCACACACCACTCGCGGTTTGCCAGGGCAGGACGAACAGCACCGCGAGGTTGATCAGCACCAGCCCCGCCAGCAGCACCACCGACAAGCCGCGCAGCAACCGGACATCGTTGCGCACCATATCGTCGCGCGCCGCCAGCAACATGCCGCCGATCAACGCCAGACCGATCAGAGAAGCACTGAGCAAACCGCTCCAGCCCGCGCTGAACACCGCCGCCGAATCGCCCTCCGCACCTTGCAAGCGCAACAGGAACAGGGCTCCGCCGAGCAATTGCACCGCGAACGCCGTGAACAGGAAACTGCGCGATTGCAGGCGCAGGCCGACAAACAACGTCGCCAATCCGGCCAAGGCCCAAGCGATGGCCGTGCCGTGAGTGAAGAAGAACAACGGTGCCAGCAGATAGAGGAAACTCAAGCCCAGCACTGCCAGCACCGGCAGGCCTTGGCGCTCCCAAGCCGCCGTGTGTTCAGGGGCTGCCTTGCGCAGTTGGTAGAACGTGAACAACAAAGCGCCGCCGAGCATCAACGCCCCCAACGGTGAGCCGTCGAGCAGGCTGCTTTCGCCAGATCGCAATTCGCTGAGGAAGGCCAGCGCCGAACCCAATTGCAGCAACAAAGCAAAGGCTCGTGCGAAAGGTCGTTGCTGACGCAGGCCCAGCCAGAAGATCCCCGCACCCTCCACGGCCCACGCAGCGGCGGTCCAGCGGGCGTCGAGCCCCAAGGGAATCGCCAGGCTGGAAAAAATCACCCCCAGGGCCAGGCAGGTTTCCGCCAGCAACAAGGCGCGGCCGCCCATCAATAGCCGCGCCAGGCCCATGTAGATCATGCCCAGGGCCAGGGCGCTGAAGGCAGCGGCGAACTCCAGGTGCTGCACCAACGCGAACTGCAAGCCGAAGCCCACCAGCGGCGGGGCGAACAGCATCGTGCCGTCGACGTAATCGCCTTTGCGCGCCGACCAGCGCAACAACGCGTCGCGGCTGCCCTCTTCGGGGGCGTCGGTCATTTCCAGCAACTTGCGCCGGGTGAACAGCAAGCCAATCACCAGGTAGATAAGAAAGAACAGGATCAGGAACGGCTCGGTACTCCAAAGCAGCTCCGGTGTGTAGGAACGCATGCCCCAGGCGAAACCGATACCGAAGGTGCCGACAAAGCCGATCAGGTTGAGCAGGCGCCAGGCCTTGAACCAGGCAATCGCGAGGATGCCGGCATTGAGCAGGATGAAATAGCTGAACAGGGCAACGTGGTTGCCGCTGCCGGTGGAAGTCAGGATCGGCGCGGCAAACCCGCCCAGCGCCGCAGCCGCGGCCAGGCCCAGGGCGTTCTGGGTAATCGCCAGGATTGCCGAGAACACCGTCACCGCGACCAGCAAGCCCAGGGCCGCCTTGGAGTCGAGCAACGGATGCAGGCGCATGGCCGCGAACACCGTCAGGTACAGCACCGCGATGCCAGTCCCCTGGAGCATAAGCGCATAGTTACTGTTGCGTTGGCGCAACCACCAGCCCAGGCCCAACAGGCCCAACGCACTGGCCGCGACGCCGGCGTAACGCAACTCGATCGGCACCACCATGCCTTCGGTGGCATAGCGCAGCAAAAACGCCAGGCCGAGGAACAACAGCACCACGCCGACCCGCAGTACCGTGTTGCCGCCGAACAGCCAGTTGCGCGCGCCGATGATGGCGCGGTCGAACAGATTCGGACCACGCGGGGCCGCCGGCTCCGCAATCACTGGTTCCAGAGGCAAAGGGGCAAAATCACGCTCGGCACGTCGACTGGACGTCTCTGGTGCGGGCTTCCAAATGTCATCGGGCAACGGCTGGCTGGCCTGGGTGGCCATAGCGGGTGCGGGTTCGAGGTCTGACGGTAGTTCCCAGACGAGCTCCGGTTCGGTGCGCGTCGCGGGCTTCGCGGCCTGGGGCGCGACAACCTCGGGCACAGGGGCCGGATCACTCGGTTCGGCCACCTTGCCGCGTTCGAGTACCGCCAGGCGGCCCTCCAACGTGAGCAAGCTCTGCTGGGCCTCTTGCAACAAGATCTGTTGCTTGGCCGCCTGGACACCCAGGCGCCCCAATCGAAACGCCTGGGCGATGCCAAGCCCCACCAAAGCGCCTATCAGCGCATCGGCGAACGACTCGTCCACCACCCAGCCGAGTGCCAGGCCCAACAGCGTCAAGATCCATTGCATGGTCGATATCCCTAAGCGGCCCGTTGCGGGCATGACCGGGGTGATGCGGTGCCTGGATCAGTCTAGTGGAACCCCCCAAACCCTGTGGGAGCGAGCAAGCTCGCTCCCACATTGGATTGTTGGCACTTCCAGTGCTGAGCCCGGCTACACAGCCCGGCGAAACTGGCGCCTAGTATATCGACGAAGCCCAACCGCCGTTGGGCTTCGCTCACATTTCTTACAGTAAATGCTACTCCAGGGCTTTCCAGATATCGGTGGCGTACTCACGAATGGTCCGGTCCGAGGAGAACCAGCCCATGCGCGCGGTGTTGAGCACCGCCGAACGCCACCATTGCTTGGAGTCGTGCCAACGCTCTTCGACCTTGGCCTGGGCGTTCCAGTACGAGTCGAAGTCGGCGCAGACCAGGAAGCGGTCGTAATCGACCAACGAGTCCACGAGCCCGGCGTAGCGCATCGGATCATCCGGCGAAAACACTCCGCCGCGAATCGCCTGCAGCACGTCGTTGAGCCGATGGGACGCGGCGATGTCCGGCGCGGCGCTGAACTCACCGTTTTGCTTGCGGGCCTCCACCTGCTCGGCGGTCAGGCCGAAGATGAACATGTGCTCACCGCCGACGCGCTCATGCATCTCCACGTTGGCGCCGTCCATGGTACCGATGGTCAGTGCGCCGTTGAGGCCGAACTTCATGTTGCTGGTGCCCGACGCTTCGAAACCGGCCGTGGAGATCTGCTCCGACAGGTCCGCCGCCGGAATGATGCTTTCGGCCAGGCTGACGTTGTAGTTGGGCAGGAACACCACTTTGAGCAAGCCGCGCACGGTCGGGTCGTTGTTGACCACCCGGGCGATGTCGTTGGTCAGCTTGATGATCAGCTTGGCCTGGTGGTAACTGGCAGCGGCCTTGCCGGCGAAGATCTTCACCCGCGGCACCCAGTCCACCTCCGGCTCGGCGCGGATCGCCTGGTACAGCGCCACAGTGTGCATCAAGTTGAGCAACTGGCGCTTGTACTCGTGGATCCGCTTGACCTGCACGTCGAACATCGCCGCCGGGTTCACCGCGATGCCCAGGCGCTCGTGGATCAGATAAGCCAGGGCCTTCTTGCTGTGCAGGCGCTGCTCGGCGAACAGCTTGCGAAACGCTGGTTTGTCGGCAAACGGCTCCAGTTCGATCAAGCGCTCCTCGGGGTTGTCGAGCACGCTCGGGCCGAGGGCATCGACCATCATCGAGGTCAATTCGGCGTTGGCCTGGAACAGCCAGCGGCGGAAGGTGATGCCGTTGGTCTTGTTGTTGATCCGCTCCGGATAGAGTTTGTGCAGCTCGGAAAACACCGTGCTGCGCATCAACTGGGTATGCAACCCGGACACCCCGTTGACGCTGTGGGAACCGAGGAACGCCAGGTTGCCCATGCGCACCCGGCGGCCATTGTCTTCTTCGATCAGCGAAACCGAACGCAGCACATCGAAATCGTGCACGCCCTTGGCCCGCAGTGAATCGATGTGCTGGGCGTTGATCAGGTAGATGATCTGCATGTGCCGGGGCAACATGCGCTCCATCAGCCCCACCGGCCAGGTTTCCAGGGCTTCGGGCAGCAACGTGTGGTTGGTGTAGGACAGCGTGTCCTGGGTGATCTGCCAGGCCGCGTCCCACGCCACGTCGTAGACGTCCACCAGTTGCCGCATCAGCTCGGCCACGGCAATGGATGGGTGAGTGTCGTTGAGCTGGATCGCCGCGTGATCGCCCAGGGTCAGCACCGAGGTGTGCATGTTGCGATGGCGACGCAGCAGGTCCTGCAGCGAGGCGGCCACGAAGAAGTATTCCTGGCGCAGACGCAGTTCCTGGCCAGCCTCGGTGCTGTCGGCCGGGTACAGCACGCGGGAAATACTTTCGGCCCGGGCCACTTCGGCTACCGCGCCCAAGTGGTCGCCGGCGTTGAAGCGTTCCAGGTGCAGGTCTTCCACAGCGCGGGCGCGCCACAGGCGCAGGGTATTGACGCTGGCACCGCGCCAGCCCACCACCGGCGTGTCGTAGGCAATGGCCCGCACGGTTTCGGCCGGGGACCAGACTTGCCGGGTCTTGCCGGCCTCATCGGTGACGGTTTCGACGCTGCCGCCAAAACCGATCGGGTAGACCACCTCCGGGCGCTCGAACTCCCACGGGTTGCCGAAATCCAGCCAATGCTCGGTCTGCTCCTGCTGCCAGCCGTCAACGATGGCCTGACGGAACAGGCCGTGCTCATAACGGATGCCGTAGCCATGGCCGGCAATCCCCAGGGTCGACATGCTTTCCATGAAGCACGCGGCCAAACGGCCAAGACCGCCGTTGCCCAATGCTGCATCCGGCTCGAGCAGACGAATGCGCTCCAGGTCCACACCCAGTTCGGTCAGCGCCTCGCGCGCCGTATCCAGCAGGCCCAGGTTGCTCAGGCTGTCGTAGAGCAAGCGGCCGATGAGGAATTCCAGGGAGAGGTAATAGACGCGCTTCTGGCCCTTGCGGTAGATCTGTCTCGTGTGGTCCATCCAGTGTTCGACCATGTGGTCGCGGGCGGCAAGGGCGATGGCTTCGAACCAATCGTGATCAAACGCATGATCCGGGTCCTTGCCGACGGCATAAGTGAGTTTGGTCAACACGGCGTCGCGAAATGCGGCAACTTCAGCTTCGCGAACAAGTGGTTCTTGAGTCATTGATAAGACCTCGAACGAGCATGGAATTGTCTGAGCCTAGACGGTCTGACAGACGGTACAGGCTCTTGGTTCGGTGGATTTCCCCGAGTGTCGGAGAATCGCCGCCATGGAATTGCCGGATGGTCGAATGAATGCAGGGGCCGTGCCGATCCGGGCGGGTTTGGCCGGGATGAAAAAAAACTGGCGGATGGTCGTTCAAAATTTCACCAGTCCCGGTATGATCGCGCGCCCTGATGCATGCTGGTAAACCGTGATGATGAAGCCCAACCTGATCGCCGCCGCGGAGATCGACCGACTCGATACCTGGGCCAAATACTCCGCCCCGATGTGCGGTTCCTGCGTGTCGAGCTGCTGCACGCTACCGGTGGAGGTCAAGATCAAGGACCTGATCCGCATCGGCATCGTCGATGAGTTCGAACTGGGCGACCCGCCGAAGAACATCGCCAAGCGCCTGCAAAAGGAAGGGATCGTCGAGCGCTACAACCAGAAGTCGGAAATCTTCACGCTCCAGCGCATGAGCAACAACGATTGCCTTTATCTGGACCGCAAGAGCCGGTTGTGCACCATTTACGAGAAACGCCCGGACACCTGCCGCAACCATCCGCGGGTCGGGCCACGGCCGGGGTATTGTGCCTACAAGCCCAAGGAAGTGGAGCGCGAGCGCAATCTGCGGACGTTGGATAAATTCTGATCGGCAGCTGGTTCAGCGGTGCCTGAGCCGACGCCATCGCGAGCAAGCTCGCTCCCACAGGGGACTCCTGTCGGATACAACATCTGCATCCACTGCCAATCCACTGTGGGAGCGAGCTTGCTCGCGATAGGGCCCTGACAGCCGCCACATAACTTCCAGGCATAAAAAAACGCCCCCGATCTAACGACCGGGGGCGTTTTTTTAGCTGCTAACTAAGTCGAAACTCAGTTGCCGCTTTTCTTGGCAGCGCGGGTACGCTCGCTTTCGCCCAGGATCTTCTTGCGAAGACGGATGGACTTCGGCGTCACTTCGCACAGTTCGTCTTCCTGCACGAACTCCAGCGCTTGCTCCAGGGTGAACTTGACCGGCGGAACCAGGGCGATGGTTTCGTCTTTGCCCGAAGCACGCATGTTGTCGAGCTTCTTGCCTTTGGTTGGGTTCACGCCCAGGTCGTTGTCGCGGCTGTTCAGGCCGACGATTTGACCTTCGTAGATATCCTGGCCGTGCTCGACAAACAGCTTGCCGCGCGCTTGCAGGGTTTCCAGCGAGTAGGTCAGTGCCTTGCCGGTCGCAACCGATACCAGCACGCCGTTCTGACGGCCGGACATGTCACCGGACTTCATCACGTCGTAACGATCGAAGATCGAAGTCAGGATGCCGCCACCGGAGGTCAGGGTCAGGAACTCGTTACGGAAACCGATCAGGCCACGAGCCGGGATGTTGTACTCAAGGCGCACACGGCCCTTGCCATCCGGAACCATGTTGGTCAGGTCGCCTTTACGCAGGCCCATTTGCTCCATGATCGCGCCCTGGGATTCTTCCGGCAGGTCGATGGTCACGTTTTCGTACGGTTCGTGCTTGACGCCATCAACCATGCGGATGATCACTTCAGGACGGCCCACGCCCATTTCGAAGCCTTCGCGACGCATGGTTTCGATCAGTACCGAGAGGTGCAGCTCACCACGGCCGGAGACCTTGAACTTGTCAGCCGAGTCGCCTTCTTCAACGCGCAGTGCAACGTTGTAGAGCAGCTCTTTGTCCAGGCGTTCCTTGATGTTACGGCTGGTCACGAACTTGCCTTCTTTACCGCAGAATGGCGAGTCGTTGACCTGGAAGGTCATGGAAACGGTTGGCTCGTCGACGGTCAACGGCTTCATCGCTTCGACGTTCAGTGGGTCGCACAGGGTGTCGGAGATGAACAGTTGCTCGAAGCCGCTGATGCAGACGATGTCACCGGCCGCTGCTTCTTCAACGTCGATGCGGTGCAGGCCGTGGTGACCCATCAGCTTGAGGATACGACCGTTGCGCTTCTTGCCGTCGGCGTCGATGGCAACCACCGGGGTGTTCGGCTTGATGCGACCACGGGCGATACGGCCAACACCGATCACACCCAGGAAGCTGTTGTAGTCCAGTGCCGAGATCTGCATCTGGAACGGACCGTCACGGTCGACTTTCGGCGCCGGTACGTCGTCGACGATCGACTGGTACAGCGGGGTCATGTCTTCAGCCATGTTGGTGTGGTCCAGACCGGCAATACCGTTCAGGGCCGAGGCGTAGACGACTTTGAAGTCCAGCTGTTCTTCGGTGGCGCCCAGGTTGTCGAACAGGTCGAAGATCTGGTCCAGGACCCAGTCCGGACGCGCGCCTGGACGGTCAACCTTGTTGATCACCACGATCGGACGCAGGCCGGCTTCGAAAGCCTTCTTGGTCACGAAACGGGTTTGCGGCATAGGGCCGTCCTGGGCGTCAACCAGCAGCAGCACGGAGTCGACCATCGACATCACGCGCTCTACTTCACCACCGAAGTCGGCGTGGCCCGGGGTGTCCACGATGTTGATGTGGTAGCCATTCCAGTTGATGGCGGTGTTTTTCGCCAGGATGGTAATACCGCGCTCTTTTTCCTGGTCGTTGGAGTCCATCACGCGCTCGTCGTTGAGCTCGTTGCGCTCCAGGGTGCCGGATTGACGCAAGAGTTTGTCTACCAGGGTGGTCTTACCATGGTCAACGTGAGCAATGATGGCGATGTTGCGTAGATTTTCGATCACTTGTGTATCTCGATCAGAGGATTCGGTGTGCTGACAGGTCGTGGCAGCGATTTACGTTGAGTCCGACAAGGCCGTTACAGCCTGTCGGCGGCGTCGGGGGGCCGGTGACGCAGGCCACAGGCAAACAGCCCCGGGCACTTAGCTCGGTCGATAAACGCGCACATTGGCATGCCCCTCACTGAGCAAATGGTGGGCATGCAGGCGACTCATCACGCCTTTGTCGCAATACAGCAGGTACTGGCGAGTAGGGTCCAGTTCCTTGAAACGCGCGTTCACGGCATAGAACGGCATCGTTTTTACCTCGATGCCGGCGATGTCCAGCGGGTCGTCTTCAGCGTCGTCCGGGTGACGGATGTCGATGATGATCTGACCGGCCAGCGCTTCGCCGACTTCTTCAATCTGAATGTCCTGGCCCAACTCATCGATGACTCGATCGATCGGCACCAGCCTGGCGTTTTCGAGCGCACGCTCGAGCACCGCCATGTCGAATTCTTTCTCTTCGTGCTCCACCCGCCCGCGCTTGGCCGCCGTCTTCGGATTGACCGAGATGACGCCGCAGTACTCCGGCATGTGCCGGGCAAACTCGGCGGTGCCGATTTCATTGGCCTGGTCGATGATGTCCTGCTTGTGGCTGGCGATCAGTGGACGCAAGACCAGTTTCTCGGTCACGCAGTCGATCACCGACAGGTTCGGCAACGTCTGGCTCGACACCTGGGAAATCGCCTCGCCGGTCACCAGCGCATCGATCTGCAGGCGATCAGCAATTCGAGAAGCGGCGCGCAACATCATACGCTTCAAAATGACGCCCATATGACTGTTATCGACTTTGCCGAGAATCTCGCCCAGGACTTCTTCGAATGGCACGCTCACAAATAACACGCGTTGGGAGCTGCCGTACTTCTTCCAGATGAAGTGCGCCACTTCCATCACGCCCAGTTCGTGGGCACGTCCGCCGAGGTTGAAGAAGCAGAAATGGCTCATCAACCCGCGACGCATGATCTGGTAGGCGGCCACCGTGGAGTCGAAACCGCCGGACATCAGCACCAGGGTCTGCTCCAGCGAACCCAGCGGATAACCGCCGATGCTGTTGTGCTGGCTGTGGATCACGAACAGCCGTTGGTCGCGAATTTCGATGCGCACTTCGATCTGCGGATCTTTCAGCGAAATACCGGCCGCGCCGCACTGTCGGCGCAACTGGCTGCCGACGTACTTCTCCACATCCATCGAACTGAACGGGTGCTTGCCGGCACGCTTGCAGCGCACCGAAAAAATCTTGCCGGCCAGGGCATCACCATAATGGAGCATGCACTTGGCAAGGATGTCGTCGAAATCCCCCAGCGGGTATTCATCGACTTGCAGGAAATGCGCGATGCCCGGCATGCAGCTCAGGCGCTCGGTCATTTCCTTCAGGACCTTGGGTTCACTGACACGGGTTTCCAGCTCGAGGTTGTCCCACACGCCATTCACCACCACGGCCGGGTCCAGGTCTCGGAGCACGGCACG
This sequence comes from Pseudomonas sp. NFACC46-3, assembly GCF_900114515.1. NCBI lineage: Bacteria > Pseudomonadati > Pseudomonadota > Gammaproteobacteria > Pseudomonadales > Pseudomonadaceae > Pseudomonas > Pseudomonas sp. NFACC46-3. Next base: position 19,998 of record NZ_FOTH01000010.1, read on the forward strand.
GATGTTCTTGGCCAACTGGCGGATGAAACGCATCCGTACCGGGCGGCTCTTGATGGTGATCTCGGGGAAGACTTTTACGATTAGTTTCATGAAAACAGCGCGCGAACGGCCAGCCGAAAAAGGGGGGCGCGGATTATAGCGGAAATTGCTCAAGGTTTAACCAGTTTATGTGCAGATGGTTTTGCATGCACCAAAACAGGTCATTATCGATTGACGGCGCCACATTGCAGTGCGTTATTGTCTGACAATCTTTGATTTACGCCTTTAAAAGCGTGGATTTGGTGCAAAAAACCCATGCTGGGGCACTGGCATGCAATTTGCTCCCTTGTGAGGCAGGTTGCCTTGGCAGAGTATTCGCGCCGGCATCACCCATATCTAAGGGCACTCCACTACCCGCCCGAAGCCACCCGGAGGACATATGTCGAAGTCGGTTCAACTCATCAAAGATCATGACGTCAAGTGGATTGATCTGCGCTTCACTGACACCAAAGGTACTCAACATCACGTGACCATGCCGGCCCGTGATGCGCTGGACGACGAATTCTTTGAAATCGGGAAAATGTTCGACGGTTCCTCCATCTCCGGCTGGAAAGGCATCGAAGCCTCCGACATGATCCTGATGCCGGACGACGAAACCGCCGTCCTGGACCCGTTCACCGAAGAGCCGACCCTGATCCTGGTCTGCGACATCATCGAACCTTCGACCATGCAAGGCTATGACCGCGACCCACGCGCCATCGCCCACCGCGCCGAGGAATACCTGAAGTCCACCGGTATCGGCGACACCGCTTTCTTCGGTCCTGAGCCTGAGTTCTTCATCTTCGACTCGGTCAAATTCAAGTCCGACATCTCCGGCTCCATGTTCAAGATCTTCTCCGAACAAGGTTCGTGGATGTCCGACCAGGACGTGGAAGGCGGCAACAAAGGTCACCGTCCAGGCATCAAGGGCGGCTACTTCCCGGTTCCACCGTTCGACCACGACCACGAAATCCGTACCTCCATGTGCAACGCACTGGAAGAGATGGGCCAGACCGTCGAAGTTCACCACCACGAAGTGGCAACTGCCGGCCAGAACGAAATCGGCGTGAAGTTCAACACGCTGGTCAAGAAGGCTGACGAAGTCCAGACCCTGAAGTACTGCGTACACAACGTTGCCGACGCCTACGGTCGCACCGCGACCTTCATGCCTAAGCCACTGTATGGCGACAACGGTTCGGGCATGCACGTTCACATGTCGATCTCCAAAGACGGCAAGAACACCTTCGCAGGCGAAGGCTATGCCGGCCTGTCGGACACCGCCCTGTACTTCATCGGCGGTATCATCAAGCACGGTAAGGCGTTGAACGGCTTCACCAACCCGTCGACCAACTCCTACAAGCGTCTGGTACCCGGCTTCGAAGCACCGGTCATGCTGGCCTACTCGGCTCGCAACCGTTCCGCCTCGATCCGTATTCCTTACGTGAACAGCCCTAAAGCCCGCCGTATCGAAGCGCGCTTCCCGGATCCGGCTGCCAACCCATACCTGGCCTTCGCTGCTCTGATGATGGCCGGCCTGGACGGTATCCAGAACAAGATCCACCCTGGCGATGCCGCTGACAAAAACCTGTATGACCTGCCGCCTGAAGAGGCCAAGGAAATCCCACAGGTTTGCGGCAGCCTGAAAGAAGCCCTGGAAGAGCTGGACAAGGGCCGTGCGTTCCTGACCAAGGGCGGCGTCTTCAGCGATGACTTCATCGACGCTTACATCGCACTGAAAAGCGAAGAAGAAATCAAGGTTCGCACCTTCGTACACCCACTGGAATACGAGCTGTACTACAGCTGCTGATCCAGTAAACGCCGCCACGCACGGCGTGAATAAAGAGAGGCCTCCTTCGGGAGGCCTTTTTTATGGGTGCAGGTTACGTGCATGATGCCTCGTCGCTCCCCCATAGAAGACGAGACTGCCCATGACTTTGCGCTTCAAGCTCTGCCTTGCCCTGTCTGCCGCACTGCTGGCCTCCACCGCCGAAGCCGCCTCGGCTCGCGCCCCCGAGGCCCTTACCCCGTTGCTTAACGCCATTGGCGAACGCCTGGCCCTTGGCGATCAAGTGGCGTTGAGCAAATGGGACAGCCACAAACCGGTAGAAGACCGTCAGCGCGAGCGTGAAGTCATTGCCGCCGCCGTCGCCCAGGCACCGGCCTACAAGCTGAGTGGCGAAACCGTGGAAGCGTTTTTCGCCGCCCAGATAGAAGCCAACAAAATGGTGCAGTACATCAACCTGTCCGACTGGGCCCTGGAAGGCAAGGCCCCGGACCTCCCACGCCCGGACCTGGTGGGAGAGATCCGCCCGCAACTCGATCGCCTGCAAAAACGCCTGCTGCAACAACTGGCCGACTTCGCCCCCTACCGCACAGACCCGCAGTGCCCGCAATGGCTGGCCCGGGCCACCCACCACAACAAGCAGCACCCGGTGCACCGCCTCGCCCTGATCCGAGCGACCGGTGAGCTGTGCATCTCCCCAAAAGCCTAAGACAGCCCTCCTCCCCCTGTGGGAGCGAGCCTGCTCGCGATGAAGCCTGCACATTCAACATCTCAGCGTCTGACACACTGCTTTCGCGAGCAAGCCCGCTCCCCCAGGGTTTGGGTGCAACAACTTGGGCCAACCATCCGCCCTGGCCTATGCTGCACCCATCACTTTTCGTTTTCGGTCGATTTTCCATGGGTCGTGGTTTTTCAATCATCCTGTTGTTGCTGCTGGCACTGCCCGCCGCCGCGCAGATCTACAAGTACACCGACGCCGACGGCAACACCGCCTACAGCAACCAGCCGCCCCAAGGCGTGCCGGCCCAGGCGGTGGAGTTGCCGCCGCTCAACAGCATCGAACGCCAAACCCCGGCCAGCCCGAAAACACCGCCAGCCCCCGCCAACAGCGACGAGCCGCGCAATGCCTACGAGATATTGGAACTGACGGACATCCCCACCGACGAGGCCCTGCGCGCCAACAATGGCACCTTCACCGTTGGCGTCCGGGCGCAACCACGCCTGCAGAGCCCGCATCTGTTCCGGCTGTTGCTGGACGGCCAACCCTACGGCCAGGCGTCCAACGTGCCGCGCCTGCAATTGGTGAATATCGATCGGGGCGAGCACAGCCTGGCGGTTCAAGTCATCGACGGGGACAATCTCGTGCAACAGAGTGAAACCGTGACGTTCACCGTGCAGCGGGTGCACCAGCCGTGATCCGCTGGCTGATCGCCCTAGGCCTTTCGCTGGCCGCGCTGCCGGGCATGGCACAGGTCTATACCTACATCGACGCCCAGGGCAATCGCGTCTTCACCGATCAACCGCGCCCCGGCAATGCGAAGAAGGTACAGCTGCCCCCCGCCAACCGCCTGCCAACGCCGCCCGCCAGCACAAACCCTCCGCCCGCGGCAGAAGTCCCGTCCAAGCCACTGTTCCATTACGAAATGCTCCGGCTGCTGATCCCGGAGCCGGACGCGACGATACGCAGCACCGCAGGCGAACTGATCGTCAGCGTCACCAGCGAACCCGGCCTGAAAAAAGGCCACCGCTATCGCTTGTTGCTCGACGGCCAGCCAACAGGCGCGCCGGGGCCAAGCCCGGTGTTTGCCTTGAGCAACATCGATCGAGGCACCCATCAACTGGCGGTAGAAATCCTCGATGAGCAGGACCACATCGTCGAACGCACCGCCAACCAGCCCTTCCATATGCAACGCATGTCCCTGGCGCAAAAGCGCCGCATCAAACCCTGCGCCACGGCCGATTACGGTCAACGCCCCGAGTGCCCCCTCGCCGAAAAGCCTGAAGAAGAAAAAAGCAGCATCTTGCCGTTCTTCTGATGCCGTTCAGGTTGGCGCACTATATTGGTGCAAACACTTGCACGCTACTCAGTTTCCAAACCCATTTTGGTTCGAAAGTACCCGAAAAAGCTGGCAGAACGCCACGCAACTGGGCGAAAAACACCCTTTTGAGGCTCTAAACGCTTCTTTTCGGAGCCTTGGTTTGGTTTTTGCATTTTCCTTTGTAACAGCGCATTAATCGCGCGCGCAATTTGGGACCGGTCCCGAGTTGCTACGCTCCAAAAGAGGTCCTGATGACCATTAGCGACGCACTACACCGCTTGCTGCTCGACAACCTCACCACCGCGACCATCCTGCTCGACGCCGAACTGCGCCTCGAGTACATGAACCCGGCGGCCGAGATGCTCCTGGCCGTCAGTGGCCAGCGCAGCCACGGGCAGTTCATCAGCGAGTTGTTCACCGAGTCCGCCGAAGCGCTCAACTCCTTGCGCCAGGCGGTGGAACAGGCCCATCCGTTCACCAAGCGCGAAGCGATGCTCACCGCGCTGACCGGCCAGACCCTGACCGTGGACTACGCGGTTACGCCGATCCTGAACAATGGCGCCACCCTGCTCTTGCTGGAAGTCCACCCGCGTGATCGCTTGCTGCGTATCACCAAGGAAGAAGCACAATTGTCCAAGCAGGAAACCAGCAAGATGCTGGTGCGCGGCCTGGCCCACGAGATCAAGAACCCCCTCGGCGGGATTCGTGGCGCGGCGCAGTTGCTCGCCCGCGAACTGCCGGAAGAAAGCCTCAAGGACTACACCAACGTCATCATCGAAGAAGCCGACCGCCTGCGGAACCTGGTGGACCGCATGCTCGGCTCGAACAAGCTGCCATCGCTGGCGATGTGCAACGTCCATGAGGTGCTGGAGCGGGTCAGCAGCCTGGTGGAAGCCGAAAGCCAGGGCTGCATCACCTTGGTGCGCGACTATGACCCGAGCATTCCCGACGTCTTGATCGACCGCGAGCAAATGATCCAGGCAGTGCTGAACATCGTGCGCAATGCGATGCAGGCCATCAGCAGCCAGAACGAGCTGCGCCTGGGCCGCATCAGCCTGCGTACCCGGGCCATGCGCCAGTTCACCATCGGTCATGTGCGCCATCGCCTGGTGACCAAGATCGAAATCATCGACAACGGCCCGGGCATCCCTGCCGAGCTGCAGGAAACCATCTTTTTTCCCATGGTCAGCGGCCGTCCGGACGGTACCGGGCTGGGCCTGGCCATTACCCAGAACATCATCAGTCAGCATCAGGGCTTGATCGAGTGTGAAAGCCACCCCGGCCACACCACCTTCTCGATCTTCCTGCCACTGGAACAAGGAGCCACATCGACATGAGCCGTAGTGAAACCGTGTGGATCGTCGATGACGACCGTTCTATCCGTTGGGTCCTGGAAAAAGCCTTGCAACAGGAAGGCATGACCACCCAGAGCTTCGACAGCGCCGATGGGGTGATGAGCCGCCTGGCGCGTCAGCAACCGGACGTCATCATCTCCGACATCCGCATGCCTGGCGCCAGCGGCCTGGACCTGCTGGCGCGGATTCGCGAACAGCATCCACGGCTGCCGGTGATCATCATGACCGCCCATTCCGACCTGGACAGCGCCGTGGCGTCCTACCAGGGCGGCGCTTTCGAATACCTGCCCAAACCATTCGACGTCGATGAAGCCGTGTCGCTGGTCAAACGCGCCAATCAACATGCCCAGGAACAACAGGGCATGGAAGAGGTGCCGGCCCTGGCCCGCACACCGGAAATCATCGGTGAAGCGCCGGCGATGCAGGAAGTGTTTCGCGCCATCGGGCGCCTGAGCCACTCCAACATCACCGTGCTGATCAACGGCGAGTCGGGCACCGGTAAAGAACTGGTGGCCCACGCCTTGCACCGTCACAGTCCACGAGCGGCATCGCCGTTCATCGCGCTGAACATGGCGGCGATTCCCAAGGACCTGATGGAGTCCGAGCTGTTCGGCCACGAAAAAGGTGCGTTCACCGGCGCGGCCAACCTGCGGCGCGGGCGCTTCGAGCAAGCTGACGGCGGCACGTTGTTCCTCGATGAAATCGGCGACATGCCTGCGGACACCCAGACCCGCTTGCTGCGCGTGCTGGCCGATGGCGAGTTCTATCGGGTGGGCGGGCATACGCCGGTCAAGGTGGACGTGCGCATCATCGCCGCGACCCACCAGAACCTGGAAACCCTGGTTCATGCCGGCAAATTCCGTGAGGACTTGTTCCACCGCCTGAACGTGATCCGCATTCATATCCCGCGCCTGGCGGATCGTCGCGAAGACATCCCGACCCTGGCCAGGCACTTCCTCAGCCGCGCGGCCCAGGAATTGGCGGTCGAGCCAAAGCTGCTCAAGAGCGAAACCGAGGAATACCTCAAGAACTTGCCGTGGCCGGGCAACGTGCGTCAGTTGGAGAACACCTGCCGCTGGATCACGGTGATGGCTTCGGGTCGCGAAGTGCACATCAGCGACCTGCCGCCAGAGCTGTTGAGCCTGCCGCAGGATTCGGCTCCAGTGACCAACTGGGAGCAAGCCCTGCGCCAGTGGGCCGACCAGGCCCTGTCCCGTGGCCAGTCGAGCCTGCTGGACAGCGCGGTGCCGAGTTTCGAGCGGATCATGATCGAGACCGCCCTCAAGCACACCGCTGGCCGCCGCCGCGACGCCGCGGTGCTGCTGGGTTGGGGCCGCAATACCTTGACCCGCAAGATCAAGGAATTGGGGATGAAGGTCGATGGCGGGGATGATGATGACGGGGATGAGGGCTGAAAGGCCTTAGTTCTTCGCTGATCAGTAGGGCCAATCGCGAGCAAGCTCGCTCCCACAGGGGAAACAATTCCTGTGGGAGCGAGTTTGCTCGCGATGCTTTTAAAGGCTTCATGCACCGCATCAATGCACTGCGAACCGCAATGGCACATGCACCACCGGCCAAAACCAATCGGCCCAGCTCGAAAAAAACCGCACAAACAAGACAAAAGCCCCGGAATACGGGGCTTCTCGACTCAGCAGCAGTTTTTTTGTGACAAGCCATTTAAAACTGGCACGCCCCCTGCAATAGCTCAATCACTACCCAGTTTCGGGGACCTTGGTACAGGCAGGCCGGGGATTCCCCATTTTATACCGGGCTCATCGAGCCCACTGTTTTGGGGGCCTTGATACAGGCAGGTCAAGGTTTCCCTTCTTTACACCAGGGCTGGACCTTCGCGGTAAGCCCTCCCGTTTTGGGGACCTTGGTACAGGCAGGCCGGGGATTCCCTCTTTTATTGCTCCTGGAGACGGACCTCCAGCCGCCAGCGGTCATCGACCTCGCTGCCGGTCCACGCCCCGCGTAATGGACGCGCCGCCACCAACGTCAGCAACAACCCCTTGTCACTCAACCGCACCCGCCAGTTCACGTCCTTGCCGTTGAGCTTTAACTGGCCGTTCTGCGATCGCCCTTCTGCTTCGAACAACAGCGCCACCGAGCCGTCGATGACTTCCCCGTGCAGCTTGGGTTCAGTGTTGAACCAAGCCACCACCCCACCGTCTATCACCTCGACCTGCTGCAGCACGCTCGGTTCAGGCGTGGTCAGGCGTCCGATCATCAATCCGACCATCATGCCGAAGATCGCCAACGAACCCATCACCCGAGGCATTAGCTTCGAACGTCGGTCGGTTTGCAGCGTAGAATGCCGCTCATCTTCATCTGCGGAGCCGTGCATGTTTCACGTCATCCTTTTTCAACCGGAAATTCCGCCGAATACCGGCAATGTCATCAGGCTGTGCGCCAACAGCGGCTGCCACCTGCATTTGATCGAACCGCTGGGCTTCGAGATGGACGACAAGCGCCTGCGCCGTGCCGGCCTCGACTACCACGAGTATGCCACCTTGCAGCGCCATGCAGACCTCGCCAGTTGTCTGGAAAGCCTCGGGCATCCGCGCCTGTTCGCCTTTACCACCAAGGGTTCGCGGCCGTTCCATGACGCCCGCTTCGTCGCCGGTGATGCGTTCCTGTTCGGCCCGGAAAGCCGTGGCCTGCCGGCCGAGGTGCTGGACGCCTTGCCCGCCGACCAGCGCTTGCGCCTGCCAATGCGCGAAGGCTGTCGCAGCCTGAACCTGTCCAATACCGTGGCAGTGGCGGTTTATGAGGCGTGGCGGCAGAACGGCTTTCAATAACACCTGATAACAAATGTGGGAGCGGGCTTGCTCGCGAATAGGGAGAGTCAGTTGACATCAATGTCGCCTGACACACCGCTTTCGCGGGCAAGCCCGCTCCCACAGGGTTTGCGTCGAATTACTGAACGGTCGCGCCGCCTTCTTGCTGCATGCGCTGCAGTTCTTGCGCGTACAGGGCATCGAAGTTCACCGGAGCCAGCATCAGGGCCGGGAACGAACCGCGGGTCACCAGGCTGTCCAGGGTTTCGCGGGCGTAGGGGAACAGGATGTTCGGGCAGAACGCACCCAGGGTATGACTCATCGAAGCCGCATCCAGGTTCTTGATCAGGAAGATCCCGGCCTGCTGCACTTCGGCGATGAACGCCACTTCTTCACCGTTCTTCACGGTCACCGACAGGGTCAGCACCACTTCATGGAAGTCGTCTTCCAGGGCCTTCTGGCGGGTGTTCAGGTCCAGGCCGACGCTCGGCTCCCACTGCTGGCGAAAGATCGCCGGGCTTTTCGGGGCCTCGAAGGACAGGTCACGGACATAAATGCGCTGCAAGGAGAATTGCGGTGCGGCTTCTTCTTCGCTGGCAGCTGTGTTCTGTTGGTCAGTCATCGCAGATCCTTCTTACTTTCAGGTTCTTGAGTGGGAAATTCAGGCCTTGAGCATCGCGTCGAGCTTGCCGGCGCGCTCCAGGGCGAACAGATCATCGCAGCCGCCCACGTGGGTGCTGCCGATCCAGATCTGCGGCACGGAGGTGCGTCCGGCCTTTTGGGTCATTTCGGCGCGCAGTTGCGGCTTGCCGTCGACCTTGATCTCTTCGAAAGCCACGCCTTTGTTCTGGAGCAGGTACTTGGCTCGAGAGCAATAGGGGCAGTAATCGCTGGAATAGACAACGACGTGGGCCATCTCACTTCACCAGGGGCAGGTTGTCGGCTTTCCAGCTCGTAACGCCACCGGAGAGCTTGGCGGCGGTGAAACCGGATTTCATCAACTCGCGGGCAAGGGTACCGGCGTGCTGGCCTTGGGCATCCACCAGGATCAGCGTCTTGGCCTTGTGCTTTTCCAGTTCGCCGATGCGCGCGATCAGTTTGTCCTGGGGAATGTTCAATGCCCCGACAATGTGACCGGCGGCGTAATCCTTGCTCGGGCGGATGTCCACCACCACACCGGCATCCTTGTTGACCAGCGCCGTCAGCTCGCCGGTGCTCAGGCTACGACCGCCACCCTGCATCGTATGGGCGACCAGCAACGCCAGCAGTACGACGAAGATACCGACGAGAATGTAGTGGTTAGTGGCAAATTCAATCAGGTGAGCAACCATCGAAGGAGGTTCCAGGGCGTTAAAATGTCGGCCAGTATACACAGCACGCAAGGCCGGCCAAACCCCGCCCGGCGGTGACGCCGTCGGAACTTACCTTTAAACTGCCCGTCCCTTTTCCATCGTCTTCTTTTAACCCGCCACGAGTGGATTCCATGACTACCACGCCTAAACCTTTGGTCCTGATGATTCTCGACGGCTTCGGTCACAGTGACAGCCACGAATCCAATGCCGTGTATTCGGCCAACAAGCCCGTGCTGGACCGCCTGTGGGCCACCGTGCCGAACGGCCTGATTTCCGGCAGCGGCATGGACGTCGGCCTGCCGGACGGGCAGATGGGCAACTCCGAAGTCGGCCACATGAACCTCGGCGCAGGCCGCGTGGTGTATCAGGACTTCACCCGTGTGACCAAATCGATCCGCGACGGTGAGTTCTTCGAAAACCCGACCATCTGCGCCGCCGTGGATAAAGCCGTGGCCGCCGGCAAGGCCGTGCACTTCATGGGCCTGCTGTCCGACGGTGGCGTGCACAGCCATCAGGACCACCTGATCGCCATGGCCGAACTGGCCTTCAAGCGCGGCGCCGAGCAGATCTACCTGCACGCGTTCCTCGATGGCCGCGACACCCCGCCGAAAAGCGCCACCTCGTCGATCGAACTGCTGGACGCCACCTTCCAGGCCCTCGGCAAGGGGCGCATCGCCAGCCTCATTGGCCGCTATTACGCCATGGACCGTGACAACCGTTGGGACCGTGTGTCCCAGGCCTACAACCTGATCGTCGACGGCAGCGCCGAATTCAACGCCGCCACCGCCCAGGAAGGCCTGCAGGCCGCCTACGAGCGCGGCGAAAGCGACGAGTTCGTCAAGGCCACCACCATTGGCGAACCGGTCAAGGTCGAGGACGGCGATGCCGTGGTGTTCATGAACTTCCGCGCCGACCGTGCTCGCGAACTGACCCGCGTGTTTGTCGAAGACGATTTCAAGGAATTCGAACGCGCCCGCCAGCCGAAACTGGCCGGTTTCGTCATGCTGACCCAATACGCCGCCAGCATCCCCGCACCATCGGCCTTCGCCGCCGGCAGCCTGGAAAACGTGCTGGGTGACTACCTGGCGAAAAACGGCAAGACCCAACTGCGCATCGCCGAGACCGAAAAGTACGCCCACGTGACGTTCTTTTTCTCCGGCGGCCGCGAAGAACCCTTCCCGGGCGAAGAACGCATCCTGATCCCCTCGCCGAAAGTCGCCACCTACGACCTGCAACCGGAGATGAGCGCGCCGGAAGTGACCGACCGCATCGTCGAGGCCATTGAAAACCAGCGTTACGACGTGATCGTGGTCAACTACGCCAACGGCGACATGGTCGGCCACAGCGGCGTGTTCGAGGCGGCGGTCAAGGCCGTGGAATGCCTGGACACCTGCGTTGGCCGCATCGTCGAAGCCCTGGAAAAGGTCGGCGGCGAAGCATTGATCACGGCTGACCACGGCAACGTCGAGCAGATGTCCGACGAATCCACCGGCCAGGCCCACACCGCTCACACCACCGAGCCGGTGCCGTTCATTTATGTCGGCAAGCGTGACTTCAAGGTCCGCGAGGGCGGCGTGCTGGCTGATGTGGCGCCAACCATGCTGATGTTGCTGGGCATGGAAAAGCCGGCGGAGATGACCGGGACTTCGATTCTGGTTTGATTCAACACAACCCCCTTGTGGGGCTTGGTGCTCCTCACTTAAGGAAGTAGATGAACCTGTGGCGAGGGGATTTATCCCCGCTGGGGCGCGAAGCGCCCCCAAAACCCGAGCATGCGGTGTGTCAGATGGGTTGGGAGGGACTGCTTCGCAGTCCAACGGGGATAAATCCCCTCGCCACAATGAATCGGGCAATCCTTAAGTAAGCATTGCGCCCCCACAGAGGGGTTTGCAGTGTTTTTCAGGCCAGTTATCACACAGCCCCAAATGGGCGTTTTTTTTGCAGCGTGGGGCGGGCATACTAGGCCGTCCCTTTCCCTGGTGTCGCCCGCCTCTATGCTTCGCGTCCTGATAGCCCTCGCTCTGACTTGCCTGCTCCAACCGGCCTTTGCCGACGAGCGCGCGCAAACCCAACAACAGTTGGAAGCCACGCGCCAGGACATTGCCGAGCTGAAAAAACTGCTGGGCAAGTTGCAGGAAGAGAAATCCAGCGTGCAGAAAGACCTGCGCGGCACCGAAACCGAGATGGGCAATCTGGAGAAACAGGTCGACGCGCTGCAAAAAGAGCTGAAGAAAAGCGAATCCGAGCTGCAACGACTCGATGGAGAGAAAAAAAAACTCCAGAGCGCGCGCACTGAACAGCAAAAGCTGATCGCCATCCAGGCCCGGGCCGCCTACCAGAACGGTCGCCAGGAATACCTCAAGCTGCTGCTCAACCAGCAGAATCCCGAGAAGTTCGCCCGCACCCTCACCTATTACGATTACCTGAGCCAGGCCCGCCTGGAACAACTCAAGAACTTCAACGAAACCCTGCGCCAACTGGCCAATGTCGAAAAAGACATCGAATTGCAGCAAGCCCAGTTGTTGGTGCAGAAAAGCAGCCTCGACACCCAGCGCGAAGAACTCGAGAAAGTTCGCAAGGAACGCCAGGTGGCCCTGGCCAAGCTCAATGAAGACGTGAAAGCCCGCGACAGCAAGCTCAAGGCCCGCGAGCAGGACCAGGCCGAGCTGGCAAACGTGTTGAAAACTATCGAGCAAACCCTGGCCCGCCAGGCCCGAGAGGCAGAAGAAGCGCGCCAGAAAGCGCTGATCGCCCAGCAGGAAGCCGAAAAAAAGCGTTTGCGTGAAGCCCAGGCCGACGCAGACGCCGGCGACGCACCGCGCAAACCGGCAAAATCCAGCCCCGGCGCACTGGTTTCCAGTGACGGCGAAACCTTTGGCGGCGCTTTTGCTTCAGCCCGAGGCAAACTTCCATGGCCGGTCAATGGTCGATTACTAGCGCGCTTCGGTGAAACCCGTGGCGACGACACCCGCACCAAGTGGGACGGCGTGATGATCAGCGCCTCCGCTGGCAGCCAGGTGCATGCGGTTCATGGCGGGCGCGTGGTATTCGCCGACTGGCTACGCGGCGCCGGCCTGCTGGTGATCCTGGATCACGGCAACGGTTATTTGAGCCTGTACGGCCACAACCAGACGCTGCTCAAGTCGGCGGGGGATGTGGTCAAGGCCGGTGAGTCCATCTCCACGGTCGGCAACAGTGGCGGGCAGGATACGCCAGCACTGTATTTCGCTATTCGTCAGCAGGGTCGCCCCAGTGACCCGGCCCAATGGTGTCGTGCGCAAGGATAAGCGCGCCCATCCTATTAAGGAGTTCGTTCGACATGCTGCATTTGTCCCGCCTTACCTCGCTGGCCCTGACGATCGCCCTGGTGATCGGCGCGCCCCTGGCTTTCGCCGCCGAACCGGCCCCGTCGGCACCCGCCGCCACAGCCGCGACTACCAAGGCCCCGCTGCCGCTGGACGAACTGCGCACCTTTGCCGAGGTCATGGACCGGATCAAGGCCGCCTACGTGGAACCTGTGGATGACAAGATGCTGCTGGAGAACGCCATCAAAGGCATGCTCAGCAACCTTGACCCGCACTCGGCCTACCTGGGGCCGGACGACTTTGCCGAACTGCAGGAAAGCACCAGCGGCGAATTCGGCGGCCTGGGCATCGAGGTCGGCAGCGAAGACGGTTTCGTCAAAGTGGTTTCGCCGATCGACGACACGCCCGCTTCCAAGGCCGGCATCCAGGCCGGCGACTTCATCGTCAAGATCAATGGCCAGCCAACGCGCGGCCAGAGCATGACCGAAGCCGTGGACAAGATGCGCGGCAAGATCGGCCAGAAGATCACCCTGACCCTGGTGCGCGACGGCGGTACGCCATTCGACGTGACCCTGACCCGTGCGGTCATCCAGGTCAAAAGCGTGAAGAGCCAACTGCTGGAGTCGGGCTACGGCTACATCCGCATCACCCAGTTCCAGGTCAAGACCGGCGAAGAAGTCGCCAAGGCCCTGGCCAAGATGCGCAAGGACAACGGCAAGAAGCTCAACGGCCTGGTCCTGGACCTGCGCAACAACCCCGGCGGCGTGCTGCAATCGGCGGTGGAAGTGGTGGACCACTTCATCACCAAGGGCCTGATCGTCTACACCAAGGGGCGTATCGCCAATTCCGAGCTGCGCTTCTCGGCCACCGGCAACGACCTGAGCGAAGCCGTGCCATTGGTGGTGCTGATCAACGGCGGCAGCGCCTCGGCCTCGGAAATCGTCGCCGGCGCCCTGCAGGATCAGAAGCGTGGCGTGGTCATGGGCACCACCAGTTTCGGCAAAGGCTCGGTACAGACCGTATTGCCGCTGAACAACGACCGCGCCCTGAAGATCACCACCGCGCTGTACTTCACGCCCAACGGTCGCTCGATCCAGGCCCAGGGTATCGTTCCGGACATCGAGGTGCGCAAGGCCAAGATCACCAACGAGCAGGACAGCGAATACTTCAAGGAAGCCGACCTGCAAGGCCACCTGGGCAATGGCAACGGCGGCGCCGACAAACCGACCGGTTCCGGTGGCAAGGCCAAGCCAATGCCGCAGGATGACGACTATCAGTTGGCCCAGGCCTTGAGCCTGCTCAAAGGGTTGAACATCACGTCCGGCCGCTGAGATGGGCCTGCGCTTCACCTTCGTCCTGCTGTGCCTGCTAGCGGGAGCCGTTAACGCGGCGCCCGCCACGCCTTCTTCGCCGCACAAGGCCTACCTGAGCCTGATCATCGACGACCTGGGGCAAAACCTGCCCCGGGATCGCCGGGTACTGGCCCTCCCCGGCCCGGTCACCACCGCGATCATGCCTGACACGCCCCACGCCGCCGAATTCGCCCGCGAAGCCCATCGCGCCGGCAAACTGGTCATGCTGCACATGCCCATGGACCCGGCCACCGGGCCGTTCGCCTGGCATCCGGAGCTGCCCATCGAAGAACTGGGCAAGCGCCTCGACGCCGCGTTCGCTGCCGTGCCTTATACCAGCGGGATCAACAATCACATGGGCAGCCGCATGACTGCCCAGCCCCAGGCCATGGCGTGGCTGATGGCGAACTTGCAGCAGCGACACAAGTTTTTCGTCGACAGCCGCACCAGCGCCCAGACAGTCGCCGCCGCCGAGGCCCAGAAGATCGGCCTCGCCAGTGTCTCGCGGGACGTGTTCCTGGACGACGAGCGCACCGAAGCGGCCATTGCCCGCCAGCTCCAGACCGCCATCGATTTGGCCCGCCGGCAAGGCTCGGCCGTAATGATCGGGCACCCCTACCCACAGACCCTGGCAGTGCTCGAACGCGAACTACCCAAGCTCAAGGCCCAGGGCATCGAGTGGATCGACATCAAGTCGATGATCAGCCTGCGCAGCAATCGGGCGATGGTCGGGCATGGGAAGGATGGGGTTTATCGGTAGCGGCTGGGCTCTATCTCAAACCGCGTCGCCTTCATCGCGAGCAGGCTCGCGATGGCGGCAATGCGGCGGGTACAGCCCTTAGAGATACCGCGCCATGATCGCGTCCACTTCACCTTCCTTGCGCAATTCATCCAGGGCCTTTTGAAGCCGGGCAACCACATCGTCAGGCACGTCCTTGTTCAAGGCCAGGTACAACTCGGCACTGTTGAATCGCAGCACGGTCTTGAGATCGGTCACCCCTTCCTGACGCGCCAGATAACGCCCGGCAGGATCTCCTGTGGCCCACAGATCGATCTGGCCGTTGACCAGTTTCCGGGCGTTGTCCTGATCGCGCAACACGACCATCGGCTTCAGTCCCTGCTTGGCCAGCGTCTCGGCAATCGCGTCGCCCTTGTAGGCACCGATCTTGTACTGACGCGCCTGCTCCAACGAGTCGAGAGCGATCTTGCTGTCGGCCTTGGCGAGCATGATCCAGTCGTCCGGACCGATGGGGCCGACCCATTTGAAAAGCTTTTCACGCTCCGGCAACCGCGCCATGACAAACACACCGTAACCCGGATTTTCCAGGGCAAGTTTGTAGATGCGCTCCCAAGGGAAACGTAGCGTCAGACTGTAGGAGATATCGGCACGTTTGAATATTTCACGGACGACGTCCACGGCAATGCCATGGATGTTCTCGTCCTGGGCGAAGTTCTTGCCGTTCTTGGCCATGTTGTACGGTGGGAAGTTTTCCGTCAGCAACACCAGCGATGTATCAGCGGCGCGGACGGTACCTGCGAGCAACAGCGTGGCACCGGCAAAGGCAAGAACGAGGCGTTTGAGCATGTCGGGCTACCGCAATCCATGGTGTGCCCAAGAGTGC
Organism: Pseudomonas sp. NFACC46-3; assembly: GCF_900114515.1. Classification (NCBI taxonomy): domain Bacteria; kingdom Pseudomonadati; phylum Pseudomonadota; class Gammaproteobacteria; order Pseudomonadales; family Pseudomonadaceae; genus Pseudomonas; species Pseudomonas sp. NFACC46-3. The sequence goes on from NZ_FOTH01000010.1 coordinate 35,604, forward strand.
CTTGGGCCCGCCATGGTGTCCAGCGATCAGCGAATGCAGATACCGCGATGCGCCATGTAGGCCTTGGCTTCCGGCACGGTGTACTCGCCAAAGTGGAAAATGCTCGCCGCCAGCACCGCGCTGGCATGGCCCTCCAGGATGCCGTCGGCCAGGTGTTGCAGGTTGCCGACACCGCCGGAGGCGATGACCGGAATGCCCAGGGCATCGCTGATGGCGCGGGTGACGCCCAGGTCGAAGCCGTTTTTCATGCCGTCCTGGTCCATGCTGGTCAGCAGGATTTCACCGGCGCCCAGGCCTTCCATCTTCTTCGCCCACTCCACGGCATCGAGGCCCGTGGGCTTGCGGCCGCCGTGGGTGAAGATTTCCCAGCGCGGGGTTTCGCCCGGGCCGGAGACCTTCTTCGCGTCGATGGCGACGACGATGCATTGCGAGCCGAAGTGCTGGGCCGCTTCGCCGACGAATTCCGGGTTGAACACCGCCGCGGTGTTGATAGACACCTTGTCGGCACCGGCATTGAGCAGGTTGCGGATGTCCTGCACGGTGCGCACGCCACCGCCCACGGTCAGCGGGATGAACACCTGGCTGGCCATGCGCTCGACGGTATGGAGCGTGGTATCGCGGCCATCGACGCTGGCTGTGATGTCGAGGAAGGTGATCTCGTCCGCACCCTGTTCGTCGTAGCGACGGGCGATTTCCACCGGGTCGCCGGCATCACGGATGTTCTCGAACTTGACGCCCTTGACCACCCGGCCGTTGTCCACGTCCAGGCAAGGGATGATGCGTTTGGCCAGCGCCATGATGAGTCCTCAGCCTTTGTAGGAATCGCAGAAGGCCTGGGCCTCGGCGACGTCCAGGGTGCCTTCGTAGATCGCGCGACCGGTGATCGCACCTATGATGCCCGGCGCCTTGGCGTCGAGCAGTGCCTTGATGTCACCCAGGTTGTGGATGCCACCGGAGGCGATCACCGGAATCCTGGTGGCGGCAGCCAGAGCGGCGGTGAACGGGACATTGCAGCCCTGCATCATGCCGTCTTTGGCGATGTCGGTGTAGACAATGGCAGACACGCCATCGGCCTCGAAACGCTTGGCCAGGTCGATCACCTGCACGGTGCTGACTTCAGCCCAGCCGTCGGTGGCGACGAAACCGTCTTTTGCGTCGAGGCCAACGATAACCTTGCCCGGGAAGGCGCGGCAGGCTTCGGCGACGAACTCAGGCTCCTTCACCGCCTTGGTGCCGATGATCACGTAGCTCACGCCGGCCTTGACGTAGTGCTCGATGGTTTCCAGCGAGCGAATGCCACCGCCGATCTGGATCGGCAGGTTCGGATAACGCTTGGCGATGGCCGTGACCACTTCACCGTTGACCGGCTGCCCTTCGAAGGCGCCATTGAGGTCGACCAGATGCAGGCGACGGCAGCCGCCCTCCACCCACTTGGCGGCCATGCTCACCGGGTCATCGGAAAACACCGTGGAGTCTTCCATGCGGCCCTGACGCAGACGTACGCAAGCGCCGTCCTTGAGATCGATAGCGGGGATAATCAGCATCTGGCAAACCTTCAAATACGAATATTCAGCTTGGCTCGAAAATCAATTTTTCTCGAGCGCCCACAAGTCGCTTTCAATGCTTTCGAACCTTTCTTTAAGGTGCGTCTGCACATCGAAAATCGCCCTGTTGTAATAGTGCGGAGCAATTTCGCGGGTAAACAGGTCAAGAATTTCCGCCGCTTCGAACGAGCCCAGGTCCAGCTCGAAACGCTCCTCCATGAACCGCTGGATCTTGCGGTTCGCCTCGCTCTCCTGCTCGGGCGTGAGGGTGAGGATCGGCGGTTTCTTGCGGGCCATTACCAGCGCCCGTCCCACGCTGCGAAGTTCTGCAACAGTTGCAGGCCATGGGTATGGCTCTTCTCGGGGTGGAACTGCACGGCGAAGCGCGAGCCATCGGCCAGGGCTGCGGCGAAATCGACGCCATAGTGACCGCTGCCCACCACCTGCCGCGCATTACCGGCGGCGATATAGTAGCTATGCACGAAGTAGAAGCGCGCCAGGTCCGGGATGTTGTGCCACAACGGGTGATCCACCGTCTGTTTCACTTCGTTCCAGCCCATGTGCGGGACTTTCAGGTGCTCGCCGTCTTCATGCAGGCCCTTGCCGAAAAACTTCACCTGGCCTGGAAACATGGAGATGCAATCGACGCCGTCGTTCTCTTCGCTGCGCTCGAGCAAGGCTTGCATGCCCACGCAGATGCCAAGGAACGGACGGTCCTGGCTGACTTCGTGCACCAGCTTGTCGAAGCCCAGGCGACGAATCTCGGCCATGCAATCGCGAATCGCACCGACGCCTGGAAACACCACCCGGTCAGCTTCGCGAATCACGTCGGCATCGCTGGTGATCAGCACCTTGCCGGCACCCACGTGCTCGAGGGCCTTGGCCACCGAGTGCAGGTTGCCCATGCCGTAGTCGATAACCGCGACCGTCTGCATTACAGGACGCCCTTGGTGGAAGGCATCTGGCCGGCCATGCGGTCATCGAGCTCCACAGCCATGCGCAGGGCGCGGCCGAAAGCCTTGAACACGGTTTCGATCTGGTGGTGGGTGTTGTGCCCGCGCAGGTTGTCGATGTGCAAGGTCACGTTGGCGTGGTTGACGAAGCCCTGGAAGAATTCCTGGAACAGGTCGACGTCGAAGCCGCCGACGGTGGCACGGGTGTACGGCACATGCATCTGCAGGCCCGGACGGCCAGAGAAGTCGATGACCACACGCGACAGCGCCTCATCGAGCGGCACGTAGGCATGGCCGTAGCGACGGATGCCCTTCTTGTCGCCGATGGCTTTGGTAAAGGCCTGGCCCAAGGTGATACCGACGTCTTCCACCGTGTGGTGGTCGTCGATATGCAGGTCGCCCTTGCTGACAATGTCCAGGTCGATCAGCCCGTGACGGGCGATCTGGTCCAGCATGTGCTCAAGAAAAGGCACGCCGATATCAAACCGGGCCTTTCCGGTGCCATCCAGGTTGATCGAGGCTTTGATCTGGGTTTCCAGAGTGTCGCGCTCGACAGACGCCTTACGTTCGGCCATCACCAGCTCCGCAAAATCATTGGGCGAAAAAGGCAGCCATTATAGGGGCGCGAGCGGCAAACAGAAACACGGGAGGTGATATCCCTGACGGGTTGTCTCCCGCGCTGTCGGCGATAGACATGTCCATACAAGTCTTTGCCATCACCCAAAACGACTGTGGGAGCGAACTTGCTCGCGATGGCGGTGGGTCAGCAGACAATGATGTCGACTGACACGCCCCCATCGCGAGCAGGCTCGCTCCCACAAGGGTTGCCCTGAGCCGATGACACAGGGCAACGGTCTTAGCGGAACAACACCGCTGTCTTCTGCAGGGTCACCCACACACCCCACGCCAACGGAATGCCCACCACCAGCCAGGCGGCGATCGCCAGGGGCTTGGTGCCCGGCGCGGCTTTCCATTCCAGCGAAGTGCTGCTGTCGGCGCCCTTGTCATGGCCCAGCGCCTGTTCGGCGGCCAGTTCGGCGTCGGTCATGAAGTACTTGTCGGCGACCGGGCGGACCAGCAGGTTGCACAGGAAGCCCAGCACCAGCAGGCCGGCGAGGATATACAAGGTGATGTCATAGGCCGCGGCACGTTCGACGCCGATGCTCAGCTGATATTCACGCAGGTAGTTCACCAGGACCGGACCCAGCACGCCTGCCGCCGCCCAGGCGGTCAACAGCCGACCGTGGATCGCGCCGACCATTTGCGTACCGAACAGGTCCGCCAGGTACGCCGGCACAGTGGCGAAACCGCCGCCGTACATCGACAGGATGATGCAGAACGCCGCCACGAACAGCGCCACGCTGCCCAGGTGACCCAGGTTCGGGATCAGCGCGTACAGGGCAAAGCCCAGGGCGAAGAACACGAAATAGGTGTTTTTGCGACCCAGGTAATCCGAGAAGGATGCCCAGAAGAACCGGCCGCCGATGTTGAACAAGCTCAACAGACCGGTGAAGCCGGCCGCGATGGCCGCGATCTGGCCCAGTTGCGTAGCGTCCAGTTGGCCAAACGGCAGGTCGTTGCCGAGCAACTTGCCACCGAACACTTCCTGCAACAGAGGCGAAGCCATGCCGAGGATGCCGATACCGGCGGATACATTCAGGCACAGCACCAGCCATACCAGACGGAACTGCGGGGTTTTCCAGGCCACGTTCACGTGAACGTGGCGATGGGTGATCATCGCGTTCGCGGCTTTCTTCGGTGCCGGGGTCCAGCCTTCAGGCTTCCAACCGGTTGGCGGGACGCGGTACGACAAGGCGCCACCGATCATGAACACAAAGTAGATCGCGGCCATGACCAGGAAGCTCTGCCATACGCCCACGCCGGTTGGCGAAGCGAAATGGCTCATCAGCGCGGCGGCCAGCGGAGCACCGACCATCGCACCGCCGCCAAAGCCCATGATCGCCATGCCAGTGGCCATGCCGCGCTTGTCCGGGAACCACTTGATCAGGGTCGACACTGGGGAGATATAGCCCAGACCCAGGCCGATACCGCCGATCACACCGGAACCGACCCACATCAGCCAGATCTGGTGGGTATAGATACCCAGCGCGGAAATCAGCAGGCCACCGCACCAGCACAAGGCCGATACAACGCCGGCCTTGCGTGGCCCGGCGTGTTCCAGCCAGCCGCCCCAGATGGCTGCCGAGCAACCCAGGAAGATGAAGAACAGGGTGTAGATCCAACCGAGCATCGAGATCGGCCAGTCACATTGGGACGAAAAGACTTGCGAGATGAAGCTCATATCCGGTGCACAGGCCACAGGCTTGGTGATACCCAAGGCTTTGGACAGTGGCAGCCAGAACACCGAGAAGCCGTAGGCCATGCCGATGCAGAGGTGAATAGCCAGTGCGGCCGGTGGAACCAACCACCGGTTGAAACCGGGCTTGGCGATGATGCGCTCTTTGGAGAGGAACGCTGGCTGGTCGGCGATGCCGCCAGCCGTGATGCTCGTGCTCATTGTGTATCCCCCAGTTATTGGAATGGTCCGTCAGCCACGCGTCACCCTCAGCCTTCATTGCACGCAGGCATGGCTGTATTTTCTGGTGAAGCTCCATAGTGTGCGACATCAAGTCGCAGAAGGACGGACGAACGGGCAAAGGTTACCATTTGCTCGCGGCAGAAAAACCAAAGTGATATCACCTTTTTCCTGCCATCTGTCTTATCGCACGCCCGCCGACTTTCTATAGGGGGCTAACGATTTATTTTTTCAGGAATTTCCATGCCCATCGTTGTCGAGCTCATTACAGACGCCAGCTGTCAGGACCAACAGGACCTGCAGAAAATCTACCGGGATGCCCCGGCCTGGCTGTTCGAACCGTTTAGCGATGCCACGCAACTGATCAAGCAATGCCTTGAGGAAGGCTCGCTGATCGCGGCACGCTTCAATGACCGACTGCTCGGCGCAGCACGCCTGCAACGGCACCAGAACGCCTGGCGCTTGTCCCACCTGTGCGTACGAAACGTTACCCGTCGCCGTGGCGTGGCTGAACGGCTGGTGAGCGAAGCTCGGCGAATGGCCGCACCAAGCGGTGCCGAGCTGCACTTGTTGGCCCCGGCCGGGCATCTGCAAACCCAGGCGCTGGCGGCCAAATTGAGATTGCCGCTGGACGAATGCTAGTTAAAGCCGAACACAAATCCCTGTGGCGAGGGAGCTTGCTCCCGCTGGGGGGCGCAGCCCCCCCCAAAAAACCCAACGCCTCGGTGTGTTCAGGCACACCGATTCGCCTGGTTTGGGGCTGCTTCGCAGCCCAGCGGGAGCAAGCTCCCTCGCCACAGGATCACACCTGCCGGCCTGACTGCGAGGGAGTGAGACACGATCACCCAACGCGCCACTAATTCGGGGCGTTATACTCCCGGCTAAATTTTGAACTCAACCTACAAGGATTCGCCCATGAAAGCGTTCGGCAAAATCCTGGGTCTGGTACTTCTCGGGCTGTTGCTGATCATTGTGGCCCTGGGCTTTGCCCTGACCCACCTGTTCGATCCCAACGACTACAAAGAAGAGATCCGCCAGATAGCCCGCGACAAGGCCCACATCGAGCTGACCCTCAATGGCGACATCGGCTGGAGCCTGTTTCCGTGGCTGGGCCTTGAGTTGCACGATGCCAGCGTCGCGACCTTGGCCAGTCCGACCCAGCCTTTCGCTGACCTGCAGATGCTCGGCCTTTCGGTCCGGGTAATACCGCTGCTGCGCCGGGAAGTACAAATGAGCGATGTGCGGGTCGAAGGCCTGAACCTGCGGCTCAATCGTGACAAGAACGGGCACGGCAACTGGGAAGACATCGGCAAGGTGCCGGCCTCTGCGTCGACGGCGAACGCGCCGGCCCCCGTGCCATCCCAACAACCGACCCCGCCCGTCAGTACCCCGGCAGAAAAACCTGCCCAGCCGACCCGACTGGATATCGATAGCCTGACCGTGAACAACGCCCGGGTCGAATACACCGACGAGCAGACCGGCAAGCTGTTCACGGCCGAGAGCATCCAACTGAGCACCGGCCCGGTTCACGATTCCACCAACATTCCAGTCACCCTGACCGCATTCCTGTCCAGCAACCAGCCGGCCGTACGCGTACGCACCGAAGTGACGGGGGAACTGCGCTTCGAACGTGCCTTGAAGCGCTACAAGTTCGAAGACCTGAAACTGTCCGGCGAAGCCACCGGCGATCCCTTGCAGGGCAAGACCCTGAACTTCGCCGTCCAAGGCCAACTGTTCCTGGACAAAGCCGCAAACGTCGCCGAGTGGACCGGCATCAAGCTGTCGCTCAATCAACTGCGCGCCCTGGGTGAACTGAAGGTCAACGACCTCGACAAGACCCCGCAATTGAATGGCGGCGTGTCCATCGCCCAGTTCGACTTGGCGAAGTTCGTCGAAAGCATCGGCCAGAAACTCCCAGCCATGGCCGAAGGCAGCCTGAGCAAGGTCGAGCTGTCCAGCCGCATTGCCGGTACGCCAACCAGTGTCGAGCTCAACGACATCAACCTGAAAGTGGACGACAGCAACTTCAGCGGTCGCATCGCCGTGGAGGACTTCGCCAAGCAGTCCCTGCGCGCGCAGCTCAAGGCCGACACGCTCAACGTCGACCGCTACCTGGCGCCAAAGTCCGCCGAAGCCGACAGTTCCAAGGCGGCCCGTGAGGCTGAAGTCAGCAACACCGAAGCCAGCGCCATGGCCGGTGCCGGCAGTACACCGCTGCCAAGCGCCCCGACCCAGGGCGCCTGGAGTAACGATCGACTGTTTCCAGTGGAACGCCTGAGCAAGCTGGACCTCGATGCTGACCTGGCCTTCGGGCAACTGACCCTCGATAAACTGCCAATCCAGAACGCTGCGCTCAAGGCCACCGGCCGAGGCGGCCTGCTGACCCTGGAGAACCTGCGAGGCGACCTGTACAGCGGCAACTTCGAAACCAAGGGCACCCTGGACGTGCGCCAGCCTACGCCGCAACTGAGCCTGCAAACGCGCATCAATCGGGTCCCTGCCGAGAAGATCATCGAAAGCCAAGGCAAGAATCCGCCGGTCAAAGGCCTCGTCACCGTCAACAGCGCGATCACCGCCAGCGGCAATAGCCAGAAAGCCCTGATCGACAGCCTCAACGGCACCGCCGGGTTCGTCATCAACGATGGCGTGCTGCTCAATGCCAACCTCGAACAGCAATTGTGCAAAGGCATCGCCACCCTCAATCGCAAGAGCCTCAGCGGCGAACCCCGGGGCAAGGACACGCCGTTCCAGCAACTCAACGGCAATCTCACCTTCAACAATGGCGTTGCCAACAACCCGGACCTGAAAGTCCGCATCCCCGGCATGACCGTCAACGGCAACGGCGACATCGACCTGCGTGTACTGGGCATGGATTATCGCGTCGGCGTCATCGTCGAAGGCGACAAGAGCGATATGCCCGACCCGGCCTGCCAGGTCAACGAACGCTACGTCGACGTCGAATGGCCATTGCGCTGCCGCGGCCCGCTGGAACTCGGCGCCAAGGCCTGTCGCCTGGACAACGACGGGCTGGGCAAGGTCGCGGCGAAACTGGCCGGCGACCGTCTCGGCGACAAGATCGATGAGAAGCTGGGCGACAAGGTCAGCCCCGAACTCAAAGATGCGCTCAAGGGGCTGTTCAAGCGATGAGAGCCGAGCAGTTTTCCACCGCCGTACTGGACTGGTTCGACCGCCACGGGCGCCACGATTTGCCCTGGCAGCAGGCCATCTCGCCCTATCGGGTATGGGTCTCGGAAATCATGCTGCAGCAGACCCAGGTCAGTACCGTGCTCAACTACTTCGACCGGTTCATGGCCTCGCTGCCTACCGTTCAAGCCCTGGCCGCCGCGCCGGAGGACGAAGTGCTGCACCTGTGGACCGGGCTGGGCTATTACACCCGTGCACGCAACTTGCAGAAAACCGCGAAAATCGTCGTCGAGCAGTACGACGGGGAATTCCCCCGGGACGTGGAAAAACTCACCGAGCTGCCGGGGATCGGCCTGTCCACCGCCGGCGCCATCGCCAGCATCAGCATGGGCCTGCGGGCACCGATCCTCGATGGCAATGTCAAGCGGGTACTGGCGCGCTTCACCGCCCAGGAAGGCTACCCAGGCGAACCCAAGGTGGCGAAACAGCTGTGGGCCACCGCCGAGCGCTTCACGCCGCAAGACCGGGTCAACGCCTACACCCAGGCGATGATGGACCTGGGCGCCACACTCTGTACCCGCAGCAAGCCCAGTTGCCTGCTCTGCCCGCTGAAGCAAGGCTGCGAGGCCCACATGCTGGGCCTGGAAACCCGCTACCCGATTCCCAAGCCTCGCAAGGAAGTGCCCAAGAAGCGTACCTTGATGCCGATGCTGGCGAACAACGAAGGCGCAATCCTGCTTTACCGTCGCCCTTCCACGGGGCTGTGGGGCGGTCTGTGGAGCCTGCCGGAACTCGACGACCTCGACGACCTGCAGCATCTGGCCCTGCAACACTCGCTGGAGTTGGGCAGCCAACAGGAAATGCCAAGCCTGGTGCACACCTTCAGCCACTTCCAGTTGGCGATCGAACCCTGGCTGGTCCGGGTCCGGGAAACCGGCCATCACGTGGCCGAGGCCGACTGGCTCTGGTATAACCTCGCCACCCCGCCGCGCCTGGGCCTTGCCGCCCCGGTCAAAACCTTGCTCGAACGCGCGGCCGCCGTAATGAACGCAGGAGAGTTGCAATGACCCGCACCATCATGTGCCGCAAGTACAAAGAAGAACTGGAAGGCCTGGAACGTGCACCGTTCCCGGGTGCCAAGGGCCAGGACATCTACGACCATGTCTCGGCCAAGGCCTGGGCCGACTGGCAGAAACACCAGACCCTGCTGATCAATGAAAAACGCCTGAACATGATGAACGCTGAAGATCGCAAATACCTTCAGGGCGAGATGGACAAGTACTTTTCCGGCGAAGATTACGCCAAGGCCGAAGGCTACGTACCGCCGTCCGAATAAGCTGTCCCGCGTGGGGGCGGATCGTAAGCGACGGTAATAATTAAATATTTTTTGAAAACGTGCTTGACGCCCCCCTGAAAAACCCGTTTAATGCGCCCCGTTGCCCAGATAGCTCAGTCGGTAGAGCAGGGGATTGAAAATCCCCGTGTCGGCGGTTCGATTCCGTCTCTGGGCACCAAATACCGAAAACCCCGATCAAGAAATTGATCGGGGTTTTTTATTGTCCGGGATTTTCTTTCTCCGCCTGATCGACTCGGCTACATTCGTCCACTCCCCTCCAGCAAGCGAGTCGACATGGACATCACCGGCATCCCCTTTGGCACCACCGATTGGTCAACCATCGAACCCACCGAGCACAAAGGCGTCACCGGAACCGCTTATTGGCGCACCCAACAGTTCGGGAGCATTCGCGTGCGGATGGTGGAATATACGCCGGGGTACCTAGCCGACCATTGGTGCACCAAAGGCCACATCCTGTTTTGCCTCAAGGGCGAACTCAATACTGAACTTGAAGATGGCCGGCAATTCTTGCTCAGGCCCGGCATGAGCTACCAAGTAGCAGACCAGGCCGAGCCTCATCGATCCTCCACTTCATCGGGAGCTACGCTCTTCATAGTGGATTGAGATTCGAAGCGTCGGCGTTGAAGCTGTAGGATAGATGGCCTTATCCATCAGGAATCCGGCCATGTCATCGGCGAACAAACAGCACAAGCGCAGCCAGCGCGCCAAGGCGAAAGCCAAGCAGAACCGCACCCGGCGTGCTGCTGCGCCGAACGATTTCCTCGACCCGAACGACGAGCGCATCGATCTGGAAACCGTGGACCTGACGGAGTTGTTCCAACTCATGAGTGCCGCCGAAAAGGTCAGCCAGAAAGCGATGTGCGAAGCGTTCCTGGCCCATCCACTGCTGGCGCTGGTTTTGGAACAGGAAGGCGAGGAAGAAGCGACCGACTTCATCATTACCGCATTGATCGAATACCGCCGTCTGACCACGGGCGTGGATGAACAGACCGCGCTGGACTGGGTGGAAAGCAAGCCATTCCAGGCCGATTATGTGGCCGCGTCCCAGGCGCTGGCCCAAGGCTCGATCTGACCGTCATCCCGCCAAGCGCTTTTGTGATGAAAGCGTCTGCGATGGACGACAACCCTCAGAGAAAGCTCCTACAAGCCAGGGTCAATCGACATAGGGCGGCGTCAAATCCGTCCTGCATGAATCAGCTTTTAATCCTCCAGGCCAATCAGCCCGGTCCTGCATCATCAAAACTTCCTCTGGAGCATGCTTTGGGTCCACCCCTTCTCAATGGCTGGACACATCGATGACTTCAATTTCACCTCAAGACGACCCGCAGCTCGCGCCACTGATCAGTGAACTCGGCCAATTGATCCAGCAGGCACGCCAGAAGGTCTTGCGCGCCATCGATACACTGCAGGTGCAAACGTGCTGGCAAATCGGGCGACATATCATTGAGTTCGAGCAAGGAGGCGCCGAACGAGCGGCTTATGGAAAACGTCTGCTGCCGTCGCTGGCGAAAGTGCTGACGGCGCGGTTTGGCAAGGGGTTTGATGAACGCAACCTGCGACACATGCGAGACTTTTATCAGAAGTTCCCGATTTGGAACGCAGTGCGTACCGAATTGAGCTGGACCCATTACCGCACGCTTTTGCGCGTAGAAAACGACAACGCCCGACATTGGTACATGAACGAAGTGGCCATCCAAAGCTGGTCCACCCGCGCCCTGGAACGCCAGATCGGCACCTTCTATTACGAACGCCTACTGGCCAGCCGCGACAGGCCGGCGGTGGAGCAGGAGGCCCTCGTCAATCTCAAGGAACTGAACCTCGGCCCCAGGGATATCGTCAGGGATCCGGTGGTCCTGGAGTTCCTCGGGCTGCCCAATGCCGGCACGCTCCTGGAAACAGAACTGGAACAGGCCCTGATTGACCAATTACAGGGATTCCTGCTTGAGTTGGGCAAGGGCTTCGCCTTCATCGCCCGCCAGCAACGCATCAGTACCGAAAGCAAAGACTTCTACCTCGACCTGGTCTTCTACAACTATCTGCTCAAGTGTTTTGTAATCGTCGACCTGAAACGTGGTGAGCTGAGCCATCAGGACATCGGGCAAATGGACATGTATGTGCGCCTCTACGACGACCTCAAGCGCGGCCCCGATGACAAACCCACCGTCGGCATCATTCTGTGCGCCCAGAAAGACGAATCGGTGGTGCGTTATTCCGTGCTGCAAGGTAACGAACAGCTATTCGCCAGCCAGTACCAGCTGGTACTGCCCACCGAGCAAGAGCTGAGCAGAGAACTGGATCGTGAACGCGCCCGACTTGAGGAAATGGCAACCGGGCCTGGCGTCTGAGGGGAAGACAGTCGCTATCAGGATGGCGTTGCAAATTGGCAGGGGCATCATCCAGGCCCATGGCGGTAAACTGCACGCCGAAAGCCAGCCAGGCCAGGGCAGCGAATTGCGCTTTAGCGTGCCGAAAATCGACTGAGCCGGGCACTGTCCCCTAACGAATTGGAAACCGAAGCCCAATGGCCTCACTGAACAAGCAGCAAAAACGCGCCAAGCGCGCCAAAGACAAAGCCAAGCAGATCCGCATGAGCGGGCGCAAATCGATCCCAATGTATGGCGACCCGGCCCACGCCACCGCCCAGCCACCGGTCTACGTGCTGGAACTGTTCGCCAAGCTGCGCGAAGCCGAGGCCATCAGCCGCAGTGAAATGCTCGATACGTTGCTCGCGTCCCTGAGCGTGATGATCATCGAACGCCCAGGTCTGCTCGACCTGAAAAACGCCGAAAACGAAAGCATGGCCGCCACCAACCTGGCGGCCGACATGCTGGTGGACTACCGCATGTGGGTCGATGACATGGACCGCGAGACGGCACAGCGCTGGCTCAGCACCCCGGAGTTCATCCAGGACTTCAGCGAGGCGCTGGACCGTTATCGCCAGTCGATGGAAGAACCAGCCAGCGAATAAACCGGCCGGTTATTCGTCACCGTTCCAATGGAACACCAGGTTGCGCGCGGCGCCGCTGCCGACGTCGGCGGTGTCGCGCCGCGCCTCGCCGTTGCGTGTCGCCACCACGGTGTACTTGCCCGGCGGCAACTGTACGTAAACCAGCGGTCCCGCCTCGTCCAGCGTCAGCAGCGCTTGCCCCGCCGCGTTCTGGACGACGACATGCACATCCGGGATGTATTTGTTTTCCGGGCCGACCGCGAACGTCATGTGCAGGTTGTAACCCTGGGCCTGTCCGATGGACCGGGCTTCATCCTCGCCAATGCCACCGGACAAGTAGGTGATGCCGTTCTGTTGCTGCGGCTGGGCCTGCACGCCGGCACTGTCTATCGGGGCCAGGCTGGTGGCGTTGAGCATGATCGGGAACAACAGCATGCCGAGCAGAAGGAAGGGCAGCAAAAAGTAATGGTTATGCTTCATGGCGAGGACTCCAGGTACTGGAAACAGCTCATGAGTTCTCTTTTGATTGTGGTTACACGCCAAGGTTTAGATCTATTGGCGATGAACGGAATCAGAAAACCATTCATCGCAACGCTATATATCCGGCTGACATATCCCCGCATGGTTCTATGCTTAGTTTGAATTTCCAAGAGGGGCTGCACATCGAACAAACCACCCTTTTCATGAGCAATTGCAGCCCGGCCGTCCTGGCTACGTTGCGATGCCAAACGATGTAAAGCGTGTAGACGTGATTGCCATAGGAAGAGCACGCGTCATCACACCAGTTGGCGAAGCGTGGGATAGCGGGTTCGATGGAGACTCCGTGACAGCAGATTTTATGGCAGAGCGTGAACAGCCTGCCGATCAGGAGCGCGAGCCTGCCTGGGTTCTGTGCCCGGCTTGAAGTTTTTGATTATGAAGGCGCAGCGCATACCTGAATGATCCGAGCCGAGCTGGCAAAAATTGGCAAGCCGATCGGTCCCTATGACCAAATGATCGCAGGCCATGCCCGTTCTCGCGGGCTGATCGTAGTGACCAACAATCTAAGGGAGTTTGAAAGAGTCCCGGGCCTGCGCATCGCGGACTGGACCACAGCGACGACGCCAGGGTTGTAACTTCGGGGGCTTGAAGTTAAAAACCACTCCATTGAGACTCCTGTGGAGGTAGCTCGCGATGCGGCCATCACCCCCTCATCTTTGTTGGCTCCTCTACCGCCATCGCGAGCAAGCTCGCTTCCACAGATTTCATGACTCTTTTTTCAACAAAATAACGGAACCACGCCCACGGCCTCCGCCAACAAGCAACAAAAACGCGCCAAGCGTGCAAAAACAAAAGCCAAGCAACTACGCGTCAGTCGTACAAAGCCTGCTGCCGTGGCGTTTGATCTTCCTGAGTACGACGATCCGTACTTCCTGGATGCCCTGCAAGACGAACTCGCAGAACGCCCAAGAGACTTCTTGTCACTGTTTTATGAGATGCATGACGCCGAAGAAGAGTCGGGGCGCATTGACATGATGATCAGGATGCTCGGATTAATCCTTGCGATGACGAATGAACAGCCCGAACTTCTGAATCGTGAAAATGCCGAAAACGAAGCCACGGCCGTCCAAAACCTGGTCGAAAATAGCCTGATCACTTATCGAATGTGGGCTGACGATATCGATCGGGAAGCAGCGGAGCGTTGGCTTCACAGCCCTGAAGTACAGGCGGATTTCGAAATTGCACGAGCCAGCTTCAAAGAGGTTCTCAAAGTACTGTGGGATCTCGAGGACGCTCCCGAGTAACCCAACAGACTTTTGATCGCGGCAACGCTCATCCGATTAACCCTTCCAACCCCCGCCCAAAGCTGGCACCATCGCGCCTTTTTTTACGCGAATCCCCGGACTTTTCACCGGTAAACCAGGTTCAAACGGCCGTTCGGTTGTTGAAGGCGCGACAGTCTGCTGTGCCGATGCGACAACCTGCCGCACATCATTGGTTTACCCCCCGTAGCGCTGTTGGCTGCCATTCGGACGCATGCTAGCTTGGCCGCCTCGCCAAGGAAGGCAGCCAACAGCAAGGGAGCACATACCATGAGGACCGCACATGGCCCAGGCCACGCCCGCGCTTGAAATCCGCAACCTGCACAAACGCTACGGACAGTTGGAGGTGCTCAAAGGCGTCTCGCTGACCGCCCGCGACGGCGATGTGATCTCGATCCTCGGATCCTCCGGGTCCGGCAAATCCACATTCCTGCGCTGCATCAACCTGCTGGAAAACCCCAACCAGGGCCAGATCCTGGTGGCCGGCGAAGAGCTCAAGCTCAAGGCCGCGAAAAACGGTGAACTGGTCGCCGCCGACGGCAAACAGATCAACCGCCTGCGCAGCGAGATCGGTTTTGTCTTCCAGAACTTCAACCTTTGGCCGCACATGAGCGTGCTCGATAACATCATCGAAGCGCCGCGCCGGGTGCTTGGCCAAAGCAAGGCCGAAGCCGTCGAAGTGGCCGAAGCCCTGCTGGCCAAGGTCGGTATCGCCGACAAGCGTCACGCCTACCCGGCCGAACTGTCTGGCGGCCAGCAACAACGCGCGGCCATTGCTCGCACACTGGCGATGCAGCCCAAGGTGATTCTGTTCGACGAACCCACCTCCGCCCTTGACCCGGAAATGGTCCAGGAAGTACTTAGTGTGATCCGCGCCCTGGCCGAAGAAGGACGCACCATGCTGCTGGTCACCCATGAAATGGGCTTCGCCCGCCAGGTTTCCAGCGAAGTCGTGTTCCTTCATCAAGGCTTGGTCGAGGAGCAAGGATCGCCACAGCAGGTCTTCGAGAACCCGCTTTCGGCGCGCTGCAAACAATTCATGTCCAGCAACCGCTAACGGAGCAGTACACATGCAGAGCTACAAGAAATTCCTCCTGGCCGCAGCGGCCGGCCTGGTCTTCTCGGCCAGCGCCATGGCGGCCGAAAAAATGAAGATGGGCATCGAAGCGGCCTATCCGCCATTCAACAACAAGGACGCCAGCGGCCAGGTCGTGGGGTTCGATAAAGACATCGGCGACGCCCTGTGCGCCAAGATGAAAGTCGAGTGTGAAGTCGTCACTTCCAACTGGGACGGCATCATTCCCGCCCTGATGGCCAAGAAGTTCGACTTCCTGATTTCTTCGCTGTCGGTCAACGACGAGCGCAAGCAAGCCGTGGACTTCACCGATCCGTACTACTCCAACAAACTGCAATTCATCGCACCGAAAAACGTCGATTTCAAAGTCGATAAAGAGTCTCTCAAGGGCAAGGTCATCGGGGCCCAGCGCTCTACCCTCGCCGGCACCTGGCTGGAAGACGAACTGGGCAGCGACATCACCGCCAAGCTCTACGACACCCAGGAAAACGCCTACCTGGACCTGACCTCCGGCCGCGTCGACGCGATCCTGGCCGACAAATACGTGAACTACGACTGGCTGAAAACCGAAGCTGGCCGTGCTTACGAATTCAAGGGGGATCCGGTAGTGGAAGGTGACAAGATCGCCATTGCGGTGCGCAAGGGTAACGACGAACTGCGCAACAAGCTGAACGCCGCACTCAAGGAAATCCTTGCCGACGGTACCTATAAAAAGATCAACGACAAGTACTTCCCGTTCAGTATCTATTGATACTGACGTGCCTGGCCGGCGCAGCCGTCTGGCAGCGCCGGCCCTTAGCAAAGCCTGCCGCGATATGAATTCTTACCCATGATGATCGATCTCTACGGATTCGGCCCGGCGCTTGCCGCCGGCGCGCTGATGACCGTCAAATTGGCACTCACGGCCCTCTGCCTGGGGCTGGTGCTCGGCCTGCTCGGCGCCTTGGCCAAGACCTCGCCGTACAAGCCGCTGCAGTGGCTGGGCGGCACCTATTCGACGCTGGTTCGCGGCATCCCGGAATTGCTCTGGGTGCTGCTGATCTATTTCGGCACCGTCAACCTGCTGCGTGCCCTGGGTGAGTATTTCGGCAACCCCGATCTCACCCTCGATGCCTTCGCCGCTGGTGTCATTGCCCTGGGCCTGTGCTTTGGCGCCTACGCCACGGAAGTGTTTCGCGGTGCGATCCTGGCGATTCCCAAGGGCCACCGTGAGGCCGGCGTCGCCCTGGGCCTGTCGAAGTGGCGGATCTTCACTCGGTTGATCATGCCGCAGATGTGGCGCATCGCCCTGCCCGGCCTGGGCAACCTGTTCATGATCCTGATGAAGGACACCGCGCTGGTCTCGGTGATCGGCCTGGAAGAAATCATGCGCCATGCGGAAATCGGCGTGACCGTGTCCAAGCAACCGTTCACCTTCTATATGGTCGCAGCATTCATGTACCTGGGCCTGACGGTGCTCGCCATGATCGGCATGCACCTGCTGGAACGACGCGCCGCCCGTGGATTTACCAGGAGTACCCAATGAACTGGGACGTCATCATCAAGTGGCTGCCCAAGCTGGCCCAAGGCGCGACACTGACCCTGGAGCTGGTGGCCATCGCCGTGATCGCCGGGCTGCTGCTGGCGATTCCACTGGGCATCGCGCGCTCTTCGCGCCTGTGGCAAGTGCGGGCATTGCCCTATGCCTACATCTTCTTTTTCCGTGGCACGCCGCTGTTGGTCCAGCTGTTTTTGGTCTACTACGGCCTGGCGCAATTCGAAGCCGTGCGCAGCAGTGCAATGTGGCCGTACCTGCGGGACCCGTTCTGGTGCGCCACGGCCACCATGACCCTGCACACCGCTGCCTACATCGCCGAGATCCTGCGCGGTGCGATCCAGGCCATCCCCCGTGGCGAGATCGAAGCCGCACGGGCCCTGGGCATGTCGCGGCCCAAGGCGTTGTTCTACATCATGCTTCCCCGTGCCGCGCGCATCGGCCTGCCGGCCTACAGCAACGAAGTGATCCTGATGCTCAAGGCCAGTGCCCTGGCGAGTACCGTGACCTTGCTGGAACTCACCGGCATGGCCCGCACCATCATTGCCCGGACCTACTTGCCGGTGGAGATTTTCTTTGCAGCCGGCATGTTCTACCTGCTGATGTCCTACCTACTGGTGCAAGGCTTCAAGCAGCTGGAGCGCTGGTTGCGCGTCGATGCCTGCCAAGGACGCTGACTGCGGCGTGCTGACGGGCGAGGCTCTGCTCGCCCGCTTCACGGCGCTGGATACTTTTCTCACGGCGCACCAGGCACTGTGGAAACCGCGTCCGTTCACCCATCTGCAACTGCCTTGGGAAACGTCCCACCCGGAATTGTCCCGATGGCTACGCCAGCGCTCGCTGGAAGCTGCGGAAAACGACCATCATCAGCCGTGGTTGATGGAAGATGCGCCTGCGCCATTCCCGGAATTGGCCGCTATCTCCCGAGCATTGAGCGCTGTCGCAGAATTGCCGGCCAGCACGCTCGAAGCGCCAAGCCATCTCCTCAACGTCGACGTGCCCGGGCGCAAATGGCAGCAGATCGAAGCCTTCGCCAGCCGCCTGCACTTCACCACCCAACCGACCCATTGGCTCGATTGGTGCGCCGGCAAAGGCCACCTCGGTCGACGTCTGCTGCAGGGTGAGCAACAACTGACTTGCCTGGAGTATGACCCCGCACTGGTCGCCAGCGGCCAACAACTGAGCCTGCGCCATCACCTGCACGCCACGCACCTGCAACAAGACGTACTGGCGGCTGACGCAATCCAGGCGCTCCATTCCGGACACACGCCTGTGGCCCTGCACGCCTGCGGCGACTTGCATGTGCGCTTGATACACCTGGCCAGCGCCGCTGGCTGTGCACAACTGGCGATCGCGCCCTGCTGTTACAACCGCATCAGCAGCGAGCGTTATCAAGCACTGTCCGACGCGGCCAAGGGCTCAGCCCTACAGCTGTCGCTAGACGATCTCAGCCTGCCGCTGACCGAAACCGTCACCGCTGGCGCGCGCGTCAGAAGACAACGGGACCAATCCATGGCCCGGCGCCTGGGCTTCGACCTGCTGCAACGGCACATCAGGGGGTGCGACGACTACTTGTCCACCCCCTCACTGCCCAGCGCCTGGCTGGAAAAATCCTTCGCCCAGTACTGCACCGATCTGGCGATCCTGAAAGACTTATCCACAGTTGGTACGCCTGATTGGGTCGCCCTGGAAGCAGCGGGCCATCAACGTCTGGCCGAGGTGCGCAACCTGGAGTTGCTGCGAGGCCTTTTCCGCCGACCGCTAGAGCTTTGGCTGGTACTGGACCGGGCGCTTTTCCTCACTCAAAAAGGCTACGACGTTCGCCTCGGCACCTTCTGCGAAACCCCGCTGACGCCGCGCAACCTGCTGTTGCTGGCAGAGCGTTGCCGAGACGAAACAGCCTGTGGATAACTCTGTTGATGAAATAAACTCGGATCCAAGAAATCCGTGATTTCCTGAGCGAATCAGCATTGGTCATTTTTTGTTCATATGGATAAAAAACCATGAAAACAGGCATTTGCGACGAAACGCGAAGGCGGTCACAAAATCGCAAGATGCGCTGCGTCTCATCCTGCCCGTTGTGCATAAGCGTCTAAGCAAAACGACATAACCGCCGAATTCAGTGCTGCTCCGCGCCAACAATTGCGTCCACCGCGCCCGTGCTATACAACAGCCAAACGTATCGTGATTGACACAACGCCGACACACTCAAGGACTGGCCGTGACGTTCATTTCCTACGCACAAAACTTCGAAGACATACGCCTGTGGCGCGCCCTCAAATCGGTGGAAAACGGCTTTTACCTCGACGTCGGCGCCAACCATCCGACAGATGATTCAGTCACCCGAGCGTTTTACGACCGCGGCTGGCGCGGCATCAACATCGAACCCGTACCGGCCTACTACGACGCCCTCTGCCAACAACGCCCCCACGACATCAACCTGCAATGCGTGGCCGGCGACAACGCCGAAAGCCTGACCTTCTACACCATCGCCAACACCGGCCTGTCCACGGTAGAAGCCAGCGTCGCCCAACAACACCGCGACGCCGGCATGGACGTGGGCACCCAGACCGTCCAGTCCCGCACCCTGGCCTCCATCTGCGAGCAATACGCCCAGGATCGTCCTATCCACTTCCTGAAAATAGACGTCGAAGGCCACGAAGAAACCGTGCTGCGTGGCATGGACTTCGGCCGCTGGCGCCCCTGGATCATCCTCATCGAAACCCCATGGGCCCGCGACCAGACCTGGGAAACCCTGGTGACCGACGCCGGCTACCAGTCCATCCTGTTCGACGGCATCAACACCTACTACCTCGCCGAAGAACACCTGGCCCTCAAACCCGCCTTCGACATCCCCCCGTGCAACCTCGACGGCTTCCAACTCTGCAAAGGCCACAAATTCAGCCACCCCATCGACGACACCGACCAACAACTCAGCGCCGCCCTGCAACGCGCCGAACAGGCCGAAGCCCAACTCCACGCCATGCAAAACAGCCGCACCTGGCGCGCCCTGAACAAACTGCGCAACCTGCTGCACCGCGCTTGAGTATGGGCAGTGCAAAAATAGTCAGAATTCAGGGGTTTACAGAACGCACCCAATCGCTATAATCGTCGCCCACACGCCGGTATAGCTCAGTTGGTAGAGCAACTGACTTGTAATCAGTAGGTCCCGGGTTCGACTCCTGGTGCCGGCACCATACAAAACAAAGCCCTCGCAGAAATGCGAGGGCTTTGTTGTTTCTGGGGTATTGATGTTCCTACCCCCCGCCTCCGTCGACCAACTCGTAGTCCCCCGCTTCGCTACTCCTCAAAGCATCGATTCTCTCCCAAGGCTCACAATCCGATCTTTATGCTAAATTATGAATTGGCAATAATTATGGCTTATCCATAAAAAGGGATAATTGCATGAGCAGCATATTTCAACGCCCTGAACTGGCTGAATCGATGGCAAATCAGCTGCTCCATCCAGGCGTGCTCGATGAAGGCCTACGCTCAGGTCTATTCCTGTCTGGCTTACGCCGTACAGGCAAAACGACTTTTCTGAGAAATGACCTCATCCCAGCCCTGGAAGAGGCTGGGGCTCTGGTCATCTACGTTGATCTATGGAGCGACACCTTGGCCAACCCGGCCACGCTCGTGCATAACGCCATACATAAAACGCTGAAAGATCTGCAAACGCCGGGCTCCTCTGCCTTGGAAATACTCAAGCGCGTCAGTAATGTCGAGGCAGGCGCCGCAGGGTTCAAATTCGGCTTCAAACTCGACAACATCGGTAACCCCGACGGCCCGACACTGGCGCAAGCACTGACAGAAGTCGTCGACCAAGCCAAGACCGACTTGGTCTTGATCATTGACGAAGTGCAGCACGCCATTTCCTCCGACGATGGCAATCAAATGCTCTTGGCCCTCAAGGCCGCACGCGATGCCATCAACCCTCGCCCGAATACACCGGGTTACTTCCTGTTTATCGGAACCGGCTCCCACAGGGCGCAAGTCAGCGAACTGACCGCCAAACGCAACCAGGCGTTTTCCGGCGCCACATCAGCCGCCTACCCGCTGCTCAAAGGTGACTACGTAGAGTTCCTGCTCAACCGACTTGCCATGACCGTGAAAAAAGAAAAGCTGCCGTCCGTGGAGACAGCCATCGAGGCGTTCAATACCTTGGGCAACCGACCCGAGGAGATGCTCAAGGCTCTACGCCAACTCTTGCAGCAGGACGGGGACCCCGACCTCTTTCTTCCCGTAATCGCCAGCACTCTACGTTCGGCTGCAGCGAACATCGAGCTGGAAAAAGTCGAGCAACTGGGCAGCCTGGCCCTGGCGATTTTCAACAAAATCGCATCTACAGAAGGCGATGCTCGAGGGATTTTTTCCATCGACGCAGCGGCAGAGTATTCAAAGTCAGTAGGGCGAGAGGTGCGGGTTGAAGAGATTCAACCGGTGGTAATCGCGCTAGTAGCGGAGAACATCATCATGCGGCGCGGGCATGGGATTTACGCGATTACGGATCAGTTTGTTCAGGAGATTTGGCTGGAGCAGCGGGTTTTGATTGAGGGGAGTTAGGGACTGGTTGATCATCGAGTGGCACTAGCCGCATAGGCGTCCGTCCGCAAACGTAGCACTCCTGCACATAGGCACCTCACTTTCGATTTGGAAAATAAATACGTCCCCTTTTTCCTTTCCTTTTTCCTTCCTTTCCTTCCTGATATAGCCTCTGTCGCCGTTCCGGTTCAAATGGATAGAAATGGGGACTGGCCCCCATTTGATGAGGGCCAGTGAGGCTCAGACAGAGGCGGCCACAGGTGCCAGGGTCGGGCCGTGGTCTACACGCTCGGGAGCCTTGTGCACCATGGTGTAGGCATAGTCGACGCCCATGCCGTAAGCACCGGAGTGCTCCTTCACCAGATTCATGACGGCGTCGTAGGTGTCGCGGTTGTTCCAGTCACGCTGCCACTCCAGCAGCACCTGCTGCCAGGTGACCGGCACCACGCCGGCCTGAATCATGCGCTGCATGGCGTAATCGTGAGCCTCCTTCGTTGTGCCACCGGAAGCATCGGCGACCATGTAGATCTCGTAGCCGGCATCGTGCATGGCGGAAAGTGCAAATGTGGTATTGCACACTTCAGTCCAAAGGCCAGAGACGATGATTTTATTACGGCCATTGGCTTTCAGCGCGTCACGGACTTTCTGGTCGTCCCACGAGTTCATCGAGGTGCGCTCCAGCAGAGGCGCGTCAGGAAACACAGCGAGTAATTCGGGATATGTGTGGCCGGAGAAGCTATTGGTTTCGACGGTGGTGATAGTGGTTAGCACGTTGAAAATTTTTGCGGCCTTCGCCAGAGCGACCGTGTTGTTCTTCAGCGTCTGGCGGTCGATGCTTTGCACGCCAAAGGCCATCTGGGGCTGCTGATCAATGAAAATCAGTTGGCTGTTTTGAGGGGTCAGGACTTCGGTTTTTGGATTGTTCATGGTGGTTCCCTTTAGTGAAATGATGGTCTTCTAATCTCTTTGCGGGCCGGGCCAATCTTTTGTCCGCTGAAAATCACGGAAGGTTGTTGGCGGTAGGTGCGGCGCCGATTTCGAGTTCAAGGTAACCGATCATTCACGATTTTAGGGGCGCATTAATGCGTCTCCATAGACGCATTAATGCGCCCTTATAAAATCATTTGCGGTGCTAGTCTCTGGCATCCCACAACTCGGACTGCCGCTGTGCGAGCAGTCTGTTCTACGCCAGGAGAATGCAATGTCAGCTTCGCAACCGTTCGGAAAGAAAACCGCTTACTGGGGAGTCGCATGGGAAGAAAGCTACGGCTACCCGCAGGCCAGACAAGTCGGAAACGACATCTATATATCCGGCCAATTCAACCATGATGAAGACGGCAACCTGGTAGCTCCTGCCCCACTCGATAGCGAAGGCAAGCCCAGTGATTTCTCTTCGATGGGAGAGCAAATGCGCGCTTCCTACGACAACATCTCCAAGTTGCTTACACTGTATGGCGCAACACTTGAAGACGTGGTCGAAGAGACGCTTTATGTGCTGGACATGGACGCGGCTTTTGCCGTGGTAGGCAATGTTCGCAAGGCTGCGTTTGGCACCGAGCGGCCCCAGTGCACGAGCAACATCATCGGCGTATCGAGGCTCGCACAGCGTTCGCAGTTGATCGAAATTGTCTGCAAGGCGGTCATTGGCTCCGGCACCCGCTAAGACGTGCTCCCGGTTTCGTCTACGAAACCGGGAGAGATCGCTGGCCTTCGACCAAGGGCTTGAGTTCGGCAACCGCCGCTGCGCAAAACGTCATGAACGCCTTGACTCGCCATGATTTTCGAATGTCCTGGTGAGTCAGCAGCCAAAGCCCATCCTGAAGTTCAGGCACAACCGGGCCGACACGCACCAATCCCGGCGTGATGTCACCCAGCATGCAGGGAAGGAACCCAAAACCAAGACCCGCTACAATCGCAGCGCTTGCAGCGGCAACGGAGTCGGTACGATACGAAATGCAATCGGGGTGAACTCTGCTATCAACGTAGCTCGTTGCTTTGAGGCCGCATAAAGCTGCCGAGTAAGATACCCACGCCTGGCCTTCTGCGAAAGGTGTCGAGGTCGGTGCGTTTTTATCACTGCCGTATGGCGCCCAGGCAATTGTCGCGAGTTTGCGCCCAACCAAACTTTCAGCTGGTTTATTGGTCGCCCTCACCGCAATATCCGACTCATCGCGGGCAAGACTCAATGTCTGATTGCCTACAAGTACTTCAATCGCTATCCCTTCATTCAGAGCTTTGAATTGCGCAATGATAGGTGTGAGGAAGTACAGCAGCAGCGAATCGCTGGTGGTGATGCGGAGTTTTCCGAGTGGCCCCTGACCCGCCCGTGACACACGCCGTGCAACACTAACGATATCCAGTTCGACTCGCTCGGCGAGCTCTCGCAGCTCTACGCCTTCCGCTGTGAGCATGTATCCCGAGCGGCGGTGATCGAAGAGTGCAACTCCAAGTGTTTTCTCAAGCTGGGCCACTCGGCGCGATACCGTGGATATGTTGATCCCCAGTTTTTTGGCAGCATCAGTGCGATTTGCGCATTCACTGAGCGCTTTGATAATGCGCAAGTCGTCCCATGAGAGCTGGGCCACAGCATCACTGAAATCCGATCTGCCCCCCTTTTGCACTGCCTGGCGTGATGAACCGATGTTAGGTGGCGTATTCACGCGAGATATTCCAAATAGCATGTTCGCTCATCATACGAAAAGGCTAACGGGGAACAAAGTAATTGGGGTACCCCCCAATTTGTGCCACTCCTTTAACGCCCGCGCATCGAATTCGAGGCTATAGGTCATCTAGCGAAACCTTAACCCGCTGGGGATTAGCCAGCCGCTCGCGAACCGTTGCGATCAAGGCTTCATCGTCCTCGGTCATCAGGACGGGCTTGAAGGGTAGCTGACCGCGCTCTGCTACGTACTGCAAGGCTTGGCGCATCAGCTCAGAAGGGGTGACGCCGAGCTTTTCCAGCTCGTGGTAAGCACGCGCTTTGAGGTCGTCGTCGATACGGACATTGATGGACGCCATGGGATGGCCCTCACTGTAATGACATTGGTCTTTACATTGAGGTAACAACTTCATTTGAGCCAGCCTGAAAATAGCTGGTTTTTTTACCCAATTCACAGGTTACGTGTGTCGCTCGCAACTCTACGTACCGAGCACAGCACATGCTCAGGTTTAATCGTCCCCGATTCGATTCCACTGAAAGCCATAACTAGCTGATTTGTTTATAGTTACTAGTTGGGGTACGCCGAATTTTCCAGCGAACTCCAGACCCGCAGAAAACCTAGCCTCGCCGAAAGCTACCGTTCGTCTGGTGCCGGCACCATACAAAACGAAGCCCTCGTAGAAATGCGGGGGCTTTGTTGTTTCTGGAGGTTGAACCTTCCCAGGAGCTAGATAAGACCGATATCGCCTTAATCAGCATCCACAGACCAAACCTTTCCTGCGCTCCTACCCGTTACAATTTCACGTCAGGACAATGTTGACGGTCTCTTACACCGACCTATAATGCCCCCCAACACACCCGCCAAGCCTAGGTTGACCCAGTCAGCAAGCTCAAATCGTGCGGGTTTTTTTTGCCTGGAGAAAACTACATGAGGCCCTTCGACAAGCCGGCTCTCAGCGTAGAACAGCAATTGGAACTGCTAAAGCAACGAGGTTTGCACATCGCCAACGATGATCGAGCCATGCGTTTTCTCGAAGTGGTCACGCTGTTTCGCCTGAGTCCCTACATGCGCCCCTTTCAGGAGCTAGACCCTGAACATCCTTTCAAGCCCGGCAGCACACTGAAGGCAATCGTCGATATTTACCGCTTCGATGGTACGTTGCGGCGCGTCACCATGGATGCCATCGAACGTGTCGAAGTCGCCATACGAGCGACTATCAGCAATCATATGTGCCCCAAGTACGGGCCTGACTGGATAGCTGACGCGTCCGTCTTCTCCTCGTCATACTCACACACCGATTTGTTGCGTCCATTGCGGGAGCAAATGAATAAGGAGCGCAGTAAACTCAAACGTGATGTCGACCGCATCAGAAAGGGCCGACAAGCCGATGGGCTCCAGCAACAGCGGATCGAAAACCGCATGCGTGACAACTATTTCCGATACTACGGTGCAACCTATGCCCACCCGGAGTTGCCGCCCGCTTGGGCGGTCCTGGAAGAACTCAGCCTTGGGACGGTATCTACCCTCTTCAATGCCATAGGCAAAAGCGCCGACAAGAAAGCTATCGCCACCAGATTCAGCCTGCCCTTCGAAGTACTGGCCTCCTGGCTACACACGCTGACCTTCATTCGCAACTGCTGTGCCCACCACTCACGGCTATGGAACCGAGAGCTCTCGATTCGACCATCCTTACCTAAAGAATGGGCCATTCCCACGGCCCCCGCCGACCAGCCTCAGCCCAAACAGCGGCTATACGTCGTATTGACGATGCTGGCCTACCTAACCGACCTGATCAGCCCTGACAGCCAGTGGAAGCTTCGCCTGGCCGAAATCATGGATCAGCAGGAACTGGATTATTTGAGGCTCATGGGATTTCCAAATGATTGGAAAGATCAACAGCAATGGCGCCTAGCGTAGAGAAACTAGAAGCAGACTGCGGTTAATTCCCTGCTTCATCATTCCAGCCAAAAATCGTGGTCTGTCCCCTCGAATCACTGATCGGGGTACGGCAAATTTTCCACCGACGTCTAAACCCGCAGGAAACCTGGCCTCGCCAAAAGCTACCGTTCGTCTGGTGCCGCACCATACAAAACAAAGCCCTCGCAGAAATGCGGGGGGCTTTGTCGCTGGGTTGATCGCAGGAGCAGATAAGCAGGCAGGGCAGGTACCCTTTCACCCTCCGTTCGGGTGAAGGGGTAAGCTGCTACTCTGAACCTCTCGCAACCCGACTCGATCATAAAGAATAGTGTTGAGCAGAAAGTTAAGAATCAAACTGAAAGTAGAATTGGAAGCATTGAAAGTGAGGAATACCGATATGGCAAACGAACGCGCGACCAGTGTTTGGGAAGCGTTGGTTGACACGCCAGAAGAAGCCGAGAACCTTAGAGTCCGCTCCCAAGTTATGCGAGCTATCGCCTTGGTCGTAAAGGCATGGGACGTCTCGCAAGCCGAAGCGGCTCGCCGGCTGCATGTTACGCAGCCACGGCTCAACGATCTGCTGAAGGGGAAGGTTGATAAGTTTTCCCTGGATGCGCTGGTGAATCTGTTAGCCGGTGCAGATTTGAAAATAGAAATCAGCGTTACCGCCAAAGCCGCCTGAACCGGGGGCGCTGTGTCTAGTCCTGAAACAGGTGCAAACCTATTTCAGGACTAGACAAATCACTGTAATGACATTGGTCTTTACAGTGAGCTAAACACCTCATTGGAGCAAGCCTGGAAAACGGCTTGGTTCC
Organism: Pseudomonas sp. NFACC46-3; assembly: GCF_900114515.1. NCBI lineage: Bacteria > Pseudomonadati > Pseudomonadota > Gammaproteobacteria > Pseudomonadales > Pseudomonadaceae > Pseudomonas > Pseudomonas sp. NFACC46-3. The sequence goes on from NZ_FOTH01000010.1 coordinate 62,430, forward strand.
GTCAGAGGTCATTCTCAGAGCGCAAAGCAGATCCCATGTGAGCGACTCATGAGCCCAACCGATACGTGGACTGCACCAACCCCGAGGGAAAGCAGCGACTAGACACCAATTTCAATTCAACGTCCTGCTGAATGGCACCGAACAGCGACCTGCCCGCCCCGATCAGCACAGGAACAGTGGTAATCACCATGTCGGCGACTAATCCATCGCGCAGGAATGACTGCACGACCTGCCCTCCGTCGACATAGACACGATGCAAACCCTGGCTCGTCAGTTCCTCCATCACGTCCCTGGGTGAGAGGTTGGAGAAACGTACCTTGCCCTTCAGCGCCTCAGGCACCGGCGAATCCGCCAGCCGTTCCGACAACACCACCACGGGTCGTTCATAGAACCAAGTATCAAAGGTCAGTACCTTCTCGTAGCTTCCTCGCCCCATCACAATCACGTCTTTATCGGCGATGAAGTCTGAGTAGCCATGGTCCTCGGTTGGATCGTCGCGCTGCAAAAGCCAGTCGATGTCACCATCGGGCCTGGCGATGAAACCATCTAGGCTGGTGGCTATGAAAACATGGGCAGTGGCCATCAGGGTCTCCTTGAGAGGTATGTCGATGCATGACCGGAAGCACGAAATTATTGCTCACCCATAAAAATACCTAAACCGCCTCCGCCAGCATCGCGCCACGATTGCAGCCTTCTCACCCGCCCGCTACTCTCCATCTGTCGCTGCAAATTCAGCGACCGGGCGTAGGAAACCCGAAGTAAATCAAGGCGCATCAGCTGCGCCTCGCTTACTATTGCAGGCGCTTTTTCTGTGTCTGCGATATGCGTTATGGCGGCTGTGCGCGGGACACCTTCGGGTGTGCCGGGTGCCTTGATTCCCGGTTTTCCTACCCCGTGCATGGCCGCCACCCCATCCCGTAGGAAAGGACGGTTGCGGCTCTCACAGTCAAGGAGCCAGACAATGCCAAACCAGCAAGACCTCAAAACCCCAGGCCTAACCCCCTTCTGCTACCACTCCGACCGCCCTTTATTCCGCGTCAACAGCGGCATACCCATCGGCGAAGCCCTGTCCCACGCTTCCGATCTGCTCCACGTCGCCAAGGTCCTGGCCGAGGACGCGGCGATGATTCGCGGTACGGATCGGTATGCCTGGGCTTCGTGTTATTTGCAGGATATGAGCAAGGCCGTCATCGATGACGTGGTGAAGGTGCTTGAGGCGCCGGGGAGTAAGTCGGCTTAAGAGTTGCAAACCCAATGCTGCTCACGAGCGGGGCAGCCTTGGATTTTATCTGCCGGAGCAGATTAAAGAAGGGCTGCTTCACGCCCATCATCGGGGATAAATCCCTCGCCACAGGTTCACTCTGTCCCAGGCCCAAACAGTTGGCGCTGTATTCATCTAATCATTTCCCCCGCCGATAGCCTCAGATAAGAGCCTGGGCTCCCCCAAGGCTCTGCTGGCGCTCGACTACACTTCCCAGAATTCCCCCGCTCCAGGAGCAGTAAGCGATGAAGATCCGCACCAAAGTCATAGGCTCGGGGTTGGTCAGTCTTTCTTTTGCGCTATTGCTCGGCGGTATAGGGCTGTGGGGTTATCACTCCATGACCGAGGCCCTGGTGCAGAACGAGACCAGTATTTCGGCCATGCGCAAGCACATGGAGGCGGACATGATGCACGACGCCATTCGTGCCGATGTGTTGGCCGCATTGCTGGTGGCACCGGGGGACACTCAGGCGGCCAAGGAGGTGACGGAGGCATTCGATGAGCATACGCAGCGGATGCGCAAGGTTATCGCCGAAAACGCCGAGGCCAAGTTACCGGGGGATGTCGCCAAGGCGATTGGCGAGCTTAAACCACAGGTCGAAACCTATATCGACAAAGCCAAGCAAATAATCGGCAAGGCACTGAGCGGTGCCCAGGATGGCCAGGCGTTGCGGGCGGAGTTCGACGGGGCGTTTTCGGCGTTGGAGGAGCGCAACGAGGCAGTGAGTGAGCTGATCGAGAACCAGGCGCAATCCTCGCGTGAGCATCAGGACCACAGCATTCACACCTCGGAGCGCTGGCTGATCGCGACACTACTGGCCACTTGCGTGGCGCTGGCGCTGTTGTCGTGGAGCCTGCTCAAGGCTGTGCTGACGCCACTGAACAAGATCATCCTCAATGCCCAGGCGATGTCCCAAGGGGATTTGCAGCGCTCGATGGGGGCTCAGAGCAAGGATGAGTTGGGTCAGTTGCAAGGTGTGATCGAGCAGATGCAGACCAATCTGCGACAGATGATCGCCACGATCCGCGGCCAGAGCGATGAGTTGCACGGCACGTCCCGGCATCTGGGCGATACGGCGCGACAGATTGTGTCCAGCGCCGATCAGCAGGCCCAGAGCGCAACCAGCATGGCGGCGAGCATGGAGCAGATGATGGCGAATATCAGCCAGATCCATCAGCACGCCGACAGCGCCCGGACGATTTCCGCGCAGTCCGAGCATTTGGCGAGCAGCGGTGGCCAGGTGATTCTCGGGGTGGTGGAAGGCATGAACCGGATCGCCGAGGTGGTCAACCAGTCCTCCAGCAAGATCACGGCGCTGGACGCATCATCCGAGGACATTCATTCCATCATCCAAGTGATCAAGAGCATCGCCGAACAGACCAACTTGCTGGCGCTCAACGCCGCCATCGAAGCCGCCCGCGCCGGTGAGGCGGGGCGTGGTTTTGCGGTGGTGGCCGATGAGGTGCGCAACCTGGCGGCGCGCACCACCCAGTCCACCCAGGAAATCACCGCGATGATCGAGCGCATCCAGTCCAGCGCCCGGGACGCGGTGGCGAACATGCAGGCGTGTGTCAGCCGTGTGGACGAAGGCGTCAACCTGGCCCAGCAGGCCGGGGTGTCCATCAGCGAAATCCGCACCGGTGCCCGGCATGCGGCCGAAGTGGTGGAGGAAATTTCCCAGACCATTGCCGAGCAATCCAAGGCCAGTGATGAGATGGCCCAGCGGGTGGAGTCGATTGCCGAGCAGTCCCGTGAGAACACACGCTCGATTCACAACCTGACGCAAACGGCGGATCAATTGAACAATGCGGCGGGGTCGATGCAGGCTTCGGTGCAGCAGTTCAAGGTTTGATCGGATACCCGTGGCGAGGGAGCTTGCTCCCGCTGGGCTGCCTAGCAGCCCTTTTCAAACCTCGCTCACCTCGAACACAAACGAAATCTCCCGCTTCTGGGCGCTCCAGACGTACCGAATATGCTTGCCCTGCACCGGAATCGAAACTGCCGGAGGGCGAAACGCGGCCACGCATTCGTGGCCGGGCAGCCGGACGCTGTTGTACAGCAGCCCCCACGACAAGGTTTCACGCAGTTGTCGGGCGAACACTTGGGACGGACCATAGGCGGTAGGGTCGGGGTTGTGGAGGTGGGGGTAGTCGTGGCGGATATCGTGCAGAGGTTTGACCACCTTGTTGATGTAGGTGCGCATGGTCAGCTCCAGGTCTGGCTCGTTGGTCGCGCCAAGGAATCGCGCCTGGTGGTAGCAGGTCTCGGCAATGGCCGCTTCCTGGCTGCTGGCGGCGTAGTAGACGCCGAAGGTGCCGTCGCTGAAGCGGCTGCTTTTGCCGATGTGGGTAAACGCCGCCATCACCGGCGAGGAGCCGGGCCCGGAAATGCGGTCCTCTGGGCGGACCCGGGACAGCACGCCGGCTTGCTCCATCAGCCGATCGTTGGTCAACGCTTCCAGGGCGTAGGCCGTGGGCAGGTCCTCAGGGTCGAGTACGTCTTCAAACAGCGAAATCGGCGGGAAGCTGCTGTTGACGATCCGATAGGCCCGATTCCATTGCGGGTCCGCCAGTGGTGGCATCATCAACCGCGCACTCCGTCGAGGTATCGCCGCACATCGGCGATGTCTACCACGCGGCCGGTCAGCATGTAGGACAGTGCCGACTGGCCGTTGAACGGTGCCGCGGTGTTCGGGCTGCTGACCCATTGATAAGCACGGTCCCGGCTGTTGCTGAAGATAATGCTCAGTGCCTTGTGGATACCCATGAGGTAGGAAATGCGCTCGAGCGTATCGCGAGGCAGCTTCACGTTTTCCGGCAATTGTTTGTATTTGTAGAAGGTCGTGTTTCCCACCTTGCCCAGCAATGTGCGCTGCTGCTCGACGCTGCAGCCCCAGAGCGCCATGAGGTTGAAGAAAAACTTCAACGCGACTCGACCCGCATCCGGGGAATCCAATTGTTGCTGCGCATTGAGAGTGATGGAGGAAGTCGCCATGGTTTGGGCTCCTTTATCGCGGGGTGGTGCTTAGAGGATAGTACAGATGTGGATTATTTTTTAGTTTTTATTCGCAAACGGATTCTATCGATGTTCTATTCGAACAATTCGGCATGGCTTTGCAGGTCAACAAACGTAACCAGCTTCCCACTAACGGGTCTTGGCCAGCATCTGTTAGGCAAAATCCCCAAATTCCGCATAAGCTCCAACCATCGCCTGCCGGCGCTTTTCGGCACAAAATCGCGACAACCGTGGCAAGGTGCATGATGATAGCCGGCATGCACTGCCTGGCCCGGACCAGGCGCACAACAATAGCGAGCCCACTTAAGCAGAGGGCATTACCTCATGGATAGCAGAACCCTACGCAACCTCATGCGTATCGTGCAGACCGGCTCGTTGTCGGCAGCGGCCGAGCATTCGTGCCTCACGGTGCAGGCGTTGGCGGCGCAGTTGAACAAGGTCGAGGAACAGTTCGGTTTCCGGTTGTTCCGGCGCTCGAACAAGGGCCTGACGTTGACGAGCCAAGGCTCGGAACTGACCCCCTTCATGGATCAGGTGCTGATTGCCACCCGGCAGTTGGAGGAGAAAGTCGCGGCGCTCAAGACCCCGCGACAGCGCACCCTCAGAATGGCGCTCAATACCACCCTGCCGGCGGAGTTCAACCGGCGAATGATCGACCGGTTGATCGCTGTGTTCCCCCAGTATCAGCTGGAATTCAGCTACGCCGAGTCGATGGAGAACCTGAGCAAACTCAGGAATGAAGATTTTGACCTGGCGGTCCTGATCGGCCAGCAACAGGGCGGTTTTACCAGCATCACCATGCCGGATGTGCAGGTGCGGGTGGTCGGCGCCCATTGTGGCGATGCAGACGACTCCCTTGGCCTGCTCGGTGACAAGTTTCAGGTGCGTCCGGCAGAAGAATGCCCGTATTCCCACAGCTTCCTGCGCTTTCTCGACGCCGGCCTGGGTGAATACGGGTCGAGCCAGCGCATGGTGTATTCCTGCAGTGAAACGCTGACACTGTCATTGATCACTCAGCTCGATGGCTTGGGGCTGGTGTCCCGGGAAGCCGCGCTGCGCAACGGCCTGGCGATTTTCCCGGATTTCGAGGATTTCCTTGAAGTCCGCCTGGCGGTGAACAATCCGGAGTTGTCCGGCCAGGCACTGCACGATGTGGTGGACCTGACGCTACAGGAACGAACCGAGCGCGATGTACGCCGCCGTGCCCACCGCCACACTGAGAAACAGGTTGCGGCTGAAATACGCACATAACAGCGTCGGAATCGCGGCATAAAACTCGGGGCGGTCGAGTTGTATCTGCTGATCCTTGATCAACAAGGGAGTCAGACTGATGGCAGCGACGATCGCCACTGGCAGGTATTCCAGGGCGCGGGCAATAAAGGGCGGCCAGTGTTCGGTATTGATCTGCAACGGCAGGGCGCGCGGCAGGAAGGTCACGGCCATCATCAGGACCACGACCAGGATCAGGAACGTTTGGTCAGGCATACGCCTACTCCGCAGCCAACGAACGTGGCAATGAAGACATTGAATGGCGAGCTGCCCAGCAGGCTCAGCCCGCCCATGCAGACGACAGCCGCCAGGGCTGCGATCAGTTTGTTGCGGGTGTTGCACAACGAAACCAGCACATAGAGCATCATCGCTGTCAGGGCATAGTCGAGCTGGTATTTGATGAGGTGCGCCGCGTATTGCGCACATACGGCGCCCAGCAAGCCACCCAGTACCCAGGATGTGTGGCAGAACAGGTTGAAGCCGACCAGGTAGCGCACACTCACCGGCGCCCCGCTGCCGAGCTTGACGCTGTGGAACGCGAACGACTCGTCCGTCAGCCCCGCCGCGTAGCACCAGCGCTCGAAACGGCTGAGCCCCAGCGCACGCAGGGCCTTGGCCATGTAGACCGACATCAGCATGTGGCGGGCATTGATCAGGAACGTGGTGAGCACGATGGTGGTCAGCGACGCGCCGCTGGAAATCAACGCCAGCGCCGCGAATTGCGAAGCGCCCGCGTAGACGAACAGGCACATCGCCACCGGCAACCACAGGGGCAACCCGGCGTTGACCGCCATCAGACCGAACACAAACGAAACCGTGAAATAACCCGCTACCACCGGACTGGCTTCAGCAAAGGTACGCGAGGCTTGTGGTTCGACCGCCAGCGGCTGGCTGGAAGTCTTGTTCATAAATCCCTCTCGAAGGTGATTTCGCCCCGGGGCTCACAGAAGCCCTGGGCCGCCCAGAAGCGCTTGCCGGCCAGATTAGCATCGTCGACAAAAAGGAACATGCGCAGTACGCCGACCCGTTTCATGTCAGCCGACGCGGCTTCAACCAGGCGCTGGCCCAGGCCTTTGGCGCGATGCTGCATGCTGACCGCCAGGTGATTGATCGTGCCACGGGTACCGAGCATACCGCCGATCACGGCACCCACCACGTCACCGCTCGCATCGATAGCCAGGTACGCGGTGGTGGTTTCCTGCAACAACACACCGCGCAAGAATCGGGCGTCCTGCCATTCGCAGAACGACACTTCGTCGAAACCGCGAAAAAACCGCTCCAGTCGCTCGGCGTCCCGGACCATGGCCCGGCGCAACAGGACCTGCTGCGTCGGGTCGTCCATGGGTTCGAGCCGTTCAGCGAACAATGTCGAAAGCGGTCCCGGGCCGCGAGAAGGAGATGGCCAGGATCTGCCGGTACGCCATGTCATGGCTATGGGTGTTGCGCGCCGGGGTCACGTAATGGCGCATGTCGCGATCCAGGAAGAACGTCGTGTCGAGGATGTCCTCGTAGGTCGTCGCCGCCAGCTGTTCTTCCTGGGCGCTGTACAAACGGCTTTCCGCACCCGCCACATTCTGGCGACCCCAGAAGTGCACGCCGCTGAACGGATAGCCATCACAGTGAATCCCTTCGGGGGTGATTTCCAGTTGTTTGCCCGGCTTGATCTCGATGCGGATCTGATGGATCTGGCACTGCCAGATTTCATCGTGCAGCTCCTGCGGCAGGACGTTCTTGTAGACCTCGAAGTCCGTGTCGATCAGGCTGCGCATCACCGGCGAATTGATCACTTCGTTGGAGAAGTCCTGAAAGTGCCGCTCCAGTCCACCGACATAGCTGTTGTTGGCCTTGGACTGAATGTAGGCCCGGTGTTCGAGCTGCGTGAGCTCGCGGGTCGTAGGGTTGTATTCGAAGTCGCTGTAGCGGCGAAAACGCATGCCTGACTCGGCCTGGCCGTAGTAGCTGTCGGGCTCCATGTTTTCCCAGCTTTTGGTCAGCCGGACAAAATCGCCGAAATGACCGTAGAGGTTGAAGTCTCCACCGCGAACATTGACGTATTTGTCACGTCTTAGCGCTTCGCCCACTTCCCTGTTCAGAACGATCATTTTTCATAGGTCTCCGCTGCATTGAGCGGCCTAATCTAGTAGGTGCAGGATTTACGTCCATGAGAAAGTATTTGAGGCATTTCAAGCGGCGCTTGAAACGCTGGCAAAAATTGCATGAGTACGACTTTTGTTCGGGAAAACAGGCGGTTCCAGCGGTGTTTTTTGTGCTGAAAGCCAAAAAGACCCGAGTTTGAGGTCGCAACGCTATTTATTGCAGGCAGGCGTGATCAATTGTGGCGAGGGAGCTTGCTCCCGCTTGAGTGCGCAGCGCTCACACCAGAAGGGCTGCTGCGCAGCCCAGCGGGAGCAAGCTCCCTCGCCACGGTTTTATAGACTTACAACCTGATCAGGCATCAGAAGACGTTGATCGGGTAATCCACGAACACCCGCAGCTCATTGCCGCTGACGTTGTACTCGCTGGACTTCTGCGACACCCGCAGCACGGAACTGCGCAACCTGACGCTCAAGTCCTTGGCCGGACCGCTCTGGACCACGTACTTGAACTGGTTGAAGATCTCGCGCTCGGTGCCGCCTTCGCTGGTCGAGGTGGTGATGTTATCGCCACGCACATAAGCAACGTTATAAGTCAGGCCCGGTACGCCGAAGGTGGTGAAGTCCAGGCCATAGCCCAACTGCCAGCTGCGTTCGTCTTCAGCGTTGAAGTCGGACCAGTAGGAGTTGGCCAGGTAGATCGTATTGCCGCCATCACCCACCCGATTCTGCTCGCGCTGATAGCCACCGTAGGCATAACCCAGGTTGCTGTCGCCGGTGCTGCGCTGGTGGGCGAGCGTGAAGCTGTGCGGCCCCGTGGCGAAGGTGGCTGCCAGGCTCCAGATCTTGTTGTCATCGCCGGTGACGTTGTTTTCACGAACGTAGCTGTTGTCCAGCTTGGTGCGATAACCGTTGAAATCCAGAGTCAGGGACTGATCCTTGGCCAGCGGGAACACATAGTTGGCGTTCACGTATTGCTTCTTCAATACATCTTCGACATCCGAAGCGTAGAGCGAAGCCTTGAACTGCTCGGTGAACTGATAGCTGCCGCCCAAGACGTTGATCGACTTCAGGCCACCGCTGTCGCGGCCTTCAGCACTCTTGCGCGATTCGGCGGTGAAACGGCCGGCATTGAGTTCCAGGCCCTTGATCTCCTTGGAGGTGATCAACGTGCCGGTGTAGCTTTCCGGCAACAGGCGCGAGTTGTCATAGCTGAGCACCGGCAGGGCCGGCATCTGGTCGCCGTAGGCCAGCACGGTGTTGGAGACGCGGAACTTGACCGCTGCCCCGAACTTGGACAGGTCATCGGCCGCGTTGCCGCTGTCGCCTTGCTTGAAGAAGTCGATGCCACCCGCACCGCTGCGGCCTTTACCGCCGTCCAGACGCAGCGCGTACAGGCCGAACGCATCCACACCGACACCCACGGTGCCCTGGGTGAAACCGGACGAGAAGATACCTATGGCTGCCTGGCCCCACTCGGCCTTGTCTTGGTTGCCATCTTTGTAGTCGCGATTGATATAAGCGTTGCGCAACAGCACTTTCAAGCTGCTGTCTTCAACGAACCCCTTGGACTCAGCCTGGTCATTGGCCATGGCGTGTGTCGTGCTCAAGATCCCCAGTGCGATCAAACTAATGCGCTTGTTCAACATGTTTATTTTCCTTGTGCGGGTTGATACGCACTGTGGCGGGCAACCGAAATGGCGCTTTTTGCGCTCTTTTTCGGACTCTTGCTCCTGGAAATAATGAAAAGGCCCGCCCACGAGTGATCGTGTCGGGCCTTTTTATTATTTAAGAGTCATGGCTGTTAGCCACAGGCGTAGGACGAATCCTAGTCGCGCCCTCAACGGTGTGTCAATTTCGTGAAACGTCTGTAATCAGGCAAAAAATGTCTAAGAACTGGTCACCGCGAACAACCATCCAGACCGCAGGCCGCTGGTGGCGTGGAGGCCTGAACCGGCGTGGCTTGCGTCAGCCATTGGGCGAATGCCTCGGGCTTGCCGAGCCAGGGGCCGATGTCGATCAGCGTGAACTGGCCGTCCTGCTCCAGGGCCAAGGTCGGGAAACCCTGGCCGCCAACCTGAGCCAGCAAGGTACGACTGGCCTTGATATGCCCCTGCACGTCAACCGCGCGCAACGCCGCCAGGAACGCCTGGGCCGGCAGGCCCATGGATTGAGCGAACTCCAGCAGAACGGTTTCGTCAGCGATGCGCCGACCCTCGACGTAGTGCGCGGTTTGCAGGCGCCCGAGCAATTCCAGGCCGTGGCCGCCGAGCTGTTCGGCAGCGAGGATGGCGGCGGTCGGCGGCGCCGAATCGAACACGGCGCTGTGGTCACGCAGCAAACCTTCAAAGTAGGCCTCGCCAAACGGCTGCCCGGAATATTCGGCGATGCGCCGGTCGTGGGGCATCACGTAATCGCGCAATTGCGGCGAAACCTGCTGGCGATTGGCACCGGTCATCATGCCGCCGCCATGAGCAATCACCGGCAATACACTTCGGGCAGCCTGCACCAGCGGCTTGGCGCCGTAACACCAGCCGCACAGCGGGTCGTAGATATAATGAAGAGTGACCATGAGGACTCCGCTAACCATGGGGATTGAATGGCAGCAGGGTAGTCTTGAGAGCGCTGCGGAAAAACGCTGAAACGGTTTTCAGTGTGTTTCGTGAATCGGTCGAATATCCCAATGAATTTGAACACCACCCCTGTATGGGAACTGGCTAGCTCCCATAGGATTTGTGCGAATGTGAAAGCCTGCGGATACAAAAAAAGCGCTGCCATCCCGGCCAGCGCTTTTTATCAATCCGTCGAATTCTATCCTTGCATCACATCCCACAACGCTTCCAGCTCCGCCTCGCTGAACAGGCCAACGGGGTAACGCTCAACGATTACCTGGCGCGGATCAGGTTCTCTGATCTGACGCGTTCCGTTGGATTTCAACCACTGCGCCAAGGCTTGAAGCGACTCACCATTAACGGCCAAGGGATGGCATGTGCGCTCGCTTATCATATTCATTCCAGCGCCCTCTCCTGGTTGATGAGCGGCCAATTTATCCAAGGTTTATGACAAAACAACTCAGTTCTCTCCCCAGAACTGCCGAAGTACAGATACAAGAGCTATGCCAATGTATCCGCCACGCCAATAAACAGACACAAAAAAACCCGCGCGCCAATCGGGCCGCGGGCTTGCCGGCATGGATCCAAAACCGCCGACCTAGAGCCGGCGCGGTCGATATCACCCAGCTGTTACATCGCCACTCATTTTGCGCGCGGTGCAGGTTGCTGTTGAGTAAGGCAATGGATATTGCCGCCCCCCAGTAACAGTTCGCGCCCTGGCACCATGACCACTTCGTGCTGCGGGAACAGGTTCTGCAGGATGTCCCTGGCCGGTGCGTCCAGCGGATCGTCAAAACTTGGGGCGATGATGCCGCCGTTGACGATCAGGAAGTTCACATAGGAACCGGCTAGCCGCACGGTTGGGTTGCGCTCTTGGGACCCTTGCACCGCGTCGACACCGGCACACTCCTCCTCGGTGGCGTACAACGGCCCCGGAATCGGCATTTTGTGCACTGTGAACGGGCGTCCCTTGGCGTCAGTGCTGTTTTGCAGCACGTTCATCGCCGCGTGACAGCGGGTGTAGTTCGGGTCTTGCGGGTCGTCGGTCCAGGCAAGCAGGACTTCACCTGGCCGCACGTAGCAGCAGAAGTTATCCACATGGCCGTCGGTTTCGTCATTGAACAGACCGTCCGGCAGCCAGATGATCTTGTCCACAGCCAACTGCGCGCTGAGCACTGCCTCGATCTCTTCACGGCTCAAGTGTGGGTTGCGATTGCGGTTGAGCAGGCACTCTTCGGTGGTGATCAGGGTGCCTTCACCATCCACATGGATCGAGCCGCCCTCGAGCACAAAACCTTCGGTGCGATAACGCGGGCTGCGCTCGATCTCAAGAATCTTGCCGGCCACTTGCGCATCTCGGTTCCACGGTGCGTACAGGCCGCCGTCGAAACCGCCCCAGGCGTTGAAATCCCAATCGACACCGCGCACTTCGCCGTTGTCATTGATGACGAATGTCGGCCCTGTGTCGCGAACCCAGGCGTCGTCGCTGGACATTTCCACCAGGCGGATATTCGGCACATCGAGACGCGCCCGGGCATTTTCGTATTGGGCCGCAGACACCGCCACGGTCACCGGTTCAAAACGGGCGATGGCCTTGGCGACCGCTATGTGGGCGGCCTGGGCGGGCTTGCCGCCCAGGCGCCAGTTGTCCGGGCGCTCGGGCCAGATCATCCAGACCTGGGTCTGGGTCGCCCACTCGGCAGGCATGTGGAAACCATCCGCGCGGGGAGCGCTGTGCAACGTTGTCATGGGTCATCTCCTGGGCGATGGGCAGTGGCAACCTTATAAACGATAAATATCGACTAATAAAGCCAAAAAAACTAACATCCATCAAAAAATAGCGCCAAACATCGACAAAAATCGATTTTATAAATTAATGCAACCCCTGTGGAAGCGAGCGTGCTCGCTATAACGGTTGGTCAGCCAAATCAATATAGGCTTGGACACCGTCATCGCGAGCACGCTCGCTCCTACAGGGGAACAGCTTGGCGTTCCAGATTTAGTTACAACCCCTCGTCCAAGACTTTCACCAACATATCTACGAAGAAATCCACGCTCTGGCGCGTAGTGACCATCGGCGGTTTGATCTTGAGGATGTTCAGGTAATCGCCGGTCGGTTGCATGAAAATCCCCAACGTTCGCAGGCGGCTGCACAGCGCCGTGGTTTCTTCAGTGGCCGGCTCCAACGTGTCGCGGTCGCGGATCAGTTCCACGCCCAGGTAGAAACCGGAGCCATGCACCGCACCGACCAATGGATAGCGATCGATCAAGGCCTCCAGCCGTGCCTTGAAGTGCCCACCCACCACCCGGGCGTTTTCCCAGAGATTTTCTTCTTCCATGACATCCAGTACCGCCATGCCGATCTGGCAACTGACCGGGCTGCCTCCGGCCGACGAAAAGAAATATCCCTCGGCTTCCAGCGCCTCGGCGATCTCCCGGCGGGTAATGACCGCACCCAGTGGCTGGCCGTTGCCCATGCCCTTGGCCATGGTGATGATATCCGGCACCACGCCTTGCTCTTCGAAGCCCCAGAAAAACTCGCCCATGCGCCCATAACCGACCTGGACTTCGTCGGCGATGCAGACCCCACCGCGCTCGCGCACCATCGCGTAGACCTGCTTCAGGTAACCGGGCGGCAGCGCGATCCCACCGGCGTTGCCGTATACCGGTTCGCAAATGAAACCGGCGAGCTGGCGGTTGTTTTCGGCGATTTTCGCCAGGTTGTGTTCAACGCTGCGCACGTAGTCCGGCGCAGTGTCGGGACCACGGAATTCGCCGCGATAGATGTTCGGTGCGGTCACGGGATGCACCCAATCCGGGCGGCTGCTCAAGGCCTGGGGATTGTCGGCGATAGACGTCGAGACCGCATCGGCGGCCACCGACCAGCCGTGATAGGCCTCCAATACGCTGAGCATGTCCCGCCCGCCGCTGTAGGCCCAGGCCAGGCGGATCGCCAAGTCGTTGGCCTCGGTGCCGCTGTTGACCAGGAACACCCGGTCCATGTTGGACGGCGCCAACGCCAGCAGGCGTTCGGAAAATTCGGCGATCGCCGCATAGTGGAAACGCGAGTTGGTATTGAGCAGCGACCACTGCCGGGCAGCCACTGCCGCCATGCGTGGATGTCCATGGCCCAGCACCGCGACATTGTTGAGCATATCCAGGTACGAGCGGCCCTGCATGTCGATCAGGTGATTGCGCCAGCCGCGCTCGATGCGCGGCGGATCGACGTAATAGTGCTTCTGCGAACGGGCAAAGCTCGCATCGCGACGGGCCAGCAGCGCCTGGGGATCGATCTCCGGTTCGGCATCGCAAGCCAGTCCCAGCAGCACCGCCGGCGAAGGACATAGCGCCTGCCAGGCCGCTGCCCTGGAGGGCGTGCAGAACAGCGGTGGATTCACCTGGGCGCCACGGCACAACTGGACCCGCAACGGCCCCGTCACTTCACCCAGCACCTGCCCCTTGACCAGTGCCGCGCCGGAATGCAGCGGCGACGTCACGCCCCACAGCCGCACGCTCAACTGCGCACTGTCCAGCTGCAACAGGCCGTCGGCAGCCTTGTGCACGACCCCAGCGAACGGGGATTCGAGCGGCGTCCCCCGAGGAACGCTCAACTCCACGTGCAGTGGATAAGTATCGGGTTCGACGGCGCTGTCCGGCCGAGTGCGGGATAACCGGTATTGCCCATAGCGGCTGGCGGCCAGGCCATGAACGCCCGCGGCCTCGCTCAGCAGGCGCTGGTCGATCCCCGGCTGCTCCCAATTGCCGGCCTCGAAATGCGGGCTCAGTACACCCAGGTCAATCAGCGCGAACTCACGCCCCACCAGGGTCGGCAATAGCGGCGCAAAGCCTTCGCTGGCGATGGGCGGCAGGCTGTGGCCGACGGCGGTGAGAATCGCCGCTTCCATCAATTCGAAGGGCACCGAGTGGGCGACCCGGAAAATCTCCCACTCATGGGCCAGGTTGTCGCGGCTGTATTGGTTGTCCGGGTCGATGGAAACCTGCTGTTCACCGCTGAGCACCAGCACCGCGGCGCGCGCCACGATCAATGGCCACAGTGCCAACAGTTCTTCGCGTTGCAAGGGGTTGACCGCCTGGTAGGCCTTGATCGCCGGCAAGATGAAGAATGGATCGCCGTCGGCGTGGTGCAGCAGGGCCGCACACGTTACCGACAGGTCCGTGATGCGCCAGGTGCGGATCAGGTCGCCGAAATCGATGACGCCCTGCAATTGCCATTGGCGCTGGGCATCGCGCTGCCAGACCACGTTGTCATCGGTGATGTCCATGTGGATCGCCTGCACCGGCAGGCTGGCCTTGAGCGACTGCAAGCGCCGCTCGGCCTGTTGCGCGACCTCGGCGATCAGTTGTCGCCGCTGATCGTCGGCGATGACAGGCAACAGATGATCGACTAGGGCCGGAGCGTGGCGCGCGTCCCATTGCAGGGTGCGCTCCAGGCCTGGGTGGTCGAATGTCGCCAAGGCCAGGTCCATTTCCGCGCACAGGCGGCCCAGGCCGGTCACCAACTCAGGCGGCAGGTGTTTGAGCTGCGTGAGGGACTGGCCGTCGATGTACTCAAGCAGGCGCATATGGATCGCTTGACCGTCGACGTCCAAAGTCAGCAGGTCCTGGCCGTTGCTGGCGGTAATCACCCGCGGCACCTTCACCGCACTGTGCCCGGCCAACTGCTTGAGGGCCGCGTGTTGGGCCTGAAGTTCCTGGACAGCGTAGTCGCCGTGGCAAATTTTCAACACAAAGCGCCCACGTTCGCTGTCGACGCGGTAATTGAGGTCCTGATTGCTGCCAAGGGGTCGCAGGTCGCCGCTGAGTCCGTAATTCGAGCGCAGCAACACCAGCGCTTGCTCGGCGCTGATCTGTGGGCTTGGCAAACTGGCACGGTGAACCAACGTAGCGAGTGGCATACAACGACCCCTGAGGTGGTTTTGTTCGGATGCCTATCACGCCACTGAGCCGGAGGATAAGCAACCCCTCCTGTTCAAAAATATGCACAGCTCTCCTGAGAGGCTATATGGGGAGGGCGTGTCCATGGGATATTCGCTTGCACCGCCCCTCGCCATGCCTACAAGCTATGCTCCTAAAGCTCTGTCGTCTCACGGAAAAAGGCTTACCCGGATGCGCATTCTCGTCACTGGCGGTGCCGGTTTCATCGGCTCGGCTCTCATACGGCACTTGATTCTTGATACCGGACACCAGGTTCTGAACCTCGATAAGCTGACCTATGCTGGCAATCTCGAATCACTGAGCAGCATCGATCACGACAGCCGCTACGAATTCGTCCAGGCCGATATCGTCGACCAACCAACCGTCAGTGCGGTGCTGGCGCGATTCAAACCTGACGCCATCATGCATTTGGCGGCCGAGTCCCATGTAGACCGCTCCATCGATGGCCCGGCGGACTTCATCCAGACCAACATCGTGGGCACCTACAGCCTGCTGGAGGCCACTCGAGCCTACTGGCAGGCCCTGCCCGAGCCGCAGAAACGTGCGTTTCGCTTCCACCACATTTCCACCGACGAAGTGTATGGCGACCTGCACGGCGTGGATGACCTGTTCACCGAGACCACCGCCTATGCCCCAAGCTCACCGTACTCGGCGAGCAAGGCAGCGTCCGACCACCTGGTCCGTGCCTGGCAACGCACCTACGGCTTGCCCGTGCTGTTGACCAACTGCTCCAATAACTACGGGCCGTTTCACTTCCCCGAGAAGCTCATTCCACTGGTGATTCTCAACGCGCTGGCCGGCAAGCCGTTGCCGGTCTATGGCGACGGCCAGCAAGTGCGCGACTGGCTGTTTGTCGAAGATCATGCCCGTGCACTGCTCAAGGTCGTCACCGAAGGCATGGTCGGCGAGACTTACAACATTGGCGGTCACAACGAGCAGAAAAACATCGACGTGGTGCGCAGCATCTGCGCCTTGCTCGAAGAACTGGCGCCACGCAAGCCCGAAGGGATCGAGCACTATGCCGACCTGATCAGCTTCGTCCAGGATCGCCCCGGCCACGACCTGCGCTACGCCATCGACGCCAGCAAGATCGAACGGGAACTGGGCTGGACACCACGGGAAACCTTCGAGACCGGGCTGCGCAAGACCGTGCAGTGGTACCTCGAAAACCTGCTGTGGTGCCAACGTGTCCAGGACGGCAGCTATCAAGGCGAGCGCCTGGGTTCGCTCGACAACAAGGATGCAATGGCATGATGAAAGGCATTGTCCTGGCCGGCGGTTCCGGCACACGCTTGCACCCGATTACCCTCGGGGTTTCCAAGCAACTTTTACCGATTTATGACAAGCCGATGATTTATTACCCGATCTCGGTGCTGATGCTCGCCGGCATCAAGGACATCCTGGTGATTTCCACGCCGCAGGATCTGCCGCAGTACCGCAACCTGTTGGGCGATGGCCATCAGTTTGGCGTACGGTTCAGCTATGCCGAGCAGCCGTCGCCCGATGGCCTGGCCCAAGCGTTCCTGATTGGCGAACAGTTCATTGGCAGCGACTCGGTGTGCCTGATCCTGGGCGACAACATTTTCCACGGCCAGCATTTTGGTGAACAATTGCAGACCGCCGTCAACCGGCAGAGTGGCGCGACCGTGTTCGGCTACTGGGTCAAGGACCCTGAGCGTTTTGGCGTGATCGACTTCGATACAGAAGGACGGGCGATGTCCATCGAAGAAAAACCCACCGCACCCAAATCCAGCTACGCGGTCACCGGCCTGTATTTCTACGATAACGACGTGATCAAGATCGCCAAGGCCATCAAGCCGTCCAAGCGCGGCGAACTGGAAATCACCGACGTCAACAATACCTACCTGCAACGCGGCGACCTGCACGTCGAGCGCTTCGGTCGTGGTTTCGCCTGGCTGGACACCGGCACCCACGACAGCCTGCTGGAAGCCTCGCAATACGTGCAGACCATCGAACATCGCCAAGGCCTGAAAGTGGCGTGCCTGGAAGAAATTGCCTACCAGCAAGGTTGGGTCAGCCGCGAGCACGTTCTGGAGCGCGCCCAGTATTTTGGCAAGACCGGCTACGGCCAATACTTGTTCAAGATCGCCGGAGAAACACGATGAATGTCATCGCCACCCGTTTGCCAGAAGTCTTGATCATCGAACCGAAAGTCTTTGGCGACGACCGGGGTTTTTTCTACGAAAGCTTCAATGCCCGGGCGTTTGCCGAAGCGACTGGCTGCACCCTGCAGTTCGTCCAGGACAACCATTCACGCTCCACCCGGGGCGTGCTGCGGGGCCTGCACTATCAGATCGACCAAACCCAGGGCAAACTCGTGCGCGTCACGGCGGGGGAAGTGCTGGATGTCGCGGTAGACATCCGCCGCAGCTCGCCGACCTTCGGCCAATGGGCCAGCGTACGCCTGTCGGCGCAGAACCACCGGCAGATGTGGGTCCCGCCAGGTTTTGCCCACGGTTTCGTCGTACTGAGCGAATCAGCGGACTTCCTCTACAAGACCACTGATTACTATGCCCCCTCGGCCGAACGCTGCATTCGCTGGGACGATCCGCAGTTGGCCATCGATTGGGAGTTCGAAGGCACGCCGATCCTCTCGGCCAAGGACCTGAATGGCAAAGCCCTGCACGAGGCCGACCTGTTCCCATGAGTGCCCCCTTGCGTATCCTGATCATCGGCCAGAACGGCCAGGTTTCCCGGGCGCTCCAATCGCGCCTGAGCGGCCTGGGCGAGTTGACCGTACGCGGCAGCGACCAACTCGACCTGGCACAACCGGATTCCCTGCGTGCCCCCATCGAAGCCCTCAAGCCCGGCCTGATCATCAATGCCGCCGCCCACACGGCCGTCGATCAGGCCGAAAGTGAACCGGAGCGGGCGTTCACCATCAATGCCACGGCACCGGGCATCCTGGCCCAGGCAGCGGTTGCGCTGGGCGTCCCGCTGATTCATTACTCCACCGACTACGTCTTCGATGGTCTCAAATCCGCTCCCTACACCGAGGACGACACGCCCAACCCGCTGAGTGTCTACGGACGCAGCAAGCTGGCCGGCGAGAATGCCATCCGCCAGGCTGGCGGCCAGCACCTGATTCTGCGCACCAGTTGGGTGTACTCCACCGAGGGCCGCAACTTCCTGTTGACCATGCAGCGCCTGTTGCAGGAAAAACCGCAGCTGCGGGTGGTCGCCGACCAGGTCGGCGCACCGACCTGGGCCGGCACCATTGCCGACAGCACCGCGCAATTGATCGAGCGCTGGCAGGCCGGCCAACCCGGCGCCTGGGGCACCTATCACCTGACAGCCCGGGGCGAGACGTCCTGGTTCGGTTTCGCCCAGGCCATCGGCGAAAACCTGCTTGAGCGACACAAGCCGTGTGCGCAGCTTGAGCCGATTGAATCCAGCGCCTATCCGACTCCAGCCCCGCGGCCACTCAACTCGCGCCTGGATTGCACGCGCCTGCTCAAGGAGTGGGCAGTGAGCCAACCGGACTGGCGAGACGCGTTGCAGCAGTGCCTCGCCGGACAAGCCTAGTACTGCCTTACAAATAGTATTTGCAAGGCAACTAGGCATAATACGCCTGTCACCACAGGCGTCCGAGGCTCATGAATTCCACCCTTCCCCGCAGACCCCGTTGGCGCAGCCTGGCCTTGCTCGCGCTGTGCCTGGCGCCGTTGCTGTGGCCGTTGGAGCACTTGGCCGAACGTTACTACCGCAGCGAACTGGCCGGGCAAAACCGCCAGACCCTGGACCTCTACGTCGCCAACCTGTTGGGCACACTGCACCGTTATGAGGTGCTGCCACAGATTCTCGGCGACCTGCCGGCCTTGCGCGCCGCCTTGTCGGCACCCGACGATGGCGTGACCCAAGGCAATGCCAACCGGCTGCTGAAAAACATCAGCGCCCAGACCGGCGCCGAAGTCATGTACCTGATGGACCCTTCCGGCAAGACCCTGGCCGCGTCGAACTGGGACAAACACGACAGTTTCGTCGGACGCAATTTCGCCTTCCGGCCGTACTTCATCGAAGCCATGGCCGGACGCCTGGGTCGCTTCTTCGGCTTGGGCACCACGTCGGCCAAGCGCGGTTATTTCTTCGCCGCCGCCGTGCACGACCGCGAAAAAGTCATTGGCGTGCTGGTGGTCAAGGTCGACCTCGACCACACCGAAAGCCTGTGGGGCAAAACTCCCGAACAATTACTGGTGACCGACCACAACGGCGTGGTCATCCTCACGTCGCGACAAGAGTGGCGATTTCGCGCGACCCGACCCTTGAATGACGCCGAGCGCGAGGCCATCAGTGCGGTACAACCGTATCCGACCCGCGAGCCCAAACCGCTGAACCTGAACGCCAACGCCTGGCTGACCCAGACCCAGTCCATCGAGGAAACCGGCTGGAGCGTAAGCATCCTCGCCCCGCGCACGCTGATTGATCGTCCGGTGCGCACCGTGGTCGCCATCGGTGGCGCGGCCTTGCTGGTCTTGATGCTGTTGCTCGGGTTGATGATGCAACGCCGGCGCCATTACCTGGATCGAATCGCCTTCGAAGCCAAGGCCCGTCAAGAATTGGAAGGCCGGGTGGCCGAGCGCACCAGCGACCTGGAAGGACTGAACCGACGGTTGAAGCAGGAAGTGCTGGAGCGCGAACAGGCTCAGCAAGAGTTGGTCCGTGCCCAGGATGACCTGGTGCAAGCCGGCAAGCTGTCTGCCCTGGGCACCATGTCGGCGAGCATCAGCCACGAACTCAACCAACCGCTGGCAGCGATTCGCAGCTACGCGGAAAACGCCGAGATTTTGCTCGATCACCAACGCACCGAAGATGCCCGGGGCAACCTCAAGCTGATCAGCGAACTGACCGGGCGCATGGCCTCGATCATCGCCCACCTGCGCGCCTTCGCCCGCCGCGACCGACATGCGCCGGAAAGCGTCGCCCTGCAACCGGCGCTGGACGATGCCTTGGCGCTGCTCGCCAAACGTCGGCGCAGCATGGAAGTGGAACTGATCCGCGACTTGCCGGCCGCCACGCTGTGGGTCGAGGCCGGCGAAACCCGCTTGCGCCAGGTACTCGGCAACCTGCTGGCCAACGCCCTTGATGCGCTCACCGAGAAAGGCCCACCGCGCAAACTCTGGCTCAGTGCCCAGGCCACCGAAACCGGCGTCAACCTGTACATCCGCGATAACGGCCCGGGGTTTTGCATGGAAGCCCTGGGCCGCGCCGGTGAGCCCTTCTACACCACCAAGACGCGCACCCAAGGCCTTGGCCTGGGACTGGCGATCTGCGACACCCTGATGCGCGCCTTCGGCGGTGAACTGTCGTTCGCCAACCACAAGGAAGGCGGCGCCCTGATTACCCTGAAACTGCGCGCCGGAGCCCCCGGGGTGAGCCTGCAACCGTCCGAGGACCGAAGTGTATGACCATCGACAACCGGATTGAGGTGGTGCTGATCGACGACGATCCCCATTTGCGTCAGGCCCTGAGCCAGACCCTCGACCTGGCCGGCCTGAAAATTCTGCCCCTGGCCGAAGCCAAAGGCGTGGCCGGGCAACTGCCCCGTGACTGGCCGGGGGTGGTGGTCAGTGATATTCGCATGCCGGGCATGGACGGCCTCGAACTGCTGGGCGAACTCCACGCCCAGGACTCAGAGCTGCCGGTGCTGCTGATCACCGGCCATGGCGACGTGCCACTGGCGGTGCAGGCAATGCGCGCCGGAGCCTATGACTTCCTGGAAAAACCTTTCGCCAGCGATCATCTGCTCGACAGCGTGCGCCGGGCCCTGGCCTTGCGCCGCCTGGTGCTGGACAACCGCAGCCTGCGCCTGGCCCTGAGCGACCGGCATGAACTCAGCGCCCGCCTGGTCGGCCAATCGACTCCGATGCTGCGCCTGCGCGAGCAGATCGGGGCACTGGCCGCCACCCGCGCCGACGTGTTGATCCTCGGTGAAACCGGTGCCGGCAAGGAAGTGGTCGCTCGGGCGCTGCACGACCTTTCGAGCCGGCGTAACGGGCCGTTCGTGGCCATCAACGCCGGGGCCCTGGCCGAGTCGGTGGTGGAAAGCGAACTGTTCGGCCACGAACCCGGCGCTTTTACCGGCGCACAGAAGCGCCGCATCGGCAAGTTCGAATTCGCCAACGGCGGTACGCTGTTCCTGGATGAAATCGAAAGCATGAGCCTGGATGTCCAGGTCAAGCTGCTGCGCCTGCTGCAGGAGCGCGTGGTGGAGCGGCTGGGGGGCAATCACCAGATCCCGCTGGATATCCGCGTAATCGCCGCCACCAAGGAAGACCTGCGCCAGGCCGCCGACCAAGGGCGTTTTCGCGCCGACCTGTATTACCGCCTGAACGTCGCGCCGCTGCGCATACCGCCCTTGCGTGAACGGGGTGAAGATACGCTGATGCTGTTCCAGCATTTCGCCGACGAAGCCAGCGCTCGCCACGGGCTGCCGCCCCATGAATTGCAACCGGCACAACGGGCGCTGCTGCTGCGCCACAGTTGGCCGGGCAATGTGCGGGAATTGCAGAACGCCGCCGAACGTTTTGCCCTGGGCCTGGAACTGGCCCTGGACAACAGCACGCCCGACGGCAGCCCCGGCGCACCGGTGGAAGTGGTCAGCGGCGGCTTGAGCGAGCAGGTGGAAAACTTCGAGAAAACCCTGATCGCCGCCGAACTGGCCCGGCCTCACAGCTCGGTGCGCAGCCTGGCCGAAGCCTTGGGCATTCCACGCAAGACATTGCACGACAAGTTACGCAAACATGGGCTGCACTTCGGCGACAGCAGCCATGGTTCGGCCGATGAGTCCGATTGAGTTATCGTCATTTCCCGTTCAAGCAAAAGGCCCCGCAATGAACCGCGACAGTCGTTACCTGGAATCGATCCTGCACCACGACATCCCCTTGACCCGGGACATGGGCCTCAAGGTGCTCGATTGGCAGGCCCGGCAACTACGCCTGTCCTTGCCGCTTGCAGCCAACGTCAACCACAAGAGCACCATGTTCGGTGGCAGCCTGTATTGCGGCGCGGTGCTCGGCGGCTGGGGCTGGCTGCACCTGGCCCTGCGCGAGGAAGGCATCGAAGACGGGCATATCGTGATTCAGGAAGGGCAGATCAGTTATCCGCTGCCGGTGACCCGCGATGCGACCGTCGTCTGCGCAGCGCCCGAGGAAAAGGTCTGGAAACGCTTCCTGGCCACCTATCGGCGCTATGGCCGGGCGCGACTGGCCTTGCAGACGCAAGTGTTGAATACCGGAAGTGAGGAAGTGGCAGTGCAGTTCGAGGGGCAGTACGTGTTGCACCGCTAAAGCAACGCAGCCCCCCCTGTGGCGAGGGAGCTTGCTCCCGCTCGGTTGCGCAGCAACCGCAAAATCTTGGGGCCGCTTCGCAGCCCAGCGGGAGCAAGCTCCCTCGCCACAGGAAAGCAGGTACGGTTCAGGAACGGGCCAACTCCAATAGCTTGCCCCGCCATGCCGCTTTCGCCGGCAACGCCAGGAACGATGTATTCAACAGCGACTCCCGCGGTGGATAACAGAACGGTTCACCGCTCAAGTCCAACACCTCGCCCCCCGCACCTTCCAATACACCCTGGGCGGCAGCGGTGTCCCACTGGGAGGTCGGCGCCAGCCGTGGATAGCAATCCGCCGCGCCTTCGGCCACCAGGCAAAACTTCAACGAACTGCCAATACTGGTCAGTTGCAGCTCACCCAGGCTCCCGCTCAAACCATCCAGCAGGCGTTCCTGTTCCGGGCTGGTGTGCCGACGACTGGCGACCACGGTAAAAGCTTCACCCGGGGCCAGGACGTCACGAACCGCAATAGGCAAAGGCACGCCGCCCTTATCACCACGCCAGGCACCCAGCCCTGCACCGCCGACGTAAAAGCGTCCATTGGTGGGCATCGACACCACACCGAACACCACGCGGCCCTGCTCCACCAACGCGATGTTGACGGTGAACTCCTCGCTGCCGGAAATGAACTCCTTGGTGCCATCCAGCGGGTCTACCAGCCACCAGCGATGCCAGCCGGCGCGCACGTTTTGGGCAATATCGGCGTCTTCTTCGGAGAGGATCGGAATATCCGGGGCCAGCGCCATCAGCCCGGCCACGATCACATCATGAGCGGCCATGTCTGCAGCGGTCACCGGCGACTCGTCGGCCTTGTGGTTGACCTGCACGTTGGCGCGCCAGAACGGCAGGATCGCTTCACCGGCCTGGAGCGCCAGCTCGACTACAGGGGCCATCAACGGATGAGGGAAAGTCATGACAGGAACGCTCCACGCTGGGTCAGCAGGTCACGGGCCAGGTATAGCGCTGCCAAGGCCCGGCCCTCCGTGAACTGCGGGTTCTGTGCCAGGGCCGACAGCTCACGCAGGTTGACCTTGTCCACGCGCATCGGCTCGGGCTCGTCACCCTCCAGCCGTTCTTCATACAGATCGGTCGCCAGCACCACCTGGATCTTCTGGCTCATGTAGCCGGGGGACAGCGACAGTTCGGTCAGGTGTTCCAATTGACGCGCTCCGAAACCGGCCTCTTCCTTGAGTTCCCGTTCGGCCGCCGCCAGCACATCTTCACCTGGCTCGATCAAGCCCTTGGGCAGGGACAGTTCGTAGGCGTCGGTGCCCCCGCAATACTCTTCCACCAACACAGCGTGGTCGGCATCGAGCATCGCCACGATCATCACCGCGCCATAGCCCGCCCCCTTGCTCGCCAGACGTTCATAGGTGCGCTCCACACCGTTGGAAAACCGCAATTTCAGTTCTTCCACGCAAAACAGGCGGCTGGTAGCGACGATCTGGCGATCGAGTATGGTGGGTTTCTGGCGCATAAACGGCTCCCTGGGCGATAGCGGGCTACTATACCCGGCCTATTCTGATTGTTTGTGTCGGATATCCGATTACCGCTGGAGAAGTTTTATGGCTTTGCTGCCCTGGCATGAGATCGATACGGTTCTGCTGGACATGGACGGCACCCTGCTGGACCTGCATTACGACAACCATTTCTGGCTCGAACACCTGCCACAGCGCTACGCCGAACTGCATGGCGTGAGCCGGGCGATGGCCGAGATGGAGCTGCAGCCGCTGTTCGAGCGCAACGCCGGCCAGTTGCAATGGTATTGCCTGGATTTCTGGAGCGCCGAGCTGAAACTGCCGGTACGCGAACTGAAGTTGGAAACCGCGCACCTGATCGCCTTGCGCCCGGACGCCGATACCTTCCTGGCGGCGATCCAGCGGGCCGGCAAGCGCGTGGTGATGATCACCAACGCCCACCGCGATTCATTGTCCCTGAAGCTGGAGCGCATCGAGCTGGCCCCTTACTTCGACCGCCTGATCAGCTCCCACGACTACGGCTTTCCCAAGGAAAACCCGCAATTCTGGGACGCACTGCAAGCCGACTTGAATTTCGACCCCGCCCGCAGCCTGTTCATCGACGACACCCTGCCGGTGTTGCGCAGCGCCCGGGACTTCGGCGTGGCGCACTTGCTGGCCGTGAGCGAGCCGGATAGCCGCAAAGGGCCAAAGGACACGGGGGAGTTCGAAGCGTTGATAGACTACCGGACGCTGATCGAAGGGCTCTGAAAAAAACCTTTGTGGCGAGGGAGCTTGCTCCCGCTGGGCCGCGAAGCGGCCCCTTTTTTCCAGACAAGTGCTGCGCACTTGAGCGGGAGCAAGCTCCCTCGCCACAGGAAACCGGCTACTCGGGAATACGTAGCACCTGTCCCGGATAGATCTTGTCCGGGTGCGACAACATCGGCTTGTTGGCCTCGAAGATCTTGTTGTACTTGTTCGCGTCGCCGTACTCGGCCTTGGAGATGGCGCTGAGTGTGTCGCCCTTCTTCACGGTCACGAAACGCGCCGCCTGTGCTACCGGACCAGTCACCGTAATCCGGTCGTCGACACTGCCGACGCCTTCGATATTGCCCACCGCCAACAGGATCTTTTCCTTTTCTTCCTGGCTCGCTACTTCACCGGTGACGATGACTTTGTCGCCGTCGATGGTCGCCTGAACATTCGGATTACCCAGGCCGACCTTTTCAATATGCGCTTTCAATTGTTCGCCGGCATTGGCATTGCCGGGGGTCAGCAGGTCGATCAGCTTCTCTCCTGCTTCCTTCACAAAGCTAAAAATACTCATGGCACACGCTCCTTGATTTAAGTGTCCAGACGCAAAGACTAGACCAGGCGAGACGAACCCGGTTCCCAACCGACCAATGACCCCGCCACGCGCAAGCGCTAGAATCCGAACCTTCCTGCGCCCTGGAGCGAAGATGGACATCAAGCAGCTGAAATTTCTCATCGCGCTCGACGAAACCCGCCACTTCGGCCAAGCCGCCGCACGTTGCCACATCACCCAGCCGACCCTGTCGATGCGCCTGCGCAGTCTTGAAGAAGAACTTGACCTGCCGCTGGTCAATCGCGGCCAGCGCTTTGAAGGTTTCACCGCGCCGGGGGAACGGGTACTGGCCTGGGCGCGTACAGTGCTGGCGGCCTATGACGGGCTGCAGGCCGAAGCGGCGGCCTGTCGTGGCAACCTGGTGGGTACGTTGCGCCTGGGCGTGGTGCCGTTGTCGGACTTCGACCCGCTGGCGATGATGCAGCGCTTGCACGCCGAGCACCCCAACCTGCGATTCGAATTGTCGTCCCTGAGCTCCGAACGCATCCTCGAACAGCTGGCGAACAACCGTATCGACCTGGGTATTTCCTACCTGGAACGCCTGGACAACGAGCGCTTCGAAGCCCTGCCTTTCAGCCACACCCGCATGGGCCTGCTCTACGACCAGCGCTATTTCTTTTTCGGCGAACAACCTCTGAGTTGGGAAGCACTGATCGAGCTGCCCCTGGGCATGCTCACCAGCGGCATGCATTTTCGCCAATCCATCGACCACAACTTCCACAGCCGGGGCCTCACACCTCAACCGCTGTTGCAAACCGACGCAGTGCATCAATTGTTACAAGCTGTGCACGGTGGACTGTGTTGCGCGGTGATGCCCTTGGACAGCGGCCTGAATGTGCTGACCGAAGATTTGCGCATCCAGCCCATCGAAAGCGCGCAGACCTTAGTCCCACTGGGCCTGATCATGCGGCGCGGCGCCCCACGTTCGGCCTTGGCAGAGGCCTGTTTTGCCCTTTACCAGAAATCATCGACAACATCTTGATCGACGTCATCTATTGAGAGATCAGTAATAGCGATTAGACGTGGCAGATTGCCGCATTTAGTCTTAACACTATTCCTACTTTCAGTGATGCCTATGAACGACAAGCCTCCGGTCAGTCCAGCGCCAGCGATGGAAACATCCGCGCCGGCCGCCAGCCAGAGCTATCGCTACTGCAATCTGGACCACTCCCAATCGGACAGCACCGCGCTGGCCGAGGAAGTGGCGCTGGCGATTGCCTATAACGGCATCAGCCAGGCGGTCATGCTGGTCACCCCCACCGACCTTGAAGACTTCATCGTCGGCTTCAGCCTCGGCAGCGGCATCATTGAAGACACATCGGACATCTATGACCTGCAACTGAGCGGCACGGGTGCTGCGCACCATGCCGAGGTGACCATCGCCAACCGCGCCTTCTGGAACCTCAAGCAGCAACGCCGGCAATTGACGGGCACCAGTGGCTGCGGCTTGTGCGGCGTGGAGGCAGTGGAACAGGCATTGCCAAACCTCAAGGTGCTGCCCGGCGCACCGCTGCCACCCGCCCAATGGCTCGATGGCCTGCGTGACCGCATCAGCCAGTTCCAGCCCCTGGGTCAATACTGCGGCGCAGTCCACGCCGCGTTGTTCATGAACGCCCAAGGCGAATTGCTGCTGGGTCGCGAAGACATCGGCCGGCACAACGCCCTCGACAAACTGATCGGCGCGTTGGTCCGGCAGCAGATCCCGGTGGCCGGCGGCGTAGCGATCGTCACCAGCCGTTGCAGCCTCGAACTGATCCAGAAAGTCCTGCGGGCCGGTATCCAGACCCTGGTCAGCCTGTCGTCACCCACGGGCCTTGCGGTGCAGTGGGCCCGCCAACACAACCTCAACCTCATCCACCTGCCACAAAAAAGTGCGCCACGGGTCTACAGCCCTGCGATGGAGAAACAAGCGTGAGCAATCATCAACAAGCCGACCAGAAACCCGTACCGCGCTACAAGCCCTACAAGGGCCCGGCCGGTGGCTGGGGAGCGCTGATCAGCGTCGCTCAGGCCTGGTTGACCAGCGACAACGCGCTGAAAAACATCCGCATGATGCTCAAGACCAACCAGAATGGCGGTTTTGACTGCCCAGGCTGTGCCTGGGGTGATTCGCCGGAAAGCGGCATGGTCAAGTTCTGCGAGAACGGCGCCAAGGCCGTGAACTGGGAAGCGACCAAGCGCCGCGTCGATGGTGCATTTTTCGCCAAGCATAGCGTGAGCTCGCTGCTGGAGCAGAGCGACTACTGGCTCGAGTACCAGGGTCGCCTGACCGAGCCAATGCGCTACGACGCCGAAACCGACCGCTACAAACCCGTCAGTTGGGAAGCGGCGTTCGACCTGATCGGCAAGCACCTGCAAGGGTTGTCCAGCCCGAACCAGGCCGAGTTCTACACCTCGGGCCGAGCCAGCAACGAAGCGGCCTACTTGTATCAGCTGTTCGTGCGCGCCTACGGCACCAACAACTTCCCCGACTGCTCGAACATGTGCCACGAGGCCAGCGGCGTAGCGCTGTCCCAGAGCGTGGGCGTGGGCAAGGGCACAGTGACCTTCGACGATTTCGAACACGCCGATGCGATTTTCGTCTGGGGCCAGAACCCCGGGACCAACCATCCGCGGATGCTCGAACCACTGCGCGAGGCGGTGAAACGCGGCGCCCAAGTGGTCTGCATCAACCCGCTCAAGGAGCGTGGCCTGGAGCGCTTCCAGCATCCGCAGAACCCGATCGAAATGCTCACCAACGGCAATAAGCCGACCAACACCGCCTATTTCCGCCCGGCCCTGGGTGGCGACATGGCGATCTTGCGCGGCATGGCGAAGTTCCTGCTGCAGTGGGAGCGCGAAGCGCAGAACACTGGCGCTGCGGCGGTGTTCGACCACGCGTTCCTCAATGAGCACAGCACCAACGTGCTGGATTACCTGGCGGCGGTCGACGACACGCCGTGGGAACAGATTGTCGAGCAATCGGGCATGACCCTGGTCGACATCGAGCAAGCGGCGCGCATGTACGCCAAGAGCCAGAACGTGATCATGTGCTGGGCGATGGGTATCACCCAGCACCGTCATTCGGTGGCGACCATCCAGGAAATCGCCAACGTGATGATGCTGCGCGGCAACATCGGCCGGCCAGGCGCAGGCCTGTGCCCGGTACGTGGCCACAGCAACGTCCAGGGTGACCGGACCATGGGCATCAACGAGCGTCCGCCAGCGGCGTTCCTCGATTCGCTGGAGCGGCGCTTCCAATTCAAGGTACCGCGTGAAAATGGCCACAACGTGGTCGAGGCGATTCACGCCATGGCCGACGGCCAGGCGAAGGTGTTCATTGCCCTGGGCGGCAACTTCGCCCAAGCCACGCCGGACAGCCATCGAACGTTCCGGGCCTTGGCCAATTGCGACCTGACGGTGCAGATCAGCACCAAGCTCAACCGCAGCCATCTGGCTCACGGCAAGGAAGCGCTGATCCTGCCGTGCCTGGGCCGCACCGACATCGATCTGCAAACCGAAGGTGCGCAAGCGGTGACCGTGGAAGACTCCTTCAGCATGGTGCATGCGTCCATGGGCCAGCTGCAGCCGCTGTCGAACCAGATGCGCTCCGAACCGTGGATCATCGCCGGCATCGCCGCCGCCACACTGGGTAGCCGTCCGGTGGACTGGAACTGGCTGGTGGCCGACTACAGTCGCATCCGCGACCTGATCGCCGACACCGTACCAGGCTTCAAGGACTTCAACGAAAAGCTGAAGAACCCTGGTGGGTTCTACCTCGGCAATAGCGCCGGTTCGCGGCGCTGGAATACCCCGTCGGGCCGCGCCAACTTCAAGCCCAACCGGTTGCCGACCGATCTTGTGCATGAACGCACCCGGGCCACCGGCCAGTTGCCCGACCTGATCATGCAGTCCATGCGTTCCCACGATCAGTACAACACCACCATCTATGGCCTGGATGACCGCTATCGCGGTGTGAAGGGCCAGCGTGACGTGTTGTTTGCCAACGAAGCGGACATCATTCGACTGGGCTTCAAGCCGGGGCAGAAAGCCGACATCGTCTCGCTCTGGGATGACGGGCGCGAACGGCGGGTCAAGGGCTTTACCCTGCTGGCATTCGACATTCCTGCCGGGCAGGCTGCTGCTTATTACCCAGAAGTGAACCCGCTGGTGCCACTGGAAAGCACGGGCGACGGCAGCCACACCCCAACGTCGAAATTCGTCGCGATCCGCCTGGAAGCGGCGAGCGAGAATGGACTGATCCTGGCCAAGTCGGCCTGACACAGTATTGTGGCGAGGGAGCTTGCTCCCGCTTGGTTGCGCAGCAACCAGAAAAGGGAGTCGCAGCCCAGCAATACCCCCTCGCTACAGAGTACTTTCCAGCGCCCACAAAAAAGGCCGTTTTCCCTAGAAAACGGCCTGTCCGAAGTAGCTAAAGACCGGCCAATTCGCGTTAAGTTCCGACCGTAAAACAATAAGTTAGAGAATTGTGCACAAGTCGTGTTACTCGTCGGATTTCTATTGTAACCAAGCGAAGCCAGCCTCAGGATCGCGCCGTCATCCCTTTGAGGCTCCTCTATGAAGTTCTCCTCCATTCTCTTGTTGTCCCTTAGCCTGGCCAGTGGCATCGCTTCTGCCGGTGGTACTGCCGAAGCAGGTGTGGGCGGCGCATTGGGCGGGGTTTTGGGTTCGGTCGTCGGCCAGTCCCTGGGCGGCAACACCGGCTCCACTATCGGCGCGGCGCTGGGCGGCGCGGGCGGCAGTGCAGTCGGTGCAGACAAACACAGCCGCGGCGAAGCTGCGATCGGCGGCGCGCTGGGCGCAGCCGGCGGTAACGTGGTCGGTCGTAGCGTCGGCGGTACCACTGGCAGCCTGATCGGTGCGGCAGCGGGCGGCGGCGCTGGTGGTGCCCTGGGTAACTACATGGGCAAGGACGATGACGATGATCGTCACTATGACGGTCGCCGTGGTGATCGCCGCTACTACCGTGACGGCCACCCAGGTCGTGGCCATGCCTACGGGCATCGCAAAAAACATCATCGCCACTACCGCGACTAACGGCTGACTGATAACCGCCGTTGAAGATCGCAGCCTCCGGCAGCTCCCAGAGCTGACAGGAGGCTGCGATTTTTTGTTTCAGACCACCAACAGTTCCAAAGCCCCACGCAGCCGGTCCGGAATCGCCACCGGCCGATTCGACGCCCGGTCCACAAATACGTGAACAAAACGCCCCGCCGCACAGGCCTCCTCCTCGCCGACCTTGAACACCGCCAGCTCGTACTGCACCGAACTGCTGCCCAGCTTCCCGACCCGCAGGCCGATTTCAATCCGGTCTGGAAAGGCGATTGAGGCAAAGTAGTCACAGGCCGAACTCACCACGAACCCCACCACCTCTCCGTCATGGATATCCAGACCACCGACTTCGATCAGGTAGGTATTCACAGCGCTATCGAAAAAGCTGTAATAGGTGACGTTATTGACGTGACCGTACACATCGTTGTCGTGCCAGCGCGTGGTAATGGGTTGCAAGTGTCGGTATTCGTTGCGTTGGGGCATCAGGTGTCCTTTACGGTTGTTCAATGATCTTGACGTGGCCCGGTCTCAGGCCTGCGCGAAACCCTTGCCCTGCGCTGCCAGATCGCCAATCAGACGCGCGGGCTTCCACTGGTCGCCCTGCTTCGTTTCGAGCGCCAGCAGGCGTGCGTGGATATCCTCCAGCCCCTGCCCGTCGGCCCAGGCCATCGGCCCGCCCTTGTCCGCAGGGAAACCGTAGCCGTTGAGGTAGACCAGATCGATGTCGTGGGCCGACTCGGCAATGCCCTCCTCCAAAATTTTCGCGCCCTCGTTGACCAACGCCAGCAAGCACCGTTCGAGGATTTCCTCCGGGCCAATCTCGCGCCGCTGGAAACCTAGCGCTTCACTGACCCGTAGCACCAGCGCATCGACCTCGACATCATGCTCGGCCTGTCGACTGCCCGGCTCATAGTGATAATACCCATTGCCGCTTTTCTGGCCGAACCGTCCCAGTTCGCACAGCCGGTTGTCTACCTGGACCTCTGGCGCATCCTGGCCTGTTCCAGCCAATTCTCGTGCACGCCACTCCAGGTCGATCCCGACGACGTCGTACATGCGAAACGGTCCCATGGCGAAGCCGAAGCCTTGCAACGCCGCATCGACCTGATGAGGGAACGCCCCCTCGAGCAACATCTTGCGAGCCTCCAACACATAAGGATGAAGCATCCGGTTGCCGATGAACCCATGGCAATTGCCCGATACCACGCTGACCTTGCCCATGCGCTTGCCTAATACCAAGGCCGCGTCCAGCACCGCCTTGGAAGTTTGCGCACCACGAACGACTTCCAACAGCTTCATGATGTGCGCCGGGCTGAAGAAATGCAGGCCCAGCACCTGGGTTGGCCGGCGGGTGACCGCGGCGATCGCATCGATGTCCAGCGCCGAGGTGTTGCTCGCCAGGATTGCCTCGGGTTTGAGCAAACCGTCCAGTTCACGAAAAATCCTCTGCTTGAGCTCGAGATTCTCGTAGACCGCTTCGATCACCAGATCGACATTGCGGATCGTCGCGTAATCGTCTGAACGGGTCACCCGTGCGACCCGCGCGTCAGCCTCACCCTGATCGATACGCCCCTGACGCACGCCATGGGCATAGGTCTCGGCCACGGCGACCAGTGCCTGCTCGAGCATCTGCGGATTGTTGTCGACCCACTGCACCGCCACGCCGGCGTTGGCCAGGCACATCACGATGCCCCGGCCCATGGTGCCTGCACCGACCACCGCAGCACGCTGAATATCGAAAGGTGTCTGGCTCATGTCTGCTCTCTTGTTGGCGATCCAAAGACAGCCTCCACCTTAGTCAGCCGTCGAATGTTTTTGAAATTTATTCGTGTGATGCAAGACATTCAGCGGATGGATGCAGTTCACAGGTGCGCTTGAGCCCAATGGCGAACCTCTGCGTACGGATACTCCTCCAGTGCGGCATATCCACGGATCTTTCGCGCCTTCAACCGGGTGAACAACGGCACGCTGATCCCGCACAGAAACCGGGTCAAGCGCTCGGCGGAAGGTGGGTTGCCGGTGTGCTCCTCATGCCTGTGGATAAAGTCACCGCACAGCGTCTCGAAATTTTTATCCACAAGTGCCGGCAACGACGGCGGTTCCGGCAATTGAGCGACCTGTCCGTGGCACACCGAGCAATGACCGCACTGCTGCGGCGCGTTGTCATCGCCGAAATACTGCGCCAATCGATAACCGAGGCAACGGTCGGTGGCGAACAACTCGAGCATGGCATGGATCCGCGCGATTTCACCGCGTTCATGCCGGGTGAAATAAGCATGGAGTTCGGCGCCCAAGACCTGCGTATCCATATTCGTCTCCAGCACGTTGTACACCTCGGTCATCTGCTTGCTTTCCAGCTCGATCCAGCCCTTCTCCTGGAAGTAATCCAGTGCCTTGACCACGCGACTGCGTTCAGCGTGATACTGCTGGTACATCCCGTCGAAATTCACCGCGGCCCAGGTCCGGGCGCGACTGGAGGTCTGGATGATGGCCGAGACGAAATCCCTTCGCTCGCCTTCGAAGCGCTCCAGCAGTTCTTGTGGTTCAGTCAGGAGCTTGAAGCGGTACTCCGCGAAATAGGCATAACGCGGCGCGATCAGCCGACGCAGTTCCAGCTGGACCAGCAGCGTCTTGAGCGGCAACTGCCGGATGTTGCTCTGGTCCGCCAGGGGGCCCAGCAAAAACTCCCATTGCCCATCGGGCGCGGCGGCCTTCAGCTCATCGAGCACACAACGAATGCCCTCCAACTCGGGAGTATCGCCATAGACAAAGTTCTCCAGCACGTTGAGGCTGTCGCGATTGGCCAGTACCAGGCAATCGGACCGCTGCCCGTCCCGCCCGGCCCGGCCAATCTCCTGACTGTAGTTTTCGATGGATTTGGGCAAGTCGAAATGCACCACGTTGCGGATATCGCTCTTGTCGATGCCCATGCCGAACGCAATGGTCGCGACAATGCAATTGGACTGCCCGCCCATGAACCGCCGCTGGATGGCTTCGCGTTGTTCGTGGGGCAAACCGGCGTGATAGGCCTCAGCCCGGATACCGTGCAGGGTCAGGTGTTCGGCTATCTGCTCGGCCGTTCGCTGCAAGGTGACGTAAACGATGCTCGGCTGCCCGGCACGTTCGCCCAGCCATTGCACCAGCCGTGCGCGCTTGTCCGCACCGCGCACGGGTTCGACCAGCAAGTTGAGGTTGGGCCGGTAGAAACCGGTCGTCACCACATCCTCGGCGGCGATGGCGAACTTCGCCTGCATGTCGGCGATGACCTTGGGTGTCGCGGTGGCCGTCAACAGCAACACTTGGGGAATATGGAACTGGCGCTGATAATCGGGAAGCTTGAGGTAGTCCGGACGAAAGTTATGCCCCCACTCTGAAATACAGTGGGCCTCGTCCACCACCAGCAACGAGATCGGCACCTGCTGCAGAAAGTTGCGAAAACGCTCGTTCTTCAGCCGCTCCACGGAAATCATCAGGATCTTCAACTCGCCCGAACGGGCCCGCGCCATGGCGTCGTTGGCGTCGTCACGGCTCTGGGCCGAATCGATACTGGCCGACGCGATGCCGTGGCGTTGCAGGAACGCCAACTGATCCTGCATCAGCGCCAGCAATGGTGAAACCACCAGGGTCAGGTGCGGCAACAGCAGGGCTGGCAACTGATAACACAGGGACTTGCCGGAACCGGTGGGAAAAATGGCCGCCGCCGACCGACCGGCCAGGACTGCGCTGATGGCCGTTTCCTGACCGGGGCGAAACTGTGGATAACCGAAAACCTGTTCCAGGGTGCTGTGCATAAGCGGTCGCTCCTTTGACTGCTGCGAGACCCAAAGACTAGCGGGACAGCGCAGCGCGTCGAGAAAAGGTCGGGGTAAAAAACGATACCGGATGATACAGCCTCAACATCCGATTGCTTTGCCACGAGGTGATACAAATCCGGGCACTTTGATGCCTCGTTCCCCCTCCGTTTGCGGGTTAAGGTGCGCCGTCAACTCATGAGCAAGACCAGGAAGCCTGACGCTCAAGACTCTATTCAAGGATCGAA
Organism: Pseudomonas sp. NFACC46-3; assembly: GCF_900114515.1. Classification (NCBI taxonomy): domain Bacteria; kingdom Pseudomonadati; phylum Pseudomonadota; class Gammaproteobacteria; order Pseudomonadales; family Pseudomonadaceae; genus Pseudomonas; species Pseudomonas sp. NFACC46-3. The sequence goes on from NZ_FOTH01000010.1 coordinate 96,899, forward strand.
CCATGCCACACCTGTTTCCCGTGCTACGCGCCCTGGCGATAGCATCCGCCTCACTGCTGGCCGGCTGCCTGACCATCGCTGAACCCTCCGGCGTGGAACCGGCCGTGTTCGAAACACCGGAGTATCACGCTCAGCGGGGCCTTGCCGTCATCAAGGCTTCGGCGTTATACGCCCGTGGCGGCACCGGACAGGATGTGGTGGTTGCACTGATCGATTCGGGGCTCGACACCCGCCTGAAGGAGTTCGAAGGCCGGCTGAGCGATCCCGGATTCGATTACGTCGAAAACCGTCCAGGCACGATTGACCGCATCGGCCACGGCACGCAAATGGCCGGCATACTCGCCGCCAACAAGGACGACCAGGGCATGCATGGCATCGCATTCAACGCTCGGTTGATCCCCTTTCGTTTCGGCGACGACAACGAGCCGTTTTTCTTTGACAGCGAAATCGCACAATCCTGGCAAAGCGGCTTCGACAAGGGCGCCCGCCTGTTCAACAACTCGTGGGCCAACGCCATCCCCGCCACCGAAATCAATGAGGCGCGCTACAACCAGGTCATGCCCGACTCTCTGGCCGTTGCTCGAAAACTGGTCGCGGACGGTGCTGTGTTCGTCTTCCCGACAGGTAACGAACTCAAGCGTGAGCCTTTGGCCGAACCGGGGCTGCCGGTGGCCTTGCCTGAACTGGAAAAAGGGTGGCTCGCGGTGGTTGCGCTGAAAAACGACGGCAGCGCGATCAATGGCAAATCCAACTATTGCGGCGTTGCAGCCGCCTGGTGCATCGCCGTACCTGGCGGCGACTCCGGGGCGCAGGCAGGCTTGCTCACGGTGGGCAAGGAGGGTCGTTACGTGCAAACCGCCGGCACGTCTCCAGCCGCAGCCTTGGTCAGTGGCGCACTGGCTGCGCTGCAAAGCCTTTACCCGCAACTCAACCCGCAACAGGTGCGCGAGCATCTGCTGGCGACAGCCAACCGCACGGGCATCTATGCCAACAGTGAGGCCTATGGCAGGGGGTTGATGGATCTGGAGGCGGCCTCACGACGAGTCCCCGCCCCCATAGCGGATTAAAGTACTGCACCATCGACGTGGAGCTCGCTTCCACCGCTTGTTATTTCATCAGCTCCTGTAACGGCGAGATGACTAGCCTGTCGGAAATGGCCTGCCGCATCCTAAGCCTTCCCTACAGCGAGTTTGTAGGATCGGCCAGACGGTGAATGGGAAATGAAGACGGGTCAGCTAGCTCTGGAGCAAACATTTCATCCAAGCGTCAGACGCTGGTAAACGTCCTACACAAGCTGTCCTTCCAGGTCCTATTGCGGTGCCTGGAAGGAGCCCTCTATAGTTTCGGCGCGATTGAAAATCGTACTGAAGAGGGCTCAAATGCATACGGATACTCCGCCCATCGATCGATACCAGCGACTCAACAGCACACCGATTCTGGCCATCGACACCGAGGCCAACCTCCACGACCTCTGCGACGCCGCCGCCCAACGAATCCGCGCGTCCAGCGACCTGCTCGAAACCCTTCACTGCCTATGCTTCAAACATGCCGATGTGAAAGACATTCCCAACATCGTTCATGCGCTTTATCTGCTGACTCAAGATGGCAGCGAGTTGCTGGAGGTTGTGCGGCAGCGGTTGCGTTAATTAGCCGTCCATAAAAAAACGCCCTCGAAGGGTAATGCTGTTCACTTAAGAAAATGATGGACCTGTGGCGAGGGAGCTTGCTCCCGCTCGGCTGCGAAGCAGTCGTAAACCGGCGGGGGCGGTGTGTCTGATGCTGCGCGTTTGGCAGGTTTAGGGGCCGCTTCGCAGCCCAGCGGGAGCAAGCTCCCTCGCCACGGGTTTGTCGATGGCCTTAAGTGAACAGCATTACCCCCATTGAAGGGCGTGGCAAACCATACCGAGCAACCAAAAGCCCCCTTACCAGACGGTTCCGAGACTGTTGTGAGACTTTTCTTCTTTTTCCAATGGGCAACGATTCGCCCTAGACTTTCACCCCGATAGACACCCCCCCTTCAGCCCGGACATTTCACCATGCGCCTTAGCCCAGACTTCCCCGACGACCCGGTCATGCGCCAACTCATGGAACTGCTCCACGAAGAAATCGGCTTGCCCGAGCACAAGACCATTCGCCTGGGCACGGCAATCAATTTCGATCTGGGCTGCGATGGCGCGGATGCCCGGCAGCTGATAGAAGCCTTGGAGGAGCGGTTCGCCATCGATCTCGTCGACTATGACGCTTACCGCTACTTCCAGCCGGAAGGCTTTGATGTGTTTCAAAAGCGCAGGGCCAAGGGCCGTGGCAATAAGATGCCGTTGACCATCGGCATGCTCTACAAGGCCATCAAGGCACAACGATGGGATACGCAGGAAGTGGAAAACGCCTAGCTGGTAAGACAAGCCGCCCACAAAAAAGCCGCCCTGAAGAGGGCGGCTTTTTCATCTGCTAACCGAGCCTTACAGCTGCGGACCAGCAGCCTTGATCGCGTCGCTCACGTCGAACTTCTTGAAGTTCTCGGTGAACAACCCGGCCAAGGCCTTGGCCGCTTCGTCGTAGGCAGCTTTGTCGGCCCAGGTGTTGCGTGGGTTCAACAGGCCAGTCTCGACGCCCGGAACAGCCAGCGGCACGTCCAGGTTGATGATGTCCAGGTGTTCGGTTTCAGCACCGATCAGCGCGCCGCTCTGGATCGCCGCGATCACCGCACGGGTGGTCGGGATGTTGAAGCGCTTGCCGACGCCATAGCCGCCGCCAGTCCAGCCCGTGTTGACCAGGTAGACCTTGGAGCCGAAGCCGCGGATACGCTTGATCAGCAGCTCAGCGTACTCACCGGCCGGACGCGGGAAGAACGGAGCGCCGAAGCAAGTGGAGAAGGTCGACTTGATGCCGCTGCCCGAACCCATTTCGGTCGAGCCCACCAGTGCGGTGTAGCCGGACAGGAAGTGGTAGGCGGCTTGTTCTTCGCTGAGGATCGACACTGGCGGCAGTACGCCGGTCAGGTCGCAGGTCAGGAAGATGACGGCGTTGGGCTCGCCACCGAGGTTTTTCGGTGCGCGTTTTTCGATCAGCTCACGCGGGTAGGCGGCGCGGCTGTTCTGGGTCAGGCTGTCGTCGGCGTAGTCGGCTTTCTTGGTGATTGGGTCCAGGACGACGTTTTCCAGCACGGCGCCGTGCTGGATGGCTTTCCAGATAACCGGCTCGTTCTTCTCGGACAGGTCGATGCACTTGGCGTAGCAACCGCCTTCGATGTTGAAGACCACGCCCACGCCCCAGCCGTGCTCGTCGTCGCCGATCAGGTAACGGCTTTCATCGGCAGACAGGGTGGTCTTGCCAGTGCCCGACAGACCGAAGAACAGGGTCACGTCGCCCTCTTCGCCCATGTTGGCAGCGCAGTGCATCGGCAGCACATCGACCGCTGGCAGCAGGAAGTTCTGCACGGAGAACAGGGCTTTTTTCATCTCACCGGCGTAACGCATGCCGGCGATCAGCACTTTCTTGGCCGCGAAATTGATGATCACGGTACCGTCGGAGTTGGTGCCGTCGCGCTCAGGCTCGCAGACGAAGTTCGGCGCGTTGAGGATCTGCCACTCATCCTTGCCGCCGGCGTTGTACTGCTCGGGGTTGATGAACAGGCAGCGACCGAACAGATTGTGCCAGGCCGTCTCGGTGGTCATCTTGACCGGCAGGTAGTGCGCAGGATCGGAACCTACATGCACATGGGAGACAAAACGCTCGCGCTCGCCCAGGTAGGCTTCAACGCGGTTCCACAAGGCATCGAACTTGTCGGCCGGGAACTTGCGGTTGATCGGGCCCCAGGCGATGGCGTCCTGGGTGGTTGGCTCTTCCACGATGAAACGGTCGACTGGCGAGCGACCGGTACGATGACCGGTACGAACAACCAGCGCGCCAGTATCGGCAAGCTCGCCTTCACCGCGATTCAGGGCTTCTTTGACCAGATCATCGACACTCAGATCGGTGTACACGGCGTTATTGGCTTGCGTCATGAGATTCCCCGTCGGCCCATGGCCGAGTGCTCCAAACGTTTTGTAGTAGGAAGTCGCGCACTACTACCCGAAAAAAGTGGGCCGGATTATGCCAGAAAACCCCAAAAAGAGTAGGGCCCTCCCGTCAGTACGGCGTAAATCCGGCGTTTGCCAGGAGATTTACCTGCGCTGAACCGTTTTAGTGACGAGTATCTGACGGTGTGTCGACACCCGCACCGGCGAACAATTGCGCAATGTCCGCCGCGTCGAACAGGTAGCGCTCGTTGCAAAACTGGCAATCGATCTCGATGGCACCGCCATGCTCGATCACCAGTTGCTGCGCATCTTCCAGACCCAGACTGACCAGCGCATTGGCAGAACGTTCACGAGAGCAGCTGCATTGGAAGCGCAACGGTTGTCCGTCGAACAAGCGTACCTGCTCCTCGTGATAGAGGCGATGCAGCACGGTTTCGTTGTCCAGGCTCAACAGCTCATCGGCGCTCAGGGTGCTGGCCAGAGCGGTGACGTGCTGCCAACTGGCGTCGCGCTCTTCCGGGTCACGCAGGCGATCGGCAGGCAGTTGTTGCAACAGCAAACCGCGGGCACGCCGCCCGTCGGCGTAGAGCCAGAAGCGGGTATTGGTCTGCTGGGACATGACGAAGTAGTTGGTGAAGCATTCAGCCAGGGTCACGCCATCGAGATCGACGATGCCCTGGTAGCGCTTGCCATGGGTAGGGTCCACCGTCAGGGCCAGCACGCCGTTGGGCATCATGTCGGCCAGGGTCGCGTCGGGCGCGATCTGCTCGGCGTGATAACGGGCCAAGCCGCGGATCTCGCGCTCGCTGGAGCACTCGATCATCAGCAGCGGGACCGGACCTTCGGAACGCGCCTGGAGAATCAGCAAGCCATCGAACTTCAAGGTGCCCACCAGCAACGCCGCAGCCGCCATCAGCTCGCCGAGCAGTTGTGCGACCGGCTCCGGATAGGGGTGCTTGGCGAGGACTTCGGCGTAGCTACGCTCCAACGCCACCAGCTCGCCACGGGCGTCGCTGTCATCGAAGATGAAACGTTGGGTGTAGTCGGTATCCGGTAAATCAGTCATAGGGTCTGGTATCTGAGATGATGACAAATGATGGCGGGCATTTTATGGGCATTGCCGGTGGGTTCCAAGCAAGGCTTGGGTTTGCCTGACGGGAAGAGACCGATGACTCAATCCGAATTGTCATTGTGGCGAGGGAGCTTGCTCCCGCTCGGTTGCGCAGCGACCGTCAGATTTCGGGGCCGCTACGCAGCCCAGCGGGAGCAAGCTCCCTCGCCACGGGCCTTGCGCCAGCCTTTTTATTCGTTATTGCTGCCATGAAATTTGAACAGGTCCCGGCGCTGCTTCTTGCTCGGCTTGCCATCGGTGCTGACCCCCAGGGCGCCGGCCTTGCGTTGCGCGGCGGCGGCTTCGCGCTTGGCGATGCTGGCTTCGGTCTCACGATACAGCGCCTGCGCTTCAGGTGCGCCGCGACGCACGATCGACAAAGCTTCGACCACCACGGTCTTTTCATCGAAGCCGGTGCGAATGACAAATTCATCGCCAACGCGTGGCTCCTTGCCCGGCTTGCAACGTTCTCCGCGGTGATGAACCTTGCCGCTCTCGATGGCGGTCTTGGCCAGGGCCCGCGTCTTGTAGAATCGCGCCGCCCACAACCATTTATCGAGACGGACCTTGTCGTCCTCTTCCTTTTTTTGTGCCACTGCCATTCCTCTTTTCTGCCAATTGCCGGAACTGTACTACCGTTTTTGTCGAGCGCACGAATCCGGGCCGACGGATAGAATGTCCGCCAAATCGCCTCCACATGCATGGCTTGGCTAGAAATCGGTTACAAGCACAAACAAGCGCGTAGATAACTGTCGCCATTTTGTGATTATTCTGCGTGAATACCGCGATTCGCGGAGTCCACGATCCGATGTACTGATCGCAGGTTTTTTTTATTGAAGACTTTTGACCATTTGACCGTTGTCGGTCTGCGCGAGTGGGTGGCGCTCCCGGATCTGGGAGTCGTGGGCCTGCGGGCAAAAATCGACACCGGCGCCAGCACCTCCAGCCTGCATGCCACAGACATCGAGCCATTTGAGCGCGATGGCGAAAAGTGGGTGCGCTTCACTGCCCACCTCGGTACGGTCGTGCAATTGCGCCATCGCCGCTGCGAAGCCCCCCTGGTGGCCCGCAAGACAATAAAAAGCTCCAACGGCCACGCTCAGGTCCGCTACGTGATCAGCACCACGTTGGCACTGGGTGATCGGATCTGGCGGGTCGAGTTCACCCTTGCCTGCCGCAAGTCCATGCGATACCGCCTGTTACTGGGTTCCAAAGCCTTGATCGACGGCCAACTGGTGGTCAATCCGGGTATCAAATACGTTCAAGACAAGCCGGCATTCCCGGTGTCCACTACCTCTGCCACAGGTGTTGCATGAAGATCGCTGTGCTGTCGCGTAATCCGCGTCTGTATTCCACTCGTCGTCTGGTTGAAGCCGGGACCGAACGAGGCCATGAAATGGTGGTGATCGACACCCTGCGCGCCTACATGAACATCGCCAGCCACAAGCCTCAGATCCACTACCGTGGCAAGCCGCTGGAAGGGTTCGACGCGGTGATCCCGCGCATCGGCGCATCGGTGACGTTCTATGGCTGCGCCGTGTTGCGCCAGTTCGAAATGATGGGGGTGTTTCCCCTCAACGAGTCGGTGGCCATCGCCCGCTCCCGGGACAAGCTGCGCTCGCTGCAACTGCTGTCACGACGCGGGATCGGCCTGCCGGTCACCGGTTTTGCCCACTCCCCCGACGACATTCCCGACCTGATCGCGATGGTCAACGGCGCACCACTGGTGATCAAGGTGCTGGAAGGCACCCAGGGCATCGGCGTGGTCTTGTGTGAAACCGCGACCGCGGCGGAGTCGGTGATCGAGGCATTCATGGGCCTGAAGCAGAACATCATGGTCCAGGAATACATCAAGGAAGCCGGTGGCGCCGACATTCGCTGCTTCGTCGTCGGCGACAAAGTGATTGCCTCGATGAAACGCCAGGCCAAGCCCGGAGAGTTCCGCTCCAACCTCCATCGCGGCGGCAGTGCCAGCCTGATCAAGATTACCCCGGAAGAACGCATGACCGCCCTGCGGGCCGCGAAAGTCATGGGTTTGGCCGTGGCCGGCGTGGATATCCTGCGCTCCAATCACGGGCCGCTGGTGATGGAGGTCAACTCCTCGCCAGGCCTGGAAGGAATCGAGACCACTACAAGCAAGAACGTGGCAGGGATCATCATCGAACACCTGGAAAAGAATGGCGGGCCGAACATGACCCGGACCAAAGGAAAGGGCTAGAAGAGCAGCTTCAAGCTTTAAGCCAAGCCGGTTCAACTTGCAGCTTGAAGCTCGCGACTTGCAGCTGCCCCTATACCGCATCCCTTGGCAGCATCAGCCCCAACGGCAACCGCACCCGAGCCTCCAGCCCACCACCGGCGCGATTGCGCAACTCGACGTTGCCGCCGTGCATCGAGGCGATGCGCTTGACGATGGCCAGGCCCAGCCCCGTGCCCTTCCCGCCCCGGGCGCGATCGCCGCGAGTGAACGGGTTGAAAATGGCTTCCAGCTCAGAGGGATCGATGCCGGCACCTCGGTCCATGACGCTCAGCACCACGTAAGGCGCGCTGGTGTCACCGGAGACATAGGCCGCGACCTCGACGCCGGTGCCAGCGTGGTTCAGCGCATTGCCAATCAGGTTGTTCAACAAGCGCTTCATCGACACCCGGCGCAGGGGGAAGGGCTGGATCGGCTCCAGGCGCAGGTGCACTTTTTCGTCATTCTGGTTATAGGGCGCAGCCACCTCCCGCACCAATTCACTGAGGTCCACCTCTTCCACAGACTCGTCACGACCGTCGCGAATGAACGCCAGGAACTGGTCGAGAATCGCGTCCATGTCCTCGATGTCGCGGACCATCTCGTCGGTCAAGTCGGTGTGCTCGCCCATCAACTCCAGCGACAACCGCAGCCGGGTCAGCGGCGTACGCAAGTCATGGGAGACACCCGCGAGCATCAACTCACGCTCGCGCCCGGCCTGTTCCACATCCTCGGCCATCTGGTTGAAGGCGCGGTAGACCTCGGTCATCTCGCTGGGCGTATCGCTGATGGGCAGCCGCACGCTGCGCCCCTGGCCCAGTTGGCGGGCGGCGTAGACCAGGCGTTTCAACGGTTGGTTGAGCTGGCTGACGAAGATCCACGCCGATGCCGTCGACAGCAGGCCGATGGCCAGGAACCAGCCGAGCACGTTCCAGATTTTCTGGCCGCGCAACGGATGCGGGTACAACGGCACTTTCAGCCAGCCATCCCCCAGGCTTGGAGCCCGGACCCAAAGCGCCGGCGGCGAGTGCATGCGCAATCGCACCTCGGTATCGGCGCCCAGTTCGGCCTGCATCTGGCGTTGATAGATCTCGCTGTAGGGCCAATGCTGCTCGCCCTCCGGCACGCCGGCACCGACGACACGGATCAGCGTCGCCGCCTCGGCAATTTTCGCCCGGTTGGTTTCGTCCGCCGCCCAATAGGCCCGCAGGGTCAAGGCAACGCCGTGGCTGTACTGCCGGTCCACGAGCACGTCTTCGTTCATCAGCAGGTACACCAACGTCAGTGCCTTGGAGAAGAGCACGACGATCAGCACCAGCCAGAGGGTGCGGGAGAAGAAACTCTGGGGGAACCAAACGGGGGTTTTCATGAATAACCGCTACACACTTGCAGGAGCGAGCGATGCTCGCACAATGACAGACCGCGAGTCGCCTGGAAGAAGACATTTCAACCGGCCAGGCCACCCGCTCCTACAAATCGCCGATCACTTGCTGGCGGCGCCATCCGGTACGAACACGTAACCCACGCCCCAGACGGTCTGGATGTACCGCGGCTTGGAAGGATCGGGTTCGATCATCCGGCGCAGACGGGAAATCTGCACGTCAATGGAGCGCTCCAGCGCATCCCATTCACGACCACGGGCCAGGTTCATCAGTTTGTCGCGGGTCAGCGGCTGGCGGGCGTTCATCACCAGGGCCTTGAGCACGGCGAACTCGCCGGTGGTGAGCATGTGGATCTCATCGCCGCGCTTGAGCTCACGGGTGGCCAGGGACAGTTCGTAGTCGCCGAAGGTCACGCTTTCGTCTTCGCTGCCCGGCGCGCCAGGCACCGGCGCCGACTGGCGACGCAGCACCGCCTTGACGCGGGCCATCAGCTCGTCGGGGTTGAACGGCTTGGCCAGGTAATCGTCGGCGCCCAGTTCAAGGCCCTTGATACGGCTAAGCTCGTCGCCCTTGGCGGTGAGCATGATGATCGGGATCTGGTTGTTGGCGCCGCGCAAGCGGCGGCAGGCGGTCAGGCCGTCTTCACCGGGCAGCATCAGGTCGAGTACGACCAGGTTGAACACTTCACGGGCCAGCAACCGATCCATTTGCTCGGTATTCGGTACGGTGCGGGCGCGGTAGCCCTTGCTGACGAAAAAGCGTTCCAGCAAGCTGCTCAGCCCCGGATCGTCGTCAACAATAAGAATTTTTTCGCCTTCAGCAGTTTGTGCAGTGCTGCTCATAGGAAGCTCCTTTGATCTCGGCGCGCATTATGGCCTAGCTGCCGTTATACGCACCGTGTGCATTGTTAGCAGATTTTTCCTCTATCACCACAAATCCGGGTATCAAGCCTACAGACCATGTCCCCCCCTCAGGACAGAACGCTGGTTATAATGCGCGGCCTTTTGTGCCAGGGAATGTCGGATCGTGAGCCGGCGTGCCATTTTTTCAGCCTTGGCAAGGCAACTTTTTGAATTTCGCGGGTCAACAGGCAGCCTTTTGACCCAGGCAGCGGCGCATGCCAGGCCGCTCAACCAGTCTCGCCGAGCCCTGCTTCTGCGGTGGCGAGCCTGATTTCACAATTTGTCAGGTGGTTTTATGGACAGCATCAACAGCCGCATCGCCGAGGAACTCGGTGTACGCCCACAACAGGTCGAAGCGGCCGTCGCGCTACTCGATGAAGGCTCCACGGTGCCTTTCATCGCCCGTTACCGGAAAGAAGTGACCGGCAGCCTCGATGACACTCAATTGCGGCATCTGGAAGAACGCCTGCGCTACCTGCGAGAACTCGACGAACGGCGCATCAGTATCCTGGCCAGCATCCAGGAGCAGGGCAAGCTGACCCCGCAACTCGAGCGCGACATCAAGCTGGCCGACACCAAGACTCGTCTCGAAGACTTGTACCTGCCCTACAAGCAAAAGCGCCGCACCAAGGGCCAGATCGCCCTGGAAGCCGGCCTCGGCGAGCTGGCCGACGGCCTGTTCAACGACCCGACCCTGGCCCCGGAAACCGAAGCCGCGCGCTTCGTCGACGCCGAAAAAGGCGTGGCGGACGTGAAGGCGGCGCTGGAAGGCGCCAAGTACATCCTCATGGAGCGCTTCGCCGAAGACGCCAACCTGCTGGAAAAACTGCGCAACTACCTCAAGCAGGAAGCCACCCTCAGCGCCCGGGTGATCGCTGGCAAGGAAGAGGAAGGCGCGAAGTTCCGCGACTACTTCGAACACGACGAACCACTCAAGAGCATGCCGTCCCACCGCGCCCTGGCGATTTTCCGGGGTCGCAACGAAGGCATCCTCAGCTCCGCACTGAAGGTCGGCGATGAACTGCCAGGCACCATGCATCCGTGCGAAGGCATGATCGGCCAGCAATTCGGCATCCAGAACCAGAACCGCGCCGCCGACAAATGGCTGGCCGAAGTGGTGCGCTGGACTTGGAAGGTCAAGCTCTACACCCACCTGGAAACCGACCTGCTGGGCGAGTTGCGCGATAACGCCGAGACCGAGGCGATCAACGTGTTCGCCCACAACCTGCATGACCTGCTGCTGGCCGCACCGGCCGGCCCCCGCGCCACCCTGGGCCTGGACCCGGGCCTGCGCACCGGCTGCAAGGTCGCGGTGGTGGACTCCACCGGCAAGCTGCTGGACCACGCCACGGTCTACCCGCACGTGCCGCACAACAAATGGGACCAGACCCTCGCCGTGCTCGCCGCCCTGTGTGCCAAGCATTCGGTGGACCTGATCGCCATCGGCAACGGCACCGCCAGCCGCGAGACCGACAAGCTGGCCGCCGAGCTGATCAAGAAATACCCGGCCATGAAAATGACCAAGGTGATGGTTTCCGAAGCCGGCGCTTCGGTTTATTCGGCGTCGGAACTGGCCTCCAAGGAGTTCCCGGACCTGGACGTGTCGATCCGTGGCGCGGTGTCCATCGCCCGTCGCCTGCAAGACCCATTGGCGGAGTTGGTAAAGATCGACCCCAAATCCATCGGTGTCGGCCAGTACCAGCACGACGTTTCTCAACTGAAACTGGCGCGCGGCCTGGATGCGGTGGTGGAAGATTGCGTGAACGCCGTGGGCGTGGACGTGAACACCGCTTCGGTGGCGCTGCTGGCGCGGATCTCCGGCCTGAACGCCACGCTGGCGCAGAACATCGTCACCCACCGTGACGAACACGGCGCGTTCAAGACCCGCGCCGCGTTGAAGAAAGTGCCGCGCCTGGGTGAAAAGACCTTCGAACAGGCCGCCGGCTTCCTGCGGGTGATGAACGGCGATAACCCGCTGGACTCCTCCGCTGTCCACCCTGAAGCCTACCCGCTGGTACAACGCATCGCCGCCCAGACCGACCGCGACATCCGTTCGCTGATCGGCGACGCCGCGTTCCTCAAGCGCCTGGACCCGAAGAAATTCACCGACGAAACCTTCGGCCTGCCCACTGTCACCGACATCCTCCAGGAACTGGAAAAACCGGGCCGCGACCCGCGCCCCGAGTTCAAGACCGCCGAGTTCCAGGACGGCGTCGAAGACCTCAAGGACCTGCAACCGGGCATGATCCTCGAAGGCGTGGTAACCAACGTCACCAACTTCGGCGCCTTCGTCGACATCGGCGTGCACCAGGACGGCCTGGTACACATCTCGGCGCTGTCGGAGAAGTTCATCAAGGACCCGCGCGAGGCCGTGAAGGCCGGTGATGTGGTGAAAGTGAAGGTCATGGAAGTCGACATCCCGCGCAAACGCGTTGGCCTGTCGATGCGCATGAGCGACACGCCGGGCGAGAAAGTCGACGGTGCCCGTGGCGCTCGCCCTGGCTCGACCCCGCGCCAGTCGCAGAACACCGCGCCGCGCAAGGAAACCACGGCTGCGGCCCCGGCGAATAACGCCATGGCCTCGTTGTTCGCCAACGCCAAGCAGTTGAAGAAACGCTGATGGACGTGCCAGCCGGGTTGGTGGAGAGCGCTTTTTTCAAGCTGCTCGGCTGCCGTCTGCACAGCCTTGGGGACGGGGTGGCGCAAGTCGCCCTGAGCCTTGAGCCGCCGCTGCGCAATCGCGGCGGCAAGCTGCACGGCGGCGCGCTGTTCAGCCTGGTGGACATCGCCATGGGGCTGGCCTGTTCCAGTGTCCACGGCTTTGACCAGCAGAGCGCGACCATCGAATGCAAGATCAACTACATCCGCGCCGTGTCCGACGGCGACGTGTTGTGCACCGCCCGGGTCATCCACCCCGGCCGGCGCACGCTGGTGGTCGAAGCCGAGGTGATGCAAGGCGACAAACTGGTCGCAAAAGCGCAAGGCACGTTCGCTGTCCTATAGCTCCCGGTCATCGATTTGAGTTAATTTCGACGCCACGAAATGCGGTGTCGGGCTTTCCTGTGGGAGCGGGCTTGCTCGCGATAGCGCAGGGTCAGTCAAGATCAACGTTGCTGATCCACCGCCATCGCGAGCAAGCTCGCTCCCACAGTGGGGTTGCGGTGGCTAGCTTTTGGCACGAAAACCAGGCGAAAACGCCAGTTTCAACTTCACCCTTGTAGACCGTCTTGCCCACCCCCATATTGGGGCGACTGACGCGTGAAGGAATTCAACTTGAGCGACCTTTTAAACCGCCGCCTGGCCCTGCTCGGCGAGCGCGCCAACCTCTCCCTGCTCGAACAGTGCCTGCACGGCATCGAGCGCGAATGCCTGCGCGTCACTGGCGATGGGCATTTGGCGCAGACCCCGCATCCCAAGGCCCTGGGCTCGGCGTTGACCAACGAACAGATCACTACCGACTATTCCGAGTCGCTGCTGGAGTTCATCACGCCAGCCCTGACCAAACCCGCCGATACCCTGCGCAGCCTCGACAAGATCCATCGGTTTGCCTACAGCAAGCTCGGCGACGAGTACCTGTGGAGCCCTTCGATGCCGTGCCCACTGCCGGCGGAAGAGAATATCCCGATCGCGTATTACGGCACCTCGAACATCGGTCGTCTCAAGTACGTCTATCGCAAGGGCCTGGCCCTGCGCTACGGCAAGACCATGCAATGCATTGCCGGGATCCACTACAACTTTTCTCTGCCTGAAAAGCTCTGGCCCCTGCTCCGGCAGGCCGAAGGCGTCGAGGCCAGCGACCGTGATTTCCAGTCGTCGGCCTACATCGCGCTGATCCGCAATTTCCGCCGCTACAGCTGGTTGCTGATGTACCTGTTCGGTGCCTCGCCGGCCCTGGACGCCGGTTTCCTGCGGGGTCGCCCGCACCAGTTGGAGCAACTGGACCCGGACACCCTGTACCTGCCCTACGCCACCAGCCTGCGCATGAGCGACCTGGGTTACCAGAGCAACGCCCAGGCCGGCCTCACGCCTTGCTACAACGACCTGGCCAGCTACACCGACAGCCTGCGCAAAGCGGTGGCGACGCCTTATGCGCCGTACGTCGAAGTCGGCACTCACCAGAACGGCGAGTGGGTGCAGCTCAATACCAACATCCTGCAGATCGAAAACGAGTACTACTCCAACATCCGCCCCAAACGCGTGACCTACACCGGCGAGCGGCCGATCCAGGCCTTGATGGCCCGGGGTATCCAGTACGTCGAAGTGCGTTGCCTGGACATCAACCCGTTCCTGCCGATGGGCATCGACCTCACCGAGTCGCGATTCCTCGATGCGTTCCTGCTGTATTGCGGCCTCAATGACAGCCCGCAGTTGGAAAACAACGAATGCGGCAACGCCACGAGCAACTTCCTGACCGTGGTCAAGGAAGGCCGCAAGCCTGGCCTGCAATTGCAGCGCCAGGGTCAAGCGGTGGACATGCAGGCCTGGGCCGTCGAATTGCTGGAAAAAATCGCACCGTTGGCCTCGCTGCTCGACCAGAGCCAAGGTGGCGATGCCCACCGCCAGGCGCTGGACGCACAACTGGCGAAAGTCCGCGACCCGTCCCTGACGCCCTCCGCCCAGGTGCTGGCCGCCATGGCCGAACATCAGGAAAGCTTTGCCCAGTTCTCCCTGCGCCAAAGCAAAGCCCACGCCGAGTTCTTCCGCGCCGAGCCGTTGCCCGCCCAGGAGCAGGCGGCCTTCGAAGACGCCGCGCGCGAGTCGCTGGTCCAGCAAGCTGAGCTGGAACAGAACGAGGTCGGCGATTTCGATGTGTTCGTGGGTTCGTATCAGGCGAGCATTTTGGCGATCAGTAACTGATCATCCTTCTTTGACGGGGATGCTCTTGTGGCGAGGGAGCTTGCTCCCGCTCGGCTGCGCAGCAGTCGTAAAAATGGGGCCTGCTGCGCAGTCCAGCGGGAGCAAGCTCCCTCGCCACGGGGGGCTTAGCCATCTTCAATAGATTTTTTCGAAAATAAGCTCATTCGAAAAAGTTATTTATTTTCCAATTCTTAGATCATTTAGTCTCCTTCAACGCCGAACATCCGGCGGCCTGTTGAGGAGCTTTCCCATGTCTTTGCGTTTCCCCCTTCGCCTTCTCGCGGCCGCCTCCCTGGCCGTCACCAGCTTTTTTGTCCAGGCAGCCGACCTGACCGTCGCCTACCAAACCACCGTCGACCCGGCCAAGGTCGCCCAGGCCGATGGCGCCTATGAAAAAGCCACCCAAGCCAAGATCGACTGGCGCAAGTTCGATAACGGCGCCGATGTCATCACCGCCATCGCCTCGGGCGACGTGCAGATCGGCTACCTCGGTTCCAGCCCATTGACGGCGGCCATCACCCGCAAGGTTCCGGTGGAAACCTTCCTCATCGCCACCCAGATCGGCGCCGCCGAAGCCTTGGTGGTTCGTGACGGTTCGGGCATCAACTCCCCACAAGACCTGATCGGCAAGAAAATCGCCGTGCCATTCGTGTCCACCGGGCACTACAGCCTGCTCGCCGCGTTGAAGCACTGGAACATCGACCCGTCGAAAGTCACCGTACTCAACCTGGCGCCACCGGCCATCATCGCCGCCTGGAAGCGCGGTGACATCGACGCCACCTACGTCTGGGACCCGGCCCTGGGCGTAGCCAAGGAAAATGGCAAGGTCCTGATCACCTCGGCGGAACTGGCCAAGTTCGGCGCCCCGACCTTCGACGCCTGGATTGTGCGCAAGGACTTCGCCCAGAAGCACCCTGAAATTGTCACAGCCTTCGCCAAAGTGACCCTGGATGCCTACGCCCAATACCGCAAGGACCCACAAGCCTGGCTGGCCGATGCATCCAATGTCGACAAACTGGTGAAGCTCTCCGGCGCCAAGGCCAGCGATATCCCGCTGTTGCTGCAAGGCAACGTCTTTCCCCTGGCGGCCGATCAGGTCGTGAGCCTCGGCGCACCGACCACCCAAGCCATCACCGACACCGCAGCGTTCCTCAAGGAGCAAGGCAAGGTCGACGCCGTGCTGCCGGACTACGCGCCTTACGTCAGCGCCAAATACATTGCTCGTTGAGCGAAAAAAGGGAGACACGCAATGGCCTTGCTCCAGCTGGAGCGCATCAGCGCACAGTACCCCGGCGCGGCGGAACCTGTGCTGGCGGATATTTCACTGACCCTGGGGCCCCAGCAATTGCTGGTTGCCCTCGGCCCGTCCGGCAGTGGCAAGACATCGCTGTTGAACCTGATTGCCGGGTTCGTCGAGCCCAGCGCCGGGCAGATCACTCTCGACGGCAGGCCGGTCAAGGGCCCGGGCGCCGAACGCGGCGTGGTGTTCCAGGACGATGCGCTGCTGCCGTGGCAGGACGTGCTGGCAAACGTTGGGTTCGGCCTGGAACTGGCCGGCATCCCCAAGGAAAAACGCGAGGCTCGCGCCCGGGAAATGCTTGCTTTGGTGGACCTGGCCGGTTTCGAGCACCGCCGTGTCTGGCAGCTCTCCGGCGGCCAGAAGCAACGCGTCGGCCTGGCCCGGGCATTGGCGGCCGACCCTCGCGTGCTGCTGATGGACGAACCGTTCGGCGCGCTGGACGCCTTCACCCGCGAGCAGATGCAGGAACTGTTGCTGCAAGTCTGGCAGCGCACCGCCAAACCGGTATTCCTGATTACCCATGACATTGAAGAAGCGGTCTTCCTCGCCACCGACTTGATTTTGCTGGCGCCCAATCCGGGGCAGATCGTCGAGCGTCTAAGCCTGGATTTCGGCCAGCGCTACGGCGCCGGGGAATCGGCGCGGTCGATCAAGTCCGACCCGCGCTTTATCGAAACCCGCGAGCATGTGCTTGCCAAGGTGTTCTCCCAACGCAGCGCCACTCGACCCCAGGAGCGCGCATGAGCAGCTACGAAATTCCAGCCACGGTCCGTGACACGACGACCCAGCCCAAGGCCAGCGGTTTGAGACCCCACCTGAGTACGCGCTGGATCAGCGGCTTGACCCTGATCGCACTGCTGGCGGTCTGGTGGGCCGTCACCGCCAGCGGCCTGATCGAACCGCTGTTCCTGCCCTCGCCGTCTGCCGTGCTGCAAAAAGGTTGGCTGCTGGCGACCAGCGGCTACATGGACTCGACCCTCTGGCAGCACCTGGCCGCCAGCCTTGAACGCATCGGCCTGGGCCTGTTGTTCGCGGTGCTGACGGCAGTGCCGGTGGGCATTGCCATTGGCGCCAACCGCATCGCTCGCGGCGTGCTCGACCCGTTGATCGAGTTCTACCGGCCAATTCCGCCGTTGGCGTACTTGCCGTTGATCGTGATCTGGTGCGGCATCGGCGAGTTGTCGAAGGTCCTGCTGATCTACCTGGCGATCTTCGCCCCGATTGCCATCGCCACCGCCACCGGTGTGCGCACTGTCGACCGGGCCAAGCTACGCGCTGCGCAATCGTTGGGCGCCACCCGGGCCCAGTTGATTCGCCACGTGATCGTGCCCAGTGCCTTGCCGGACATCCTCACCGGCATTCGCATTGGCCTGGGCGTGGGTTGGTCGACGCTGGTGGCCGCCGAACTGATCGCCGCCACCAGCGGCCTGGGGTTCATGGTGCAGTCAGCGGCGCAGTTCCTGGTTACCGACGTGGTGGTGCTGGGAATCCTGGTGATCGCACTGATCGCTTTCGCCATGGAAATGGGCCTGCGCGCCCTGCAACGCAAACTGGTGCCGTGGCACGGCCAGGCCCATTGATACCCAATGACCACGCCGACCCTTCGGCGCCCAGACCGAGAACATTGCGATGAACCGCCCAACCATTACGCCATTGAGCACTGCCCTCGGCGCTCAGATCAGTGGGATCGATATCAGCCAGCCGCTGAGCCAGGAACA
This sequence comes from Pseudomonas sp. NFACC46-3, assembly GCF_900114515.1. NCBI lineage: Bacteria > Pseudomonadati > Pseudomonadota > Gammaproteobacteria > Pseudomonadales > Pseudomonadaceae > Pseudomonas > Pseudomonas sp. NFACC46-3. Next base: position 114,421 of record NZ_FOTH01000010.1, read on the forward strand.
TCGCACAACCATTGAGCAGGCCCTGCTCACGCATCAGGTGTTGTTCTTTCGCGACCAGCCGATCGACCCAACGCAACAAGCGCGTTTCGCCGCGTATTTTGGCGACCTGCACATTCACCCGATCTACCCCAACGTACCGGAGCAGCCCGAAGTATTGGTGCTCGACACTGCCGTCACCGATGTGCGCGACAACGCCGTGTGGCACACCGACGTGACCTTTCTCCCGACGCCGGCCATGGGCGCGGTGCTCAGCGCCAAACTGCTGCCGGCATTTGGCGGCGATACGTTATGGGCCAGTGGCATCGCGGCTTATGAAGCCTTGTCGGCGCCGTTGAAGCGCTTGCTGGAAGGCCTGACAGCGACCCATGATTTCACCCGGTCCTTTCCCTTGGAACGGTTTGGCAACACCGCCGAAGACCTGGCGCGCTGGGAAGAGGCACGGCGAAAAAACCCACCGCTGTCCCATCCGGTGATCCGCACTCATCCGGAGAGCGGGCGACGGTCGCTGTTCGTCAATGAAGGCTTCACGACACGGATCAACGAGCTGTCGGAAACCGAAAGCGAGGTGATCCTGAAACTGCTCTTCGCCCACTCCACCCGCCCGGAGTTCACCCTGCGCTGGCGCTGGCAGGTCAACGACGTGGCGTTCTGGGACAACCGCGTCACCCAGCACTTTGCCGTGGATGACTACCGCCCCGCCCGCCGAGTGATGCACCGGGCGACGGTGTTGGGGGATGTGCCGTTTTTTCGCTGAACGCACCACTTACCTGTGGCGAGGGAGCTTGCTCCCTCGCCACAGGGGGTTGTGTTATTCCGCCGACGAAGGCTTTTCCCAAAGATTGATTCCGCCTTCCTGGGCAAACCGATCGATCTCGGCCAGCTCTTCAGCACTAAAGGTCAGGTTCTTCAGCGCCCCGACGTTCTCGATGATCTGCTCCGGGCGGCTGGCGCCAATCAGGGCGGAGGTGACTCGTGGATCGCGCAGGGTCCAGGCCAGGGCCATTTGTGCCAGGCTTTGGCCACGTCGCTGGGCGATTTCATTGAGGGCGCGCACGTGGGCGATGTTCTCCTCCGATAAATGCGCAGCCTGCAACGAGCCACCACCCGGACGATTGACCCGTGCGTCCGCTGGAATGCCCTTCAGGTATTTGTCAGTCAGCAGCCCTTGGGCCAGCGGAGTGAAGGCGATCACACCAGTGCCCAGTTCCTCCGTGGCGTCCAGCAGGTCTTTCTCCACCCAGCGGTTGAGCAGGTTGTAGGCCGGCTGGTGGATCAGCAGCGGGACTTTCCACTCTTTGAGCAACGCTGCCATTTCCCGGGTCTTCACCCCGGAATACGAGGAAATGCCGATGTACAACGCCTTGCCCTGCTGTACGGCAGTGGCCAATGCGCTGGCGGTTTCCTCCAGTGGGGTGTCGGGGTCGAAACGGTGGGAATAGAAGATATCCACATAGTCGAGCCCCAGGCGTTGCAGGCTCTGGTCGAGGCTGGCGAGCACGTATTTGCGCGAGCCACCGCCCTGGCCGTAGGGGCCCGGCCACATGTCCCAACCGGCCTTGCTGGAGATGATCAACTCATCGCGGTACTGCTGGAAATCTTCGCGCAGCAACCGGCCGAAATTGATCTCGGCGCTGCCGTAGGGCGGGCCGTAGTTGTTGGCCAGGTCGAAGTGGTTGATGCCCAGGTCGAATGCCGTGCGCAACAAGGCACGCAGGGTGTCGATGGGCGTGCTGTCGCCAAAGTTGTGCCACAACCCCAGCGACAACGCCGGCAGCACCAGCCCGCTGCGACCGACGCGGCGGTAAGGAATGGACTCGTAGCGGTTTTGCGCAGCGGTGTAGGTCATCGAAAAGGCTCTCTGTTCGGACGGCGGGTGACAGACGCTAACATTTCACAGACGCCTCGGTCAGGCTGAAAGTTCGCGCAAGGCCGCCGCCGCCAGAAAACCCGAACGCGAGCTATAACGCTGGTCCCGTCGCACGGTTTGGTCGATGCGCTCAAGCAATTGCTCGGGCAGCGTGGCGTTGAACCGCACTGACTTTCCGAAATAGGGCGTGACATCAAACTCAACCACCCCCCATATCCCCCCGGCGTATTGCGGATCGTCGAGATGATCGTCGATTTCATGGATCTGCGGCAGCGGTTCGCCGTCGGCTATCAAGCCTTCATAGTGCAACGAGAGCGCCTCTTTCACATTTTCGAATGCCTGGCTCACAGTACTGCCTGCGGAGAAACAACCCGGTACATCCGGGACCGTCACTCCGTAGTCGGAATCGGCATCCTTGTGCAGAACGACCGGAAATTTCATGTGGACGAATCCTTCCTTCAGATCCAGCAACCGCAGCAACCGGTCTGATAACAATGCATCCCCATCGGGGATTTCGTAATCGGTCATGGGCTTCATTTCAGGCCCGCCTGTTTCAATATGCTATTGATCGTGCCTCTGGGCAGATCGGCGTCAGGGTGCTTGATCGTCACCCTTCCAGCCTTGATGGCATGCTTGTACGGATGATGGCTACCCTTGACTGCCACCAGATACCAACCGTCCTCTTCGATCTTCCTGATCATTTCCCGACTTCGCATCACCTTTGCCTTATTCACAACTCTGCCGGAAAACTCTAGCTGCGAAAAAGACCCAGATACACACAATACACACCCAGAAAAATATTAGTTCAACTCTCCAACCCATGCACCGCCCTCACCACTCGGTCATCGCGCCTGCGCAAACACCTCCGCCACCCAATCCACGAACACGCGGACCCGTGGCGACATGTGTCGGTTGTGGGGATAGAGCACCGACACCGGCATGGACGGTGGCGGGGTGGCGGTGAGGACTTCCTGGATCAGCCCTTGCCGGATCGGTTCTTCCATTCGGTAATGCGGACATTGGATCAAGCCCATGCCGGCGATGGCCGAGGCGGCGTAGATTTCGGCACCGGACACCGACAACGTCCCCCCGATCGCTACCTCCTTGAGTTCGCCATCGACCATGAACTCAAACGGATAGAGTTTGGCGGTGGTCCGCGAGACGTAATTCACCGCCCGGTGATGTTTCAGGTCATCGAGGCTCTTCGGCTCGCCGTACTGGCGCAGGTAACCGGGGCTGGCACAGGTGATCTGCCGGAGATTGGCGACACGTCGGCCGATCAATGACGAATCCGCCAGCGTACCGGAGCGCAGCACGCAATCGACGCCCTCGGCAATCAGGTCGACGAAACGATCCGCCTCGCTGATGAACAGTTCTATTTCAGGGTAGCGAGCCATGAACTGTGGTAACGCCGGAATCACGAAGTACCGGGCCTGGGTGCCATGCAAGTCCACCCTCAGCTTGCCTTTGGGCGCCACACCGCGAAACGCCAGTTCGGCCTCTTCAAGTTCAGCCAGCAATTGCACGCAGCGCGGGTAGTAGGCTTCGCCGTCGAGGGTCGGGCGCACCTTGCGGGTGCTGCGCTCCAACAAACGAACACCCAGCCAGGCTTCGAATTGATTGAGCGTATGGGTCAGCGTGGCCCGGGGCATATTCAAGTCTTCAGCGGCCAGGGTGAAGCTGCTGCGCTCGTATATGCGGACAAACACTCTCATCGCCTTGACCTGGTCCATCTGAATCCTGCCCGCCGATTGTTGGAAGATATTGAATAGTCAAGGCAACTCTCGTGCATTTATCGCCAAGAGTAAACATGTGAATCTGGCTCCAACGAATCACAACGCCTCAACAGCAAAGGAACCCTTCACATGACTGTTCAAAATTCGAAAGTTGCCATCGTGACCGGCGCCTCTCGCGGCATCGGAGCAGAGATTGCCAAGCAACTGGCCAGCGAAGGTTTCGCCGTCGCCATCAACTACGCCAACAGCGCCACCGAAGCCTCGAAACTGGTGGTGCAATTGCGTCAGGCTGGCCATCAGGCCATAGCGATCAAGGCGGACGTGTCGTCTGCCGCCGATGTCCGGCGGATGTTCGATGAAACCGAAGCGCAGCTGGGCAAGGTCGATGTGTTGATCAACAACGCCGGCATCCTCCAGGTCATGCCCCTGGCACAGCACAGCGACGAGCTGTTCGAGCAGACGTTCGCCATCAACACCCGTGGCACCTTCAACACCCTGCGCGAGGCCGCGACCCGTTTGAATGACGGTGGCCGGATCGTGAATTTTTCCAGCAGCACCGTGGGCCTGAACCTGCCCGGCTACTCGGTGTACATCGCCAGCAAGGCCGCAGTGGAATCCCTGACCCAGGTGTTCGCCAAGGAACTGCGCGGTCGGCAGATCACGGTCAATGCCGTGGCCCCCGGCCCCGTCGCCACCGAGCTGTTCATGCACGGCAAGAGCGAAGAACAGGTGCAGCACTACGCCAAGATGCCGCCCTTGGAGCGCCTCGGCCAGCCGCAGGACATCGCCCGCATCATCACCTTCCTGGTGGGTCCGGACGCCGGGTGGGTGAACGGGCAGATCCTGCGGGCCAACGGCGGGCTCGTCTGAGGCTCAGGCCGATCAGCGCACCAAATGCAGGAACTGCAGGTGCCGCTCGTACTGGTCGAGGATGTCGTTGATGACTTGCTCCTTGGTGTAGCCCACCAGGTCGTAATCCTGGCTGCCTTCGCTCAAGTGCACTTCGGCACGGTAGTAACGACGGTTGTTGAGCTCCTTCGACCCCATGCCGCCGCGGGCGAAGGACGGCGTGAAGTAGCCGCGCATCTGCACCTGGTAGATGAACGGATGCTGCTCGCCGTGGCCGATCTCCAGGCTGACGTTGTCATTGACCGGATCGGGCTGGGTCACCACCGTCAGGCCCTTTTCGACGAACACTGCGGTCACTTCTTCAATGGCCGGGCGCACCGTGGTGTCGAGGAAACGGTACACCTCATCACGGGACGGAAAATGCACCGCCTGGCTCAAGCGCTGGCGCCAGCCGCCCGTACCCCGGCGCGAGCCCGACACCGGCGCCAGGGAATGCAATTGCGCGATCTGCTTCTGGGACTCCAGGTAGAACGCCTTGTGCAGGCCCCACATCATCAGCAGCAGAATCAACGAGAACGGCAAGGACGTCAGCACCACCGCCGACTTCAAGGCGTCGATGCTGCCGGAGAACAGCAACGCGCTGGTCACCAGGGCAGTCATCGCGCCCCAGAACACCCGCAACCACTTCGGCCCGTCCTCGTCGGGGTTGCCGCCCTTGGCCGACAACGTCGACAGCACCACGGTGCCCGAGTCGGCGGACGTGACGAAGAACACGAAGCTGATGAACACCGTGACCGCGATGACGGTCTTGCTCCAGGGATAGGTTTCCAGCAGCAGGTAAAGGCTCATCGATGGGTTTTCCAGGGCGGACATGCCCAGGGCACTCATGCCATGGTTCAGCACCTGGTCGATGGCGCTGTTGCCGAAGATCGACATCCACGCCAGGGTGAAACCCAGGGGAATCAGCAGCACGCCAAACACGAATTCGCGGATGGTGCGGCCACGGGAAATCCGTGCGATGAACAGCCCCACGAACGGCGACCACGCGATCCACCAGGCCCAGTAGAACACCGTCCAGCCGCCCAGCCAGTCGCTGGGTTTGTCGTAGGCGTACAGATCGAAACTCTTCATCGGCAAGGCGCCGAGGTAATCGCCGATGTTCTGGATCAACGTATTGAGCAAATGCTGGGTGGGCCCGGCGAACAGCACGAACAACAACAAGGCGCAGGCCAGCAGCATGTTGATGTCGGACATGACCCGCACGCCTTTGTCGACACCGGCCACGGCGACGATGATCGCTGCGCCCATCATCAGCACGATCAGGCCGACCTGGATCCATTGGGTATGGGCGATGCCGAACAGGTAATCGAGCCCCGAATTGAGGTGCAACACACCAAAACCCATGTCCGCGCCGAGGCCGAACACCGTGGCGATAATGCCGAAGCCGTCCACGGCGTAGCCGATGGGGCCGTTGATGCGCTTGCCAATCAGCGGGTACAACGCCGAGCGCAGGGCCAGCGGCAAATTGTGCCGGTAGGCAAAATACGCCAGGGCCATGCCGACGAACGCGAAGACGCCCCAGCCGTGCAGGCCCCAGTGCAAGAACAGGATCTGCATGGCCTGGCGCGCCGCCTCGGCGGTACCAGCCTCGCCCTGGGGCGGCTGCACCATGTGGGTCAGCGGCTCGGACACGCAGAAGAAAAACAGTGTGATGCTGATGCCGGCGGCGAACAGCATGCCGGCCCAGGACAGATAACTGAATTCGGGCTCGTCGTGGTCGGCACCGAGCTTGATCTTGCCGTAGCCGGACAAGGCGGTGACCACCACGAAGACCAGATACAGCGTCATCGCGAGCATGTAGTACCAGCCGACCGTATTGGCCGCCCAGTTCTGCGCGGCCAGCAGCCAGGCGCCGGCCTGTGCGGGCATGGCAATCACCACCAGGCCGAACAGCAGGATGAAGGTCGCGGCGAAGTAAAAGACCGGCGGGTTCATGCGGACCAGGCCGCTGGGTGGCAGGGACGAAGCACTCATGGGCGAGGGCCCCCGGGCAGAGAAACAGCGAGGGTCGAAAACGGACTCGGCAAAAGCAAGCCTCCTTATTGTGAGCGGGCAGCAAACCGACGGTTTAACTTGAATGAACGTTCAAGTTAAACATGAATAGGCAGCTAAGGACTAATCGCAGGGCTCAACGGCGCGTTTCCTACGCAGGCCAGTGGGAGGATAGACGCTGCTTGGTGTGTATTCGTTCAGTGTTCAACAGACACCACACAAACCCTGTGGGAGCGAGCAGGCTCGCTCCCACAGGGTTTGGGGTGTTCATAAATCATGTGTCACTCCCTGTCCGTCGCCGGTTTACTTCCAAACAAATGATTGCCGGTTGCCCCTGAATATCCGCGTGCCTATAGTCCAGACATCTCCTACAACCAGTACGGACCCATGATCAAAGAACAGCTGTCTCGCTTTAACCGTCTCGACCTGCTCGGCCATCCGACACCGCTGGAAAAACTCGACCGCCTCTCCACCTGGCTCGGCCGGGACATCTATATCAAGCGTGACGACCTGACGCCCCTGGCCATGGGCGGCAACAAACTGCGCAAGCTCGAATACCTGGCCGCCGATGCCATCGCCCAAGGCGCCGATACCCTCATCACCGCCGGGGCGATCCAGTCCAACCATGTACGCCAGACCGCCGCCCTCGCCGCGAAACTGGGCCTGGGCTGCGTGGCCTTGCTGGAAAACCCCATCGGCACCGAAGACAGCAATTACCTGGGCAACGGCAACCGGCTGCTGTTGGAATTGTTCGACGCCAAGGTCGAGCTGGTGGACAACCTGGACAACGCCGATGAGCAGCTACAGGCCCTCGCCGGGCGCCTGCGCAGCAACGGGAAAAAGCCCTATCTGGTGCCGATTGGCGGTTCGAACGCCTTGGGCGCGCTGGGGTATGTGCGCGCCGGCCTGGAACTGGCCGAGCAGATCAAGGACACCGGGATTGAATTCGCCGCCGTGGTACTGGCCTCGGGCAGTGCCGGGACCCACAGCGGCCTGGCACTGGCGTTGAGCGAAAGCCTGCCGGCACTACCGGTCATTGGCGTCACCGTTTCCCGCAGCGAGGAGGATCAGTTTCCGAAGGTCCAGGGCCTGGCCGAGCGTACGGCAGCGTTGCTCGAAGTCGACCTTCCGGAAGCGTTCAAAGTGATCCTGTGGGACGAATATTTCGCCCCCCGCTACGGCGAACCCAACGCCGGGACACTGGCGGCGGTCAAGCTGCTGGCCAGCCAGGAAGGGCTGCTGCTCGATCCGGTCTACACCGGCAAGGCCATGGCCGGCCTGCTCGACGGCATGGGTCGCGACCGTTTCGACGAAGGCCCGATCATCTTCCTCCACACCGGCGGCGCACCGGCGTTGTTTGCCTATAACGCAGTCTTCTGAAGATAGAAAAGCCTTAATGTGGGAGCGAGCTTGCTCGCGATGAGGGTGTGTCAGTTGATTGGAATTGGGCTGATCCACTGCTATCGCGAGCAAGCTCGCTCCCACAGGGAAAAATTCAAAATAGGCATATAGAGTTGATTTAATATTATTTTCCAATCTATAAAAGCCATCCTATAGTCTCGCCGCAGGCGCATTTGCCGCGAGACGCCCAAACCGCTTTAAGGCAGGATGTGGCAATCTTTTCGGATCGCGGCTACGCCTTATCTCAGCCAAATAACCTCTTCATAAGAAAACACAGGGGCTTGTCATGAATTTTTCCACATTACGTCGCAACCTGTTGGTGGGTTCGCTGGGCCTGGCATTGAGCGCCGGGCTGCTGGGGCAAGCGGTTGCCGGTGAGCAGCTGCAGAAAATCAAGGATGCCGGCGAAATCAAGATCGGCCTGGAAGGCACTTATCCACCGTTCAGTTTCGTTGATGACAGCGGCAAACTGACCGGCTTCGAAGTGGAGTTCTCCGAAGCCCTGGCCAAGGAACTGGGTGTGAAGGTCAAGCTGCAGACGACCCCATGGGCCGGCATTCTCGCGGCCCTGGAATCCAAGCGTCTGGACGCAGTGGTCAACCAGGTGACCATCTCCGAGGAACGTAAGAAAAAATACGATTTCTCCGAGCCGTACACCGTTTCCGGGATTCAAGCGCTGGTACTGACCAAGAAAGCCGACGAGCTGAACATCAAGAAGGCCGCCGACCTGGACGGTAAAAAAGTCGGCGTGGGCCTGGGCACCAACTACGAACAGTGGGTCAAGGCAGAAGTACCGGGCGCCCAAGTCAAAACCTACGATGACGACCCCACCAAGTTCCAGGACCTGCGCGTCGGTCGTATCGACACCATCCTGATCGACCGCCTGGCCGCACTGGAATACGCCAAGAAAGCCAAGGACACCACCGTCACCAGCGAAGCCTTTTCTCGCCAGGAGTCCGGTATTGCCCTGCGCAAAGGCGAGCCTGAGCTGTTGGCAGCCGTGAACAAGGCCATCGAAAAACTTCGCGCCGACGGTACGTTGAAAAAACTTTCGGAAAAATACTTCAGCGCTGACGTTACCCAATAATGGAAGCAGCTCTTCAACTCGCACTGGACTCCGCGCCCTTCCTGCTCAAGGGCGCGTATTACACGGTCTTCCTCAGCCTGGGCGGTATGTTTTTCGGCTTGCTGCTGGGGTTCGGCCTGGCGCTGATGCGCCTGTCGCGCTTCAAGCTGGTGAACTGGATCGCCCGCATCTACGTGTCGTTCTTTCGCGGTACGCCGTTGCTGGTGCAGTTGTTCGTGATCTATTACGGGTTGCCGCAACTGGGCATCGAGCTGGATCCGCTGCCCGCGGCCCTGATCGGTTTCTCGCTGAACATGGCTGCCTATGCGTGTGAAATCCTGCGGGCCGCTATCAGTTCCATCGAGCGCGGCCAGTGGGAAGCGGCGGCGAGTATCGGCATGACACGCGCCCAAACCCTGCGCCGGGCCATCCTGCCGCAAGCCGCACGCACGGCGCTGCCACCGTTGGGCAACAGCTTCATTTCCCTGGTCAAGGACACCGCGCTGGCGGCGACCATCCAGGTGCCGGAGCTGTTCCGCCAGGCGCAGCTGATCACCGCGCGAACCTTCGAAATCTTCACCATGTACCTTGCCGCCGCGCTGATCTATTGGGTTCTTGCTACCGTGCTCTCGCACCTGCAGAACGTCCTGGAAGCACGGGTCAATCGGCATGACCAGGAGTCCTGACCCATGATTGTCGTGGAAAAACTGACAAAGCAGTTCAAGGGTCAGGTGGTGCTCAACGGCATCGACTTGAAGATCGAAGAAGGCGAAGTGGTTGCGATCATCGGCCCCAGCGGCTCGGGCAAGACCACCTTCCTGCGCTGCCTGAACTTCCTCGAAGAACCCAGCAGTGGCCGGATCAAGGTCGGCGACATCGAAATCGATGGCAGTCGCCCGCTGAACCAGCAACAGGGCCTGGTGCGCCGTTTGCGCCAGCAGGTGGGCTTCGTGTTCCAGAACTTCAACCTGTTTCCCCATCGCACCGCATTGGAAAATGTCACTGAAGGCCCGCAGGTGGTGAAGAAAATTCCTCGCACCGAAGCCGAAGCCCTGGGGCGCAAGCTGTTGGCCAAGGTCGGGCTGGCCGGCAAGGAGGACGCCTACCCACGGCGCCTTTCCGGCGGCCAGCAACAGCGCGTGGCGATTGCCCGGGCGTTGGCGATGGAGCCGGCGGTGATCCTGTTCGATGAGCCGACCTCGGCCCTGGATCCGGAACTGGTGGGCGAGGTGCTGGCAACCATTCGCGACTTGGCCGAAGAAAAACGCACCATGGTCATCGTGACCCACGAAATGGGCTTCGCCCGGGACGTGGCCAACCGCGTGGTGTTTTTCGACAAAGGCGTGATCGTCGAACAAGGCGAAGCCAAGGCCTTGTTTGCAGCCCCCAAGGAAGAACGCACGCGACAGTTCCTCAGCAAGTTCCTCTCCGCCGGTCACGGCGCTCAGTAAGTTATCGGCAGTGTCATCACTTCCAGGGATGGAAGTGAGGCAGTTGCAACACTCTTCAAGATACTAGCGCCATAACTTTGCCATAAAGAAACAACTTGCAACTTGCGCCCTACTCAACATCCTCGACCGTTTTATGCACGGCATGGATCTACCTCTCGTAACACTTACGCTCAGCCCAAGCACTCCTCCTTTTTAGTCTCAAAACGCTCTTTCGAGCATTTTCCAGAAACCTGCGAGCCTCGGAAAAGGGCTTGTGATGCCGCGCATTATTAACATGGGGGCGTAGGATATTTCTGAAGCCTTTCATAATGAATTATTAAGCAAGTGCCTCTATTGACACTGAAACTATGGAGCCTTTATCTAGTGACCAACAAGCGATGCACATTATTTATTTTCTGCACAGTGATTAGGCGCAGCCTGGCCTATATGGCTGCACACATAAAATATGTCGCGATTAGTCATCGCCGTTGATCTTCCCGAAACGGACTTAGTTTTCAAGCATCAAGGAGAACACCATGACATGTAAGTCGAAGAGTCCTGAACTGGCCGCCCCCACCCTGGCCAACGCCCACCCTACCGGCATCAATATCGCCAACGCCGCTCACCTGGAGGTTGCCATTGCGCCCTACCCTGGCATGGACGCAGGTGACCTGATCGAACTGTTCTGGGACAACTGCTACGTCGGCTCGCGCTTGCTGTCGCAGGCCGATGTGCAAGACAGCGTCACCCTGCGAGTCCCGGAGAGTTTCATCGTCAATGGCACCTCGCGCATTCACTATCGGGTGATGCAGGTCGGGCGTGGGCCGGCGCTATCTGCCAGGCAGCGGGTACACGCGAAACTCGATTGTCCCGGCGGGCAGCCGTCGGCCCTGAGCGGCGATGAAAACCAGAGCCTGGCGCCCGTGCGCATTCCCGGTACTATCCGACGCCAAGGGGTGAACCCCAACCAGATCAAGCGCGGCGTACCGCTGACCATCGAACCCTACCTGAACATGGCCGCCGGCGATGCCGTGACCCTGCGCTGGGGCGATGTGCGCATGGACCTGCCTGCCGTCACCGCCAGCGAGGTCGGCCAGCCAATCAATATCTGGGTCCCGCCGCAGATCATCCTGGAGGCAGGCGAAGACCTGCGCCTGGAAGTGACCTACTGCATCATCGATCGCGTAGGCAACAATTCCCTCTGGGCACCGCCGCGAACGCTGAAGATCGGTTGCGCCAATCCCTATCTGAAGAAGCCCTCGAAAGAGGCCCTCATGGCCGCGGAACCGCGACATCGAGCGCCTTGATACAGAGCGCTTTTGGTGGCGAGGGAGGTTGCTCCCGCTTGGGTGCGCAGCGCCCACCGGGAAAAGAAGGGTTGCTGCGCAACCCAGCGGGAGCAAGCTCCCTCGCCACAGAGGACTCCTTCCAATTGAATCCAACCTATACATATTCCTAAAAGTTAGTTCAAAAATAATTTATACACGCTTAGGGTATATATACCGGACCACCGGACATTCTTGATTTTGACTCGCCGCATTTATCGCGGCGTTTTCCGAAAAGATGTGAGGTGGGTATGGAACGGAACACAATCACCCCAGTGCAATATGCCAAGGCACTGCCTGCAGCCACGGAGTGGCTGTAATGTCGGATCTGGCGCAAGCAAAAGTCCAGAGCGACCTGGACATCGCACCACTGTTGTTGCCCGCACAGGTGTTACGCAACGATGCCGAGGCCATCAAAGCCGCCCATGAACTGGCGCAGGTCGCCCGTCAGCAGGCCGCGCGTCGTGATCAGCAACGCAAGCTGCCCTGGGCAGAAATCGAGCAATTCACCCGCAGCGGACTGGGCAGCATTGCCATTCCCCGGGCATACGGCGGTCCGCAGGTTTCGTTCGTCACCCTGGCCGACGTGTTCGCGATCATTTCCGCCGCTGACCCGGCCCTTGGGCAGATCCCGCAGAACCAGTTCGGCGTGCTCCAGCTGATTCTCGGCACCGGCACCGAACGGCAGAAAAAAATCCTCTTGCAGAGCGTGCTCGAAGGCTGGCGCATCGGCAACGCCGGGCCGGAACGCGGTACTCGCAATACCCTTGAGCTCAAGGCTCGGATCACCACTGACGGTGACGGGTTTGTCATCAATGGTCAGAAGTTCTATTCCACCGGCGCGCTGTTTGCCCATTGGGTCGCGGTCAAGGCGTTGAATGACGAGGGCCGCCAGGTGCTGGCATTCGTACGGCGCGGCACCCCGGGCCTGCGGATCGTCGACGACTGGTCGGGGTTCGGCCAGCGCACCACCGCCAGCGGCACCGTGCTGCTGAACAACGTGCGGGTGGATGCCGAGTTGGTCCTGGATAACTGGCGCATCAACGAAACACCCGGCGTGCAAGGTGCGATTTCCCAACTGATCCAGGCCGCCATCGATGCGGGTATCGCCCGTGGCGCCATCGATGATGCCATCGCTTTTGTGCGTGAACGGGCTCGTCCCTGGATCGACGCCCAGGTCGACCGAGCCAGTGACGACCTCTACGTGATCGCCGACATTGGCAAACTGAAAATCGAACTGCACGCCGCCGAAGCCTTGCTGCGCAAGGCCGGACAGGTGCTGGACCAGGTCAGTGCCGCCCCCATCACGGCGCAATCTGCCGCCCGCGCCTCGATTGCCGTGGCCGAGGCCAAAGTGCTCACCACCGAAATCGCCCTGCACGCCAGCGAAAAACTCTTCGAACTGGCCGGCAGCCGCGCCACCCTCGCCGAATTCAACCTCGATCGCCACTGGCGCAACGCACGGGTCCACACCCTGCACGACCCGGTGCGCTGGAAGTATCACGCGGTAGGCGCCTACCACCTGAACGGCACCTTGCCGGCCCGCCATTCCTGGATCTGACGACCCGACCTCTGGAGCAGTACATGACGCTTTCTCAACACGTCGCGGTGATCACCAGCGATGAACAAGCCCTGATCGTGGCCAGCGACCTGGCCGATGACTTCAAGCGCGACAGCGCCCTGCGCGACCGCGAGCGCCGTTTGCCGTACCCGGAACTGGAGGCCTTCTCCCGCTCGGGCCTGTGGGGTATCAGCGTGCCCACGGCCTATGGCGGTGCCGGTGTGTCCAACGTCACCCTGGCCAAAGTCATTGCGCTGATTTCCCAGGCCGACAGCTCGCTGGGGCAGATTCCACAAAATCATTTCTATGCCCTGGAAGTGCTACGGGTAAACGGCACTGAAGCGCAAAAACAACGCCTCTACGCCGAAGTGCTCGCCGGCCAGCGCTTTGGTAACGCGCTGGCCGAACTTGGCACCAAGACTGCCCATGATCGCATCACCCAACTGCGCCGCGACGGCGAGGGCTATCGCATCAACGGTCGCAAGTTCTACGCTACGGGCGCGATCTACGCCCAGCGCATCCCCACGTCAGTGGTGGACGAAAACGGTGTGCAACAACTGGCGTTCGTGCCTCGCAGCAGCCAAGGCCTGACGGTGATCGACGACTGGAGCGGTTTTGGCCAGCGCACCACGGGCAGTGGTTCGGTGGTGTTCGAAGACGTTTATGTCGCCGCCGCCGACATCGTGCCCTTCCAGAGCGCCTTCGAACGTCCCACACCGGTAGGGCCGCTGGCGCAGATCCTTCACGCCGCTATTGACACCGGCATCGCCCGCGCCGCCTATGAAGACGCCCTGCATTTTGTCCGCAATAAAACCCGCCCCTGGATCGACGCCACCAGCGACGTCGCCACCGAAGACCCGCACACCCTCAAGAGTTTCGGCCAACTGAGCATCCGCCTGCATGCCGCCGAAGCCCTGTTGGAACGCGCCGGTGAATTCCTCGACCGGGCCCAGGCCGACACCCGGGCCGACACGGTCGCCGCCGCCTCGATTGCCGTGGCCGAGGCCCGTGCCATCAGCACCGAAATATCCCTGGCCGCCAGCAGCACGCTGTTCGAATTGGCCGGCAGCCAGGCGACCCTGGCCGAACATGGCCTCGACCGTCACTGGCGCAACGCGCGAGTGCACACCCTGCATGACCCGGTGCGCTGGAAATACCACGCCGTGGGCAACTTCTACCTCAACGATGAAAAACCGCCGCTGCGGGGGACTATCTGATGGCTCCCGGCAAGAAAAAAATCCTGCTCAACGCGTTCAACATGAACTGCATCGGGCACATCAATCACGGCCTCTGGACCCATCCCCAGGACACGTCGACCCAGTTCAACACGATCGAATACTGGACCGCCCTGGCGCAATTGCTCGAACGCGGGTTGTTCGACGGGCTGTTCATCGCCGACATCGTCGGGGTCTATGACGTGTACCAACAGTCGGTGGACGTCACGCTCAAGGAGTCGATCCAACTGCCGGTCAACGACCCGTTGCTGCTGGTCTCGGCAATGGCCGCCGTCACGAAGAACCTCGGCTTCGGCCTCACCGCCAACCTCACCTACGAACCGCCCTACCTGTTCGCCCGCCGCATGAGCACCCTCGACCACCTGAGTCGCGGCCGGGTCGGCTGGAACATCGTCACCGGCTACCTGGACAGCGCCGCCAAGGCCATGGGCCTGACCGCGCAGGTCGAGCATGATCGCCGCTACGACCAGGCCGACGAGTACCTGCAAGTGCTCTACAAACTCTGGGAAGGCAGCTGGGAAAACGACGCGGTACTCAACGATCGCCAGCGGCGGATCTATGCGCAGCCGGAGAAAGTGCACAAGGTCCGGCATCAGGGCGAATTCTATCAGGTCGAGGGTTATCACCTGTGCGAACCGTCGCCCCAACGCACGCCGGTGTTGTTTCAAGCCGGCAGTTCCGAGCGCGGCCTGCTGTTCGCCGGACGGCATGCCGAGTGCGTGTTCATCAGCGGCCAGAACAAATCGGCGACCAAGGCCCAGGTGGACAAGGTCCGCGCCAGCGCCGTAGAGACGGGGCGCAACCCCGGGGACATCAAGGTGTTCATGGGCCTGAACGTGATCGTCGGCGAGACCGAAGCGGCTGCCTGGGCCAAGCATGCCGAGTACCTGAGCTATGCCAGCGCCGAGGCCGGCGTGGCGCATTTTTCCGCGTCAACGGGCATCGATTTTTCCCAGTACGAACTGGACGAACCGATCCAGTACGTCAAGAGCAACGCCATCCAGTCCGCCACCAAGACCTTGCAGAACAACGACTGGACCCGGCGCAAATTGCTCGAACAACACGCCTTGGGCGGTCGCTACATCACGGTGGTCGGCTCGCCCGAACAGGTGGCCGACGAGCTGGAATCCTGGATCGGCGAAACCGGCCTCGATGGTTTCAACCTGACCCGCATCGTCACGCCGCAAAGCTACGTGGACTTCATCGACCTGGTGATTCCCGAACTGCAACGGCGCGGCGCGTACAAGACCGAATACGACAACGGCACCCTGCGGGAAAAGCTGTTTCGCGCGGGGGCTCATCTACCTGGACTACACACCGGCTCAACCTACCGACACTGACCCTGGGACTACCGACACTGACCCTGTGGCGAGGGAGCTTGCTCCCGCTGGTGGGCGAAGCCCGCCCAAAAAGGCGTTGGGGCTACTTCGTAGCCCAGCGGGAGCAAGCTCCCTCGCCACAAAAGCCTGAGACTCATCCATTAATGACTGGAACAACTGACATGACCCAGCAACTCCTGACCCTGCCAGTCAAAGCACTGGCCCTGGCCCTCGGCCTGTTCAGCTCGGCACTGTTTGCCGCCGACGCACCGTTGAAAGTCGGCACCACCGCCGCGTTCGCCATTCCCCTGGAGGCCGCCGTGGAAGAGGCCAGCAAGCAAGGCCTGAAGGTCGAACTGGTGGAGTTCAGCGACTGGATAGCGCCCAACGTCAGCCTGGCCTCCGGCGACATCGACGTGAATTACTTCCAGCACATCCCGTTCCTGGAAAACGCCAAGGCCGCCGCCGGGTTCGATCTGGTGCCCTTTGCGCCGGGGATCATCAACAACGTCGGCCTCTATTCGAAAAAATACAGAAGCTTCGACGAACTCCCGGAAGGCGCCAGCGTCGCCATTGCCAACGACCCGATCAACAGCGGGCGCGGCCTGCAACTGTTGGCCAAGGCCGGGCTGATCAGCCTCAAGCCGGGCGTCGGCTACAAGGCCACCGAAGACGATATCGTCGCCAACCCGAAGAAACTCAAGATCCTGCAGGTCGAAGCCGTGCAACTGGTGCGCGCCTATGAAGACGCCGACCTGGTACAGGGCTACCCGGCCTACATCCGCCTGGCCAAGACCTTCGATGCCAACTCTGCCTTGCTGTTCGACGGCCTCGATCACAAGGAATACGTGATTCAGTTCGTGATCCAGCCCAAGAGCAAGAACGATCCACGGCTGATCAAGTTCGTCGACATCTACCAACATTCGCCAGCCGTGCGCGCCGCCCTGGACAAGGCCCACGGCAAGCTCTACCAACCCGGCTGGGAAAGCTGACATGAACGCCGTCAATGCTCGACTTCGACAAGAAGCCCCCCCGCCCAGAAGCGCCAAACACACCGAACTGCATCCAGAGCTCAACCGCGCCCACGTGCGCTTCATCGGCCTGGGCAAGACCTACAACGGCGCCCAGGGTCCGGTGGCCGCGCTGCAAGGCATCGACCTGGCGATCCAGCGCGGCGAAGTGTTCGGCATCATCGGCCGCAGCGGCGCTGGCAAATCGTCACTGATCCGCACCATCAACCGCCTCGAACAACCCACCAGTGGCCGGGTGTTGATCGATCAGATAGACATCGGCGAGTTCGATGAAGACAGCCTGGTGGAACTGCGCCGGCGCATCGGCATGATCTTCCAGCACTTCAACCTGATGTCGGCCAAGACCGTGTGGCAGAACGTCGAGCTGCCGCTGAAAGTCGCCGGCGTGCCCAAGGAGGAGCGCCAGCAGAAAGTTCGTGAGCTGTTGGAGCTGGTGGGTTTGCAGGGCAAGCACAAGGCCTACCCGGCGCAACTCTCGGGCGGACAGAAGCAGCGCGTCGGGATCGCCCGGGCGCTGGTCCATGATCCGCAGATCCTGCTCTGCGACGAGGCTACCTCGGCCCTGGACCCGGAAACCACTCAATCGATCCTCGGTTTGCTGCGTGAGATCAATCAGCGACTGGGCCTGACCATCGTGTTGATCACCCATGAAATGGCGGTGATTCGCGAGGTGTGTGACCGCGTGGTGGTCCTCGAGCAAGGTCGGATTGTCGAGCAGGGTCCGGTCTGGGAAGTGTTCGGTAACCCGCAACACGACGTCAGTCGAACACTGCTGGCCCCCCTGCAACACGCCATACCTGAAGAACTGCAAAGCCGCTTGCAGGCCCTGCCAGCATCGGCGGATGCCGCTACCGTGCTGCGCCTGCAATTCACCGGCATCGGGCGGGACGAACCGGACCTCGCGGCCTTGTTCAACGCCCTGGATGGTCGGGTTCGGCTACTGCACGGCGGCATCGAACGGATCCAAGGCCACGGGCTGGGACAATTACTGCTGGCGGTGAGTGGCTCGTCATGGAGCGCCGAAGAGCTGCGCCAACGTGCAGGCAATTGGGCGCAACAGGTGGAGGTGCTGGGCTATGTGGTTTGATCGGTTATTGCAGGGCTTCATCGACACCTTCCTGATGGTCGGCGTGTCGTCGTTGATCGCGTTGCTGGCGGGCATTCCGCTGGCGGTGATTCTGGTCACCAGTGACAAGGGTGGGATCTATGAAGCGCCCGCCCTGAACCGCGTCCTGGGCGCGTTCGTGAACCTGTTCCGCTCGATACCGTTCCTGATCCTGATGGTGGCGCTGATTCCGTTCACGCGGCTGATCGTCGGCACCACCTACGGCGTCTGGGCGGCGGTGGTTCCCCTGACCATCGCCGCCACCCCGTTCTTCGCCCGCATCGCCGAAGTCAGTTTGCGGGAGGTCGACCATGGCCTGATCGAAGCGGCCCAGGCCATGGGGTGCCGACGCTGGCACATTGTCTGGCATGTGCTGCTGCCCGAAGCACGGCCGGGCATCGTCGGCGGTTTTACCATCACACTG
The DNA here is from genome assembly GCF_900114515.1 of Pseudomonas sp. NFACC46-3. Taxonomy (NCBI): domain Bacteria; kingdom Pseudomonadati; phylum Pseudomonadota; class Gammaproteobacteria; order Pseudomonadales; family Pseudomonadaceae; genus Pseudomonas; species Pseudomonas sp. NFACC46-3. The sequence continues at coordinate 132,822 of NZ_FOTH01000010.1, forward strand.
GTGACCATGATCAACTCCTCGGCGATGGCCGGGGCAATCGGCGCTGGCGGCCTGGGGGACATCGCCTACCGGTATGGTTACCAGCGTTTCGACAGCCAGATCATGCTCACGGTGATCGTGTTGCTGGTGGCATTGGTGGCGTTGATTCAACTCGGTGGGGATCGGTTGGCGCGGGGCTTGAACAAGCGCTGACCTGAGCGATCAATGATCTTGCGGTATAGTCGGCTCACGCTCCCCCACTCCAAGCCAGCGACCATGAAACACACCCCCGACGACCTGCAAACCATCACCGCCACGACCCTGGGCCATTACAACGCGGTCGCCGACAGCTTTCGCGAAGGCACCCGTGATCACGACGTCAGCCAGAATATCGACGCGTTGCTGCGGCATATTCAGGCCCAGGCACCGTTGCACATCCTGGACTTCGGCTGCGGCCCCGGACGAGACCTGCGCACGTTCACCGCCATGGGCCATGTGGCGGTGGGCCTCGATGGCTCAGCGGAATTTGCCCGGATGGCGCGCCAGGACAGCGGGTGCGAAGTGTGGCAACAGGACTTTTTGAAACTCGACCTGCCGGCTGAACGCTTCGACGGGATCTTTGCCAACGCCGTGCTGTTTCATATCCCGGTCCAGGAACTGCCTCGGGTGCTGAAACAACTGCATGCCACGCTCAAGCCCGGCGGCGTGCTGTTCAGCTCCAACCCACGGGGCGAAAACCAGGAGGGCTGGAACGGCCAGCGCTTCGGCGCTTATCACGACCTCGCGGCCTGGCGCACGCTGCTCGGCGACGCAGGCTTCGTGGAACTGGAGCATTACTACCGACCGGCTGGGCTGCCGCGCGAGCAACAGCCTTGGTTGGCAAGTGTCTGGCGCAAGTCTTGAGGACAGGCCTGTTTGGACAGGGTGAGCGGTAACCATGTCCCCCGGTCCAAACAAGAACCCAGTGGCGAGGGAGCTTGCTCCCGCTCGGCGGCGCAGCCGTCGTAAAACCGGCTGACACGGTCTGCCTGGAGTTTTGCGTTATCCCGATTGGGGCTGCTTCAGCCCAGCGGGAGCAAGCTCCCTCGCCACAAAGTGTCGCGTTGAATCCAAGCCTCAATTGTTTTCCGCTGGCTGTTTTTCCAACCACTTCTGCGACAACCGCTCCAGCCTTCCATCCTCCTTGATACGTGTCAGGGCGTTGTCCAGGCTGGCCTTGAACGCCGGGTTGCCCTTCTGGAACGGAATCACCAGGCTCGGCGCCGGGTCGCTCTTTTTTTCGGGCTGGAACGACTGCGCCATGACCAGCGGGCGTGGCGTCTGCTCCTTGCTCGCCAGCAATTGTGCATCCGGCTGACTGTAAACGGCGCTGGTGTCGAAACGTTCCACCAGTTCCGGGGTCATTGCTATGTGGTTGATGGCGACGTCGTACTTGCCGCTCTCCACCCCGCTCATCAGGTCCCCGGCATCAGTGACCACGAAGTCGGGGCGTACATCGAGCTCACTGGCAAGCATTTCGCCCAGCTCCACTTCGAAACCAGTGAGTTTGCCGTCTTCCTTGAAGTTGAAGGGCGCGGCGTTGGCCTCAAGGGCAATGCGCAGTTCGCCACGGTCATTGATGTCATCGATCAGTTCGGCATGAGCCAGGGGACTCAAAAGGGGTAGCAGGCAGATCAGGCCAGGCAGAAAGCGCATGGTCACTCCTTTGTATTTATACAAGCGACGCTCGTTTCAGGCTCGCTTTGCTATGGTTGTTGCAGGCTTCGACAACGATTGGTCATGAAGTTGTCATGGCCAGGCGGATTTCATGGAAAAATTGGAGAAAAAAATGAAAAGCTTTATGTCTCGTGCCGCGTTGGCCGGCCTGTTGCTGAGTACTTCGATGCTGGCGACTGCCGCAACCCCCGCTCCCAAAGGCGCAGAGGTATTCATCGTTTCCCCGCAAGACGGCGCCACCGTTGCCCAGGAATTCAAGGTCAAGTTCGGCGTCAAGGACATCGCCCTGGCTCCGGCGGGTGATGTGACCAAAAACACCGGGCATCATCATCTGCTGATCGATGTCGACAAACTGCCCGCCGAAGGCGCACCGATTCCGACCGACGCCAACCACATGCACTTCGGCAAAGCGCAGACCGAAGCCACCATCAAGCTGGCCCCGGGCAAACATACCTTGCAGCTGATATTGGGTGACAGCGGCCATATGCCGTTCCATCCGACGATCGTGTCCAAGAAGATCACCGTCACCGTGAAGTAACGCAGGCAAAAAAACGGGAGCCCCTTACGAAGCTCCCGTTCTTTATTGCAAGCCAAACCTCAACTTGCCGTCCAACCTTCTTAGAACAACACCCGGCAACGAATGGTGCCGTTGATGTGCTGCAGCTTCTCTTGCGCCAGGTCCGAGTATTCGGCGTCGACGTCGATCACGACGTAGCCGACTTTCTCGTTGGTCTGCAGGAACTGACCGGAAATGTTGATGCCGTTTTCGGCGAAGACCTTGTTGATCTCGCTCATCACACCCGGGATGTTCTCGTGGATGTGCAACAGGCGATGCTTGCCAGGGTGTGCCGGCAGAGCCACTTCCGGGAAGTTCACGGACGATACCGACGTACCGTTGTCGCTGTACTTGACCAGTTTTTCCGCCACTTCCAGACCGATGTTGGCCTGGGCTTCAGCGGTGGAACCGCCGATGTGCGGGGTCAGGATCACGTTGTCCAGGCCACGCAGCGGGCTTTCGAAGATGTCGTCGTTGGAGCGCGGCTCCACCGGGAACACGTCGATGGCGGCGCCGATCAGGTGCTTGTCCTTGATCGCGTCGGCCAGGGCATCGAGCTTGACCACGGTGCCACGCGCGGCGTTGATCAGGATCCCGCCCTTCTTGATGGCACGGATTTCCTTCTCGCCGATCATCCACTGGGTGGCAGCGGTTTCCGGCACGTGCAGGGTCACGATGTCGGACATGCCCAGCAACTCGTGCAGGTTGTTGACCTGGGTGGCGTTGCCCAAGGGCAGTTTGGTCACGGTGTCGTAGAAGAACACCTGCATGCCAAGGCCTTCAGCCAGTACCGACAACTGGGTGCCGATCGAGCCGTAACCGACGATACCCAGCTTCTTGCCGCGGATTTCGAAGGAGTTGGCCGCACTCTTGATCCAGCCGCCACGGTGGCAGGAAGCGTTCTTCTCAGGGATGCCGCGCAGCAGCAGGATCGCTTCGGCCAACACCAGTTCGGCAACGGAACGGGTGTTGGAGTACGGCGCGTTGAACACCGCGATGCCGCGCTCGCGCGCCGCATTGAGGTCAACCTGGTTGGTGCCGATGCAGAAGCAGCCGACCGCCACCAGTTTCTTGGCGTGGTCGAAGATCTCTTCGGTCAATTGAGTACGGGAGCGAATGCCGATGAAGTGAGCATCGGCGATCTTTTCCTTGAGCTGGGCTTCCGGCAGAGAACTGGTGATGTACTCGATGCTGGTGTAGCCCGCCGACTTGAGGACGTCGACAGCCGATTGGTGGACGCCTTCGAGAAGAAGGAACTTGATCTTGCTCTTATCGAGAGAAGTCTTGCTCATCTGCGTAAACCTGTGTCCCGGAGAAAAATGGCAGGGAATCGGACAGCGCATGCTGGCCCGACCGGCGTGACAGCCGTCGCCGCAGAACAGCCGTTGGGCACTACGCTGCGGGGTCGGTATGCTAGCATATGCACCCCGCTAAACACTCATTCCTGCGACGTGAAGCGTTCTCAGGATGACCATGAATTGTTCGAGAGTTCTGTCGATGACCAATCCTGCCCTGATAGATGAGCTGAAGACCCTGGTTGAGCCTGGCAAGGTCCTGACCGATGCCGACTCCCTGAACGCTTACGGCAAGGATTGGACCAAGCATTTCGCCCCGGCGCCCACGGCCATCGTCTTTCCCAAGACCACCGAGCAGGTCCAGGCCATCGTGCGCTGGGCCAATGAACACAAGGTCGCGCTGGTGCCGTCGGGCGGGCGTACCGGGCTTTCCGCCGCCGCCGTGGCGGCCAACGGCGAAGTGGTCGTGTCATTCGACTACATGAACCAGGTGCTCGACGTGAACCTCACCGACCGCACCGCGGTCTGCCAGCCTGGCGTGGTCACCGAACAACTGCAGAACAAGGCCGAAGAACATGGCCTGTACTATCCGGTAGACTTCGCTTCCGCCGGTTCCAGCCAGATTGGCGGCAACATCGGAACCAATGCCGGCGGGATCAAGGTCATTCGCTACGGCATGACCCGCAACTGGGTGGCGGGCATGAAGGTCGTCACCGGCAAGGGTGACCTGCTGGAGCTGAACAAGGACCTGATCAAGAACGCCACCGGCTATGACTTGCGGCAGCTGTTCATCGGCGCCGAAGGCACCCTGGGCTTCGTGGTCGAGGCCACCATGCGCCTGGACCGTGCGCCGAAAAACCTCACCGCCATGGTGCTCGGCACGCCGGACTTCGATTCGATCATGCCGGTGCTGCACGCCTTCCAGGGCAAGCTGGACCTGACCGCCTTCGAATTTTTCTCCGACAAGGCCCTGGCCAAGGTCCTCGCTCGCGGCGACGTGCCAGCACCGTTCGAAACCGAGTGCCCGTTCTACGCCCTGCTGGAATTCGAAGCCACCACTGAAGAAGTCGCCAATCACGCCCTGGAAACCTTCGAGCATTGCGTGGAGCAAGGCTGGGTGCTGGACGGCGTGATGAGCCAGAGCGAAACCCAACTGCAGAACCTGTGGAAGCTGCGCGAATACATTTCCGAAACCATCTCCCACTGGACGCCGTACAAGAACGACATCTCGGTGACCGTCTCCAAGGTTCCGGGTTTCTTGCGGGAAATCGACGCGATCGTCGGCGAACACTACCCGGACTTCGAAATCGTCTGGTTTGGCCACATCGGCGACGGCAACCTGCACCTGAACATCCTCAAGCCGGAAAACCTGAGCAAGGATGAGTTCTTCGCCAAGTGCGCGACCGTGAACAAATGGGTCTTTGAGACCGTCGAGAAGTACAACGGCTCGATTTCCGCCGAACACGGCGTGGGCATGACCAAGCGCGACTACCTGACCTATAGTCGTTCACCTGTGGAAATCGAGTACATGAAAGCGGTGAAGGCGGTATTCGACCCGAACGGCATCATGAACCCGGGCAAGATTTTCGCGATTTGACGCCTAAAAACACCTGATGAATCCCAGAAGCAGGAGCCGGTAATGAGCTATCAGCACCAGTATGTCGACGGTACACGTATTCATTTTCCGGTAGGGAAAGTGGTGTGCATTGGCCGCAACTACGCCGAACATGCAAAGGAACTGGATAACCCGGTACCCACCGAACCCTTGCTGTTCATCAAGCCGGGCAGTTGCGTGGTGCCGCTGGAAGGTGGTTTCAGCATTCCTGCCGACCGTGGCTCGGTGCACTACGAGGCGGAAATCGCCGTGCTGATCGGCAAGCCGCTGTCCACCAAGCCCAGCGCTGAAGAAGTACTGGACGCGATCTCCGGCTTCGCCCCGGCCCTGGACCTGACCCTGCGGGACAAGCAGGCCGAGCTCAAGGCCAAGGGCCTGCCGTGGGAAGTGGCCAAGTCCTTCGACGGCGCGGCGGTGCTCGCACCGTTCGTGTCGAACGGCACCTTTGCCGACCTGACCGACATCCCCGTTCGCCTGACCATCAACGGTGAAGTGCGCCAGGACGGTAATAGCAGCCTGATGCTCAATCCCATTGTGCCGATGATCCAATACATGGCCGGCTGCTTCTCGTTGCAGGCCGGCGACGTGATCCTCACCGGCACCCCGGCAGGCGTCGGGCCGCTGAATGCAGGCGATGAACTGGTACTGGAGTTGCCGGGAGCGAGCCGCTTCGAAAGCAGCGTTCGCTAACTCGGTTTTGTGACCGCTAGAGATCATGTGGGAGCTGGCTTGCTCGCGAAGGCGGTATAACGGTCGGCATAAAGATGTTGCACCTGATGGCCCCTTCGCGAGCAAGCCCGCTCCCACAGGCATCCAGCTTTCCCGAGCCCAAGGTTTTACCGTTTTTTCACATGCCATCCGGATAATTCCGGGGAATGCGGCATCTGAGCCAGCCACTCCCCTAGCCGAATTTTCTGGAACGCATTCCCCGATGGCCAAAACCCAAGCACTGTTTGCCGCCAAACCCGCCCGCCGCTCCCGCTTCGCCCTGCCCTGGTATGCCTGGTCGCTGCTGGCAGTGGCCGCAGCCTATGGCCTGGCGTTTGCGATGCATTGGGACGACCGCGGCCTGCTTTGGCTATCGGAACACTTCCAGAGCCCAGCCGAGCGCCAGGCGAGCATCTGGTTGCCGGACTACCATGCCGTGATCGACGCCAAGCCGCTACCCGGCTTGGAGAAGGACGAGGCGTCCGATGTGACCTACAACCCGCAGACCAAGACACTGTTCGCCGTCATGGGCAAGAACCCGTTCCTGGTGGAGCTGACCCTGCAAGGCGATGTGCTGCGCAAGATGCCGTTGGTGGGCTGGAGCAACCCCGAGGGCGTGACTTATATGGAAGACGGCCTGCTGGCTATCACCGACGAACGAAGTCACACGTTGACCATCGTCCACGTTGGTGCCGACACCCGCGAATTGAACAACGCCGATTTCCCCCACTACGATCTCGGCCCATCCAAGAACAAGAACAAAGGGTTCGAAGCGATCGCCTGGGACCCGCGCAACCAGCAACTGGTACTCGGGGAGGAACGCCCGCCGGCGCTGTTCACCTGGAAAAGCGATGGTAGCCAATTGCTCAAGGGCAACAAGCAAATCCATGTCAGCAATGAACTGGACCTGCGCAACCTCTCGGCTCTGGCGATCGATCCGCGCACCGGTCACATGCTGGTGCTTTCGGCCGACTCCCATCTGCTGCTGGAACTGGACGAAAAAGGCGAGCAGGTCAGCTTCATGACCTTGCTGGGCGGCTTCAACGGCCTGAAAGACACAATCCCTCGTGCCGAAGGCATCACCGTCGATGAGGCCGGCAATCTGTACATGGTCAGCGAACCGAATCTGTTCTATCGCTTCGAAAAACAGCGCTGACAGCACTAACTCTGTAGGATAAATCCTCCTTTGTTGTAGGGTGTGGCACACAGCCATTAAGCTTCAGTTCAGGCAACCGTGGTATTTCCAGGCACCTGTTCTTATCCGAGCCCACCCCAACATGCGTCGACTCGCCCGCCCCAAACCCTTGATCCTGATACTGCTGACGCTGGCGCTGATCTTCCTGATCGCCGCCGGCCAGCATCTGCGCCTGTTCGAACGCGCCTGGTTCAACCTCAACACCCTCTGGCGAACCCCCAGCGAACAGGCCATCGCCCTGGACCAATACCGAGTCACGCTCGAGGCGCAGGCGATCGACGGCCTGGACGATGACGTTTCAGCGCTGACGTTCGATCCGATCCGCAAGAGCCTGTTCACCGTCACCAATAAAAATGCCGAGCTGGTCGAGTTATCGCTGGACGGCAAGATTTTGCGGCGCATCGCCCTGATCGGCTTTGGCGATCCGGAGGCGGTGGAGTTCATCAGCGAAGACATCTACGTCATCACCGACGAGCGTCAGCAGCGCCTGATCAAGATTCACCTGGAAGAGGACACCCAATTCATCGACGCCGCCGAAGCCGAACAGATAACCCTGGGCGTGCACATGAGCGGCAACAAGGGGTTCGAAGGGCTGGCCTACGATTCGGTAGGCAAACGCCTGTTCGTGGCGAAGGAACGCGACCCGATGCTGATTTATGAAGTGCATGGGTTTCCCCATCACAATCCGGAAAAATCCTATGCCGTCCATGTGATCAACAACCCCAAGCGCGATGCCGGGCTGTTCGTACGCGACCTCTCAAGCCTGCAATACGACGAACGCAGCGGCCACTTACTGGCGCTGTCCGAGGAGTCGCGGCTGATTATCGAATTGGATATTGACGGCCGGCCGCTGAGCACGCTGTCGTTGAGCAAGGGCCGCCACGGCTTGCAAAAAACCGTGCCCCAGGCCGAGGGCCTCGCCATGGACGACGATGGCAACCTGTATCTGGTGAGCGAGCCGAATCTGTTCTACGTATTCAAGAAGCCGCAGCCTGATTGAACAGATAGGAAAAGATCCCGCGGCAAGGCCACCCGATCACTCAAGACCGACCTGAATCATTGTGGCGAGGGAGCTTGCTCCCGCTTGAGTGCGAAGCGCTCACCGCTTTTTTGGGGCCGCTTCGCGCCCCAGCGGGAGCAAGCTCCCTCGCCACAAAAGCATCCCGGTCGACCAACCGATTTGCGCTTGAAACTGACACTGATTCGAGGCATTCCCTTGACCCGCGCCGTGCCCAATTCCCGTGGCGAGGGAGCTTGCTCCCGCTGGGCCGCGCAGCGGCCCTAAAACCCGGCAACGCTGTGGATCAGGTTGATTGGGTGGGCTTGAGAGGGGGCTGCTACGCAACCCAGCGGGAGCAAGCTCCCTCGCCACAGTCACAACAGCGGATCAAGCCTTGAGGGTCTTCACCCCTTCAGGGGTCCCCAGCAGCAGCACATCAGCAGGACGCGCAGCGAACAAACCGTTGGTGACCACGCCCACGATGGCGTTGATCTGGCTTTCCAGTTCCACCGGGTTAGTGATCTGCAGGTTGTGTACGTCGAGGATGATGTTGCCGTTATCGGTCAGCACGCCTTCGCGATACACCGGGTCACCACCCAGTTTCACCAGTTCGCGGGCCACATGACTGCGGGCCATCGGGATGACTTCCACGGGCAACGGGAACGCGCCCAGCACCGGCACCAGCTTGCTGGCGTCGGCAATGCAGATGAAGGTCTTGGCCACGGCCGCGACGATCTTCTCGCGAGTCAGGGCCGCGCCGCCGCCCTTGATCAGGTTCAGGTGCGCGTCGCTTTCATCGGCGCCGTCGATATAGAACTCCAGGTCGCTCACGGTGTTGAGCTCGTACACCGGAATCCCGTGGCCCTTGAGGCGCGCGGCGGTGGCTTCGGAGCTGGCGACCGCGCCGTCGAACGCACCCTTGTGTTGCGCCAGCGCGTCGATGAAGCAATTGGCCGTAGAGCCGGTGCCAACCCCGACAATGCTCTTGTCATCCAGCTTCGGGAGGATGAGGTCGACGGCGGCCTGGGCCACGGCCTGTTTGAGTTGATCCTGGGTCATGCGGGCTCCGAAAGCGGGCAGGAAGTAAAGAGGGGCGCGAGTATAACCCAACAAAACCTTGGGATTCGTGTGGTCGCCCAGCTAAAAGCCGGGTTAGACTCCTTGGCCCTGCCCAACCCGCTCAGTGATGCTTTCCGATGCTTGAACAGTACGTCAAAAAGATCCTCACCTCGCGCGTTTACGACGTTGCCGTAGAAACCCCGCTGCAGTCCGCTCGCCAGCTCTCCGAGCGGCTGGGCAACAGCATCTTGCTCAAGCGCGAAGACTTGCAGCCGGTGTTCTCGTTCAAGATTCGCGGGGCCTACAACAAGCTGACCCAGCTCAGCGACGAAGAGCGCGCACGCGGCGTGGTCACCGCTTCGGCAGGCAACCATGCCCAGGGCCTGGCCCTGGCGGCCAAGGTACTGGGGGTCAAGGCCACCATCGTGATGCCCAAGACCACCCCGGAAATCAAGGTCGAAGGCGTGCGCTCACGTGGCGGCAAGGTGGTGCTGCACGGTGACTCGTTCCCCGAAGCCCTGGCCTACTCGCTGAAACTGGTCGACGAAAAAGGCTACGTCTACATCCACCCGTATGACGATCCCCACACCATTGCCGGGCAGGGCACCGTGGCGATGGAAATCCTGCGCCAGCACCCGGGGCGCCTGGATGCGATCTTCGTCCCGGTGGGCGGTGGCGGGCTGATTGCCGGGATCGCGGCCTACGTGAAATACCTGCGCCCGGACATCAAGATCATCGGCGTCGAGCCGGACGACTCCAATTGCCTGCAAGCGGCCATGGCCGCTGGCGAGCGCGTGGTCCTGCCGACCGTGGGGCTGTTCGCCGACGGCGTCGCCGTGGCACAGATCGGCCAGCACACCTTCGACATCTGCAAGCATTACGTGGACGAAGTGATCACCGTCAGCACCGACGAGATCTGCGCTGCGATCAAGGATATCTACGACGATACCCGCTCGATCACCGAACCTGCCGGCGCGTTGGGTGTGGCCGGGATCAAGAAGTACGTCGAGTCGCGCGGCATCAGCGGCCAGACCCTGGTGGCCATCGACTCCGGCGCCAACGTCAACTTCGACCGCTTGCGCCACGTTGCCGAACGCGCCGAACTGGGCGAGGGCCGCGAAGCGATCATCGCCGTGACCATCCCCGAGCAGCCGGGCAGCTTCAAGGCGTTCTGTGAAGCCGTCGGCAAGCGCCAGATCACCGAATTCAACTATCGCTACAACACCGGCAGTGAGGCGCACATCTTCGTTGGCGTGCAGACCCACCCGGAAAACGACCCGCGCAGCGCGCTGATCGCCAGCCTGACCGAACAAGGCTTCCCGGTGCTGGACCTGACCGACAATGAACTGGCCAAGCTGCACATTCGCCACATGGTCGGCGGGCATGCGGCCCATGTCATCGACGAAGTGGTGCTGCGCTTCGAATTCCCGGAACGCCCGGGTGCGCTGTTCAACTTCCTCAACAAGCTGGGCGGACGCTGGAACATCTCGATGTTCCACTACCGCAACCATGGCGCGGCGGATGGCCGTGTGGTCGCCGGGCTACAGGTGCCGCACGACGAGCGCCACCTGGTGCCGGCCGCCCTGGAAGAAATCGGCTACCCGTACTGGGATGAAAGCGATAATCCGGCGTATCAGCTGTTCTTGGGGTGAACCTTGTGGCGAGGGAGCTTGCTCCCGCTTGAGTGCGAAGCGCTCACTGCTTTTTTTGGGGCCGCTTCGCGACCCAGCGGGAGCAAGCTCCCTCGCCACAGGGGGGTCTAAGCTGTGCTGGACAAGTCATAAGGAAATCGAACCATGGAAACGTTGACCCTCCTGAAAATCGCCCACGTCGTGGCCACGGTTCTGCTGTTGGCGGGCGCCCTCGGGCTGGCCCTCTGGGTCTGGCGCACGCGCCGCAACGGCGATGCCACGGCGGCGGCACGCACGCTGCAACGTCCGCGACTGTTCGTCTGGCTGGTGATGATCCTGGCATTGGCAAGCCTGCCGTTCACGGGCTGGTGGATGGTGCATCAGGTTGGCTGGTCGCTGGGGCAGACCTGGTTGCTGGCTTCCAGCGTGCTCTACACCGTGGCGGCGCTGGCGGGGTTCTGGTTGGTGGTGCGACTGAACAAATTGCGCAAGACGCCGGGAGGTAGCGGGAAGTTTACCTTTGCCTTGGCGCTGTTCAGTGTTGCCTGCTTTATTGCCATTGCGGGGTTGATGGGCGCCAAGCCGGTTTGAGGCGTTAGACCGCGCCGGCTTGCTCGCGATAGCTGTTTCAGCCACGCAGACTGATCACCGGCCAACCCCGCTTGTGGGCCTCCGCCCGAAGATTCGGATCCGGATCCACCGCCACCGGATGCGTCACCACCTCCAGCAGCGCCAGGTCGTTCATCGAATCGCTGTAGAAATAGCTGCCGTCGAGCGAATGCCCGGTCTCTTCCAGCCAACGGTTCAGCCGGGTCACCTTGCCCTCGCGAAAGCACGGGACATCCGTGCTGCGCCCGCTGTAGCGCCCGTCGATCATCTCGCACTCGGTGGCGATCAGGGTTTCGACGCCCAGGCGCTCGGCAATCGGCCCGGTGACAAAGCGGTTGGTGGCGGTGATGATCACCAGCTTGTCGCCAGCGTCACGGTGTTTTTCCAGCAATTCGATGGCCTGGGGCAACACGATCGGCTCGATGCAGTCGCGCATGTAGTCCAGGTGCCATTGGGCCAGCACGTCCATTTCGGTACGACCGAGGATTTCCAGGCAAAAATTCAGGTACTCGGCGTTGTCGAGCTTGCCGGCCAGGTAATCCTGGTAGAACGCGTCGTTGCGTGCCTTGTATGTGACAGCGTCCAGGAAACCGCGCTCGCACAGGTAATCGCCCCACGCGTGGTCGCTGTCGCCGCCCAGCAATGTGTTATCCAAGTCGAATAAAGCCAGCCGCATTGCAGTTACTCGCTGAAAAATCTGAAGAAAGGCGTCCAGAATACGGACTTTTCACAAGAGTGCACATAAGCTAGGCGGGCTCGTTGCTGCTTTCACAACCTTTGTGGAACAATGCGGCGACATGCGTTTGCGAGGTTGTTGCCGTGATCGACCCCGATGGTTTCCGCCCCAATGTGGGGATCATTCTTACGAATGATGCAGGGCAGGTGCTATGGGCTCGCCGTATCAATCAAGACGCCTGGCAGTTTCCTCAGGGCGGGATCAACCCCCAGGAGACGCCGGAAGAGGCCTTGTACCGCGAGTTGAACGAAGAAGTGGGGCTTGAGCGAGAAGATGTCGAAATACTCGCCTGCACCCGCGGCTGGTTGCGCTATCGTTTGCCGCAACGCCTGGTCAGGACGCACAGCCAACCGCTGTGCATCGGCCAGAAGCAGAAATGGTTTCTCCTGCGCCTGATCTCCAACGAGCAGCGGGTGCGGATGGATTTGACCGGTAAACCGGAGTTCGATGGCTGGCGCTGGGTCAGCTATTGGTATCCGTTGGGCCAGGTGGTGACATTCAAGCGCGAAGTGTACCGACGCGCTCTCAAAGAGCTTGCCCCGCGCCTGCTGACGCGCGACTGACGACGGAGTTCGACCCCGAGCCATGCTCAATACGCTGCGCAAGATCGTCCAGGAAGTTAACTCCGCCAAGGATCTCAAGGCGGCGTTGGGGATTATTGTATTGCGTGTCAAAGAGGCCATGGGCAGCCAGGTCTGCTCGGTCTACCTGCTGGATCCCGAGACCAATCGTTTCGTGTTGATGGCCACCGAGGGCTTGAACAAGCGCTCCATCGGCAAAGTCAGCATGGCCCCCAATGAAGGCCTGGTCGGTCTGGTCGGCACACGCGAAGAACCCCTGAACCTCGAAAACGCCGCGGATCACCCGCGCTACCGCTACTTCGCCGAAACCGGCGAAGAACGCTACGCCTCGTTCCTCGGGGCACCGATCATCCACCACCGCCGCGTTGTCGGCGTGTTGGTCATCCAGCAAAAAGAACGCCGCCAGTTCGATGAGGGTGAAGAAGCCTTCCTCGTGACCATGAGCGCGCAACTGGCCGGCGTTATCGCCCACGCCGAGGCCACCGGCTCGATCAGCGGCCTGGGGCGCCAGGGCAAGGGCATCCAGGAAGCCAAGTTCGTCGGCGTGCCGGGTTCACCGGGCGCGGCGGTGGGTACGGCGGTGGTCATGTTGCCACCCGCCGACCTGGACGTGGTGCCGGACAAGGCCATCACCGATATCGACGCCGAGCTGGGCTTGTTCAAGACCGCCATCGAAGGCGTACGCGCCGACATGCGCGCCCTGTCGGCCAAGCTGGCAACGCAGCTGCGCCCTGAAGAGCGCGCGCTGTTCGACGTTTACCTGATGATGCTCGACGATGCCTCCCTGGGCAGCGAAGTGACCACCGTCATCAAGACCGGCCAGTGGGCCCAGGGCGCACTGCGCCAGGTGGTGACCGACCACGTCAACCGCTTCGAACTGATGGACGACGCCTACCTGCGCGAGCGGGCCTCGGACGTCAAGGACCTTGGCCGCCGGTTGCTGGCCTACTTGCAGCAAGAGCGCCAGCAGACCCTGGTCTACCCCGACAACACCATCCTGGTCAGTGAAGAACTCACGCCGGCCATGCTCGGCGAAGTGCCCGAAGGCAAACTGGCGGGACTGGTCTCGGTACTGGGTTCGGGCAACTCCCACGTAGCGATCCTGGCCCGGGCCATGGGCATCCCGACGGTGATGGGCCTGGTGGACCTGCCGTACTCCAAGGTCGACGGCATCCAGATGATCGTCGATGGCTACCACGGCGAGGTCTACACCAACCCCAGCGACGTGCTGCGCAAGCAGTTTGCCGATGTGGTGGAGGAAGAAAAGCAACTGTCCCTGGGACTGGATGCGCTGCGGGACCTGCCGTGCGTGACGCTCGACGGCCACCGCATGCCACTGTGGGTAAACACCGGCCTGCTGGCCGACGTGGCCCGGGCGCAGAAACGTGGCGCCGAGGGCGTGGGCCTGTACCGCACTGAAGTGCCGTTCATGATCAACCAGCGCTTCCCCAGCGAAAAGGAACAGCTGGCGATCTACCGCGAACAACTGGCCGCGTTCCACCCGCAACCGGTGACCATGCGCAGCCTGGACATTGGCGGCGACAAGTCCCTGTCCTACTTCCCGATCAAGGAAGACAACCCGTTCCTCGGCTGGCGCGGGATTCGCGTGACCCTCGACCACCCGGAAATCTTCCTGGTCCAGGCCCGTGCCATGCTCAAGGCCAGCGAAGGCCTGAACAACCTGCGCATCCTGTTGCCGATGATCTCCGGCACCCATGAACTGGAAGAAGCCCTGCACCTGATCCACCGGGCCTGGGGCGAAGTGCGCGACGAAGGCACCGACGTGCCGATGCCGCCGATTGGCGTGATGATCGAGATTCCGGCAGCGGTGTACCAGACCAAGGAATTGGCGCGACAGGTGGACTTCCTGTCGGTGGGCTCCAACGACCTGACCCAGTACCTGCTGGCCGTGGACCGCAACAACCCACGGGTCGCGGATCTGTACGACTACCTTCACCCGGCGGTGCTGCAAGCCTTGCAGAACGTGGTACGTGACGCCCATGCCGAAGGCAAGCCAGTGAGCATCTGCGGCGAAATGGCCGGCGACCCGGCCGCCGCAGTGCTGCTGATGGCGATGGGCTTCGACAGCTTGTCGATGAACGCCACCAACCTGCCGAAAGTGAAGTGGATGCTGCGCCAGATCAACCTCAGCAAGGCCCAGGAATTGCTCGCGGAGGTGATGACCATCGACAACCCGCAAGTGATCCACAGCTCCTTGCAACTGGCGCTGAAGAACCTTGGGTTGGCGCGGATGATCAATCCGGCTTCGAACAAGACGCTCTGACGAGCATTGGAGTGTGTGGCGAGGGAGCTTGCTCCCGCTGGAGTGCGAAGCACTCCCGATTGCGGTGATAGCGATAAGGGCAGTGTCTGCCAACTTGCGACTGCTTCGCAGCCGAGCGGGAGCAAGCTCCCTCGCCACGGGTTATCGCAGGCATTCAAATGTGCAGCTCCACCTCCCCCAAATGCCCCCCGTGGGGCCCGAAACTGCGCTCGACCATCTGCCGCGTCCCATCGGCATGGACAATCAGTGCCGTACTCGCCCGCGTCCCGTAGGCCGGGCTGGCGATGAACACACTCGATAGCAGCATCTCGGTCGCCACTCCCACCCCGGTATCAGGCAGCTCAGCCACCGGAGCAGGCCGCGGGTCGTTCAGCAGCGTAAGCAGTGCCTCGGGCTGCGGATCGTCCAGCACCTCGCCCAGCGCCGCGCGGGCCTTGAGCAGCTTGGGCCATGGCGTGTTCAACCCCGCGTTCGACAAGCCATAGAGCCCCTCGCCCAGCCGCTGCGGCTGGGCATCGCGGGCGTTGTGGTGCCACAGCTCGACGCCATCGCCGAGCAGCAGGTTGAACCCACCATACTCGCTGGCGCGGGGCACGATTTCGCTCAAATACTCGGTAATCGAAAGATTTCCGGTCAGGAACCGCGCCACCAATTCACCGCGCGACTTGAATGCCGGCAACTGGCCCGGGTCACGGATGTTGGTCAGCGCCGCAAAGCGCCCTTCGGCGCCAATGCCAAGCCAGGTGCCGCCGGCCTCCAGGTCGCGACCAGCATGCACATGGGGCGCATCAGGCCACTGGGCAAGGGGCAAGGTCGGCCGGGCGTAGAATTCGTCGCGGTTGGCCGCCACGATCAGCGGTTGGGCATGGCCGGGTCGCCAGGCAAATACGATCAGGCACATCAGGTCGTCCTGTTTAAAATACCCATCCATTGAAGATAGAGCCGAACACAGCCTCTGTGGCGAGGGAGCTTGCTCCCGCTGGGCTACGAAGTAGCCCCAAAATCCAGAGGCCAGTTTTTCAGACCAGTCAGCGGGATTTTATTGGGAGGGCTTCGCCCTCCAGCGGGAGCAAGCTCCCTCGCCACAACAGCAGTTCGCCACCCAATATCTCCAGGGCTCTCAGCCCACTCTACCCAGACATGGCCCCCACATCCATCACCTTCAGTGGAGCCAGGGACCCTGGATCCGTTACCATGCCGCTCTTATTTCGGGGATGGGCGGGGAGAGTCTGGTGGAATTTGTGCTCTATCTGCTGCTCGGCGCCTGCGCCGGCGTGTTGGCCGGGTTGTTCGGCGTGGGGGGCGGGATCATCATCGTCCCGGTGCTGGTGTTCAGTTTCACCCTGCAGGGCTTCGACCCGCAGGTGCTGACGCACCTGGCCGTCGGCACCTCGCTGGCATCGATCATCTTCACCTCGGTCAATGCCGTACGCGAGCATCAACGCAAAGGCGCGGTGCGCTGGCCGGTGTTCGCCTGGATGACCGTCGGCATCCTGATCGGTGCCGGATTCGGCGCGATCACCGCCGAAGCGATTTCCGGCCCGCACCTGCAAAAGATCATCGGCGTGTTCGCCCTGATCGTTGCTCTGCAATTGGCCCTGGACTTCAAGCCCAACGCCAGTCGCAGCGTACCGGGCAAGGCCGGACTGACCCTGGCCGGCACGGTGATCGGCTGGGCCTCGGCGATTTTCGGCATCGGCGGCGGTTCGCTGACCGTACCGTTCCTGACCTGGCGCAGCGTGCCGATGCAGCAAGCAGTCGCGACCTCATCGGCCTGCGGACTGCCCATCGCCGTGGTCAGTGCACTAAGTTTCATGATTCTGGGCTGGCACGATCCGCTGCTGCCGGCCCATAGTCTCGGTTTTGTGTATTTGCCGGCGTTGCTGGGCATCGCCCTGACCAGCATGGTCTTCGCCCGCTTCGGTGCGCGACTGGCCCATCGCCTGTCGCCGCGCTTGCTCAAGCGGCTGTTCGCCGCCTTGCTATTCTGCGTGGGCTTGAGTTTTCTGTTCTGACGCAATCCTGGCTTAATCCCGAGGTGGCAGCGTCGCCCGGGTATTTTTGACGTTTACGAGGAATATCAATGCTGCCTTACCCGCAGATCGATCCGGTGGCCCTGGCCATCGGCCCGCTGAAAATCCACTGGTACGGCCTGATGTACCTGATCGGCATCGGCGGCGCCTGGTTGCTGGCGTCGCGTCGGCTCAACCGTTTCGACCCGACCTGGAACAAGGAAAAGCTCTCGGACCTGGTGTTCTGGCTGTCCATGGGCGTGATCGTCGGCGGGCGCCTGGGCTACGTGCTGTTCTACGACCTGAGTGCGTACCTGGCCAACCCGACGCTGATCCTCGAAGTCTGGAAGGGTGGCATGTCGTTCCACGGCGGGTTCATCGGCGTAATGCTGGCGGCGTTGTGGTTCGGCAAGCGCAACAACAAATCGTTTTTCGAGCTGATGGACTTCGTCGCGCCGATGGTGCCGATCGGCCTGGGCGCCGGGCGCATCGGCAACTTCATCAATGCCGAATTGTGGGGCAAGCCGACCGACGTGCCGTGGGCGATGATCTTCCCCCCGTTCAGCGACCCGGCGCAGTTGCCGCGCCACCCGTCGCAGCTTTACCAGTTTGCCCTCGAAGGCGTGGCATTGTTCCTGATCCTCTGGCTGTTCTCGCGCAAGCCGCGGCCAACCATGGCGGTGTCGGGCATGTTCGCGCTGTTCTACGGGATCTTCCGTTTCATCGTTGAATTCGTCCGCGTACCGGACGCCCAGCTCGGCTACCTGGCGTGGAACTGGCTGACCATGGGCCAGGTGCTCTGCCTGCCGATGATCGTCGGCGGCCTGGCACTGATCTGGCTGGCTTATCATCGAGCGCCGGCTGCCGCGGCCAAGGTTTAAAATTCGAACCCCGGGGCGCTGGCCCCGGGTTCAAGGACACAAGGTAACCCATGAAGCAATATCTCGATCTGGTGGCCCATGTCATCAAGAACGGCACCAAGCAGGCCAACCGCACTGGCGTGAACACCATCAGCTTCCCCGGCGCCATGCTGCGCTATGACTTGCAGGACGGTTTCCCGGCCATCACCACCCGTAAAATGGCGTTCAAATCGGCCATTGGCGAGATGTGCGGTTTTCTCCGTGGGGTTAACAACGCCGCCGAGTTCCGTGCCCTGGGCTGCAAGGTCTGGGACCAGAACGCCAACGAAAATGCCCAGTGGCTGGCCAACCCGTTCCGCCAGGGCGAAGACGACCTGGGCGAGATCTACGGCGTGCAATGGCGCAAATGGCCGGCCTACAAACAGATCCCCTTGAGCAACCCGGCGGCCATCGAGCAGACCCTGGCCCAGGGTTACCGGCAGATCGCCGAAGGTGAAGAAAACGGCCAGGCCTACGTGGTGCTGTACAAGGCCATCGACCAGGTTCGCCAGTGCGTCGACACCATCATCAAGGACCCGGGCAGCCGGCGCATCCTGTTCCACGGCTGGAACTGCGCCCAGCTCGATGAAATGGCCCTGCCGCCGTGCCATCTGCTCTACCAGTTCCACCCGAATGTCGAGACCAAGGAAATTTCCCTGACCCTCTACATCCGCTCCAACGACCTGGGCCTGGGCACGCCGTTCAACCTCACCGAAGGCGCCGCACTGCTGAGCCTGATCGGTCGCCTGACCGGCTACACGCCGCGCTGGTTCACCTATTTCATCGGCGATGCCCACGTCTACGAAAACCACTTGGACATGCTCAACGAACAGCTCAAGCGCGAGCCGTTCCCGATGCCGAAACTGGTGATTTCCGAGCGCGTGCCGGCGTTTGCCCAGACTGGTGTGTACCAGCCTGAGTGGCTGGAGTTGGTGGAACCGGGCGACTTCTCCCTCGAAGGCTACCAGCACCACGCGCCGATGACCGCGCCGATGGCGGTCTGAGCCACACCACCTCTCTTGATCGCTCCCACGCTCTGCGTCACAGGGACGCGGAGCGTCCCGGGCTGCATTCGCGCGCGGAGCGTGGGAGCGATCAATGGGCTTTCAATGCCCGTGACTGCGCCCCACATGCGAATGCTCCACCTCCGGCGCCACCGCACCACTGACCTCCAGCCGCTGCAAAATCCCGCATTGATCCAGGTCCGGCCCTTCACCACAGCGATGGCGCAGGTCGATCAGTTGCGTCTGCAAGGCCAGCAGGCCGTCGATGCGGGCCTTGACGTGTTGGATGTGCTCGTCGATCAGCGCGTTGACGCTTTCGCACTGGTCCTGGGGGCTGTCGCGCAGGGCCAGGAGGCTGCGGATTTCTTCCAGGGTCATGTCCAGGGTGCGGCAATTGCGGATGAACGTCAGCCGCTCGGCATGGGCCTGGGTGTAGACGCGGTAATTGCCGTCGCTACGGGCCGGTTCCGGCAGCAAGCCTTCGCGCTCGTAGTAGCGGATGGTTTCGACCTGGCAGTCGGTGATTTTCGCCAGTTCTCCGATCTTCATGATGCGGCCTCCCAAATAGGTGCTTGACCCTATAGTGGCTACAGGGTCTTTACTGCGCAACAGGCACTTTTCACGGACGTCACCCGATGAGCGATTCCCTTCACACCCACAAACCCGACCACGGCCATGACCACGGGCATTCCTGCTGCGCCTCGAAAGCGGCGCCAGCGGTGGTCATCCTCGGCAAAACGCCGACGGACGGTGCGCGGCTGAGCAGTTTCCGCATCGAAGCCATGGACTGCCCCACCGAACAGACGCTGATCCAGAACAAGCTCGGCAAGCTTGAAGGCGTGCAGCGACTGGACTTCAACCTGATCAACCGTGTGCTGGGCGTAACCCACGATTTGCCCAGCGACGCGCCGATCATCAAGGCTATCGAATCCTTAGGGATGCAGGCCGAGCCGATGACTCCGGGCAAAGAGAAAGCCTCCCCTGACTTGCCCGCCCCGGCCAAGCCCTGGTGGCCGCTGGCTCTGTCCGGCGTGACAGCCCTGGGCGCCGAGTTGATCCATTTCACCAACGCCGCGCCAAACTGGGTGGTCGCGCTGGTGGCGTTGGTGTCGATCCTCAGTGGCGGCCTGGGTACCTACAAGAAGGGTTGGATCGCCCTGAAGAACCGCAACTTGAACATCAACGCGCTGATGAGCATCGCCGTGACCGGCGCCGTGCTGATCGGCCAATGGCCGGAAGCGGCGATGGTGATGTTCTTGTTCACCGTGGCCGAGCTGATCGAAGCCAAATCCCTCGACCGCGCGCGCAACGCCATCAGCGGCTTGATGCAGATGGCCCCGCAACAGGCCACCGTGCAACAGGCCGATGGCAGCTGGCAGGTGCAGGACGTAAAAGTCATCGCCCTCGGTGCGCGGATACGGGTTCGCCCGGGCGAAAGGGTTGGCCTGGACGGCGACGTGGTCGCCGGTCGTTCGACCATTGACCAGGCACCGATCACGGGCGAGAGCCTGCCGGTGGAAAAAACCATCGGCGACAAGGTGTTCGCCGGCACCATCAACCAGGCCGGCGAGCTGGAATACACCGTCACCGCGGCGGCCGATCACTCCACCCTGGCGCGGATCATCCACGCCGTGGAACAGGCCCAGGGCTCCCGTGCGCCGACCCAGCGCTTCGTCGACCAGTTCTCGAAAATCTACACCCCAGCGGTGTTTGTCCTGGCCCTGGCTGTAGCCATCATCCCACCGCTGTTCATGGGCGCGGCGTGGTTCGACTGGATCTACCGGGCGCTGGTGCTGCTGGTGGTCGCTTGCCCGTGCGCCCTGGTGATATCCACCCCCGTGACCATCGTCAGCGGCCTCGCTGCCGCTGCGCGCAAAGGCATCCTGGTCAAGGGCGGCGTGTACCTGGAAGGTGGCTACAAGCTCGACTACCTGGCCCTGGACAAGACTGGCACGCTCACCCACGGCAAGCCGGTGCAAACCGACTATGTGGCGCTGGACCCGAGCGTGGAAACCACCGCTCCAGTCCTGGCCGCCAGCCTCGCCGCCCGCTCCGACCACCCGGTTTCCCGGGCGATTGCCAACGCGGCTGTGGATAAGCAGTTGGCACAGCAGGTTGTGGATAACTTCGAGGCGCTTGCCGGGCGCGGCGTGCGCGGCGACATCGGCGGGCAGACTTATCACTTGGGCAATCACCGCCTCGTGGAAGACCTCGGCCTGTGCTCCCCCGAACTGGAAGAGAAACTCTTCGCCCTGGAAAAACAAGGCAAGTCCGTCGTGCTGCTGCTCGACGCTACAGGCCCCTTGGCGCTGTTTGCCGTGGCCGACACCGTGAAGGACTCCAGCCGCGAAGCCATCCGGCAACTGCATGACCTGGGCATCAAGACCTTGATGCTCACCGGCGACAACGCCCACACCGCCGACGCGATTGCCGCGCAGGTGGGCATGGACCAGGCTCGGGGCGACCTGTTGCCCGAAGACAAACTGCAAGCCATTGAAGCGTTGTACGCCCAGGGTCACCGCGTCGGCATGGTCGGCGACGGCATCAACGATGCCCCGGCCCTGGCCCGTTCGGAAATCGGTTTCGCCATGGCGGCGGCCGGCACCGATACGGCCATCGAAACCGCCGATGTCGCCTTGATGGACGATGATCTGCGCAAGATCCCGGCTTTCATTCGTCTGTCGCGGCAGACTTCCAGCATCCTGAAACAGAACATTGCCTTGGCGTTGGTGATCAAGGCGATCTTTCTCGGATTCACCTTCGCCGGGTTCGCCACCATGTGGATGGCGGTGTTCGCCGACATGGGGGTGAGTTTGTTGGTGGTGTTCAATGGGTTGCGGTTGTTGCGCAAGTAAAAGGCCTGGGTGACTGGGCTGGCCTCATCGCGAGCAAGCTCGCTCCCGCAGGATTTCGCTGAAGATCAAGCCCCGCAGAAACCCGTGGCGAGGGAGCTTGCTCCCGCTTGAGTGCGAAGCGCTCATCGCTTATAGGGCTGCTTCGCAGCCCAGCGGGAGCAAGCTCCCTCGCCACAGAAGTAGTGCAAAGCCAGCTCCCGTCGATCAATCGCGCTTCGGCTCGCGGATCTTGTACCAGGCCACATACAGCGCCGGCAGGAACAGCAGCGTCAGTAGGGTGGCGATGATGATCCCTCCGATCATCGCGTAGGCCATCGGCC
Organism: Pseudomonas sp. NFACC46-3; assembly: GCF_900114515.1. Taxonomy (NCBI): domain Bacteria; kingdom Pseudomonadati; phylum Pseudomonadota; class Gammaproteobacteria; order Pseudomonadales; family Pseudomonadaceae; genus Pseudomonas; species Pseudomonas sp. NFACC46-3. The sequence continues at coordinate 154,876 of NZ_FOTH01000010.1, forward strand.
CCCAGAACACTTCCCGGGCAATCGGGATCATCCCCAGGCTCGCCGCGGCGGCCGTGAGCAGGATCGGCCGGCGCCGGTGTTCGGTGGCCTCCACCACCGCATCCCAGGGCTCGTAGCCGTCACGTTCGTATTCATCGATCTGGGTCACCAGGATCACCGAGTTACGGATGATGATGCCAATCAACGCGAGGATCCCGAGGATCGCCACAAAGCCCATGGGCGTGCCCGTCGGCACCAGCGCCAGCACCACGCCGATCAATCCGAGGGGCGCGACGCTCGCCACCAGGAACAGCTTCTGCACGCTGTGCAACTGAATCATCAGGAAAGTCGCCATCAAGAACAGCATCAACGGCACGACACTGGCGATCGGCCCTTGGGCCTTGCTGCTCTCTTCCACCGTACCGCCCGTGGCGACCTTGTAGCCCACAGGCAGGCCGGCGGCGAACTTGTCGATGGCCGGTTGCAGTTGCTTGACCAGGTCGGTGGGTTGGATCTCGTCGCGCACGGCAGCCTTGATGGTGATGGTGGGCTTGCGGTCACGACGCCACACCAAGGGCTGTTCCAGTTCATAGCGCACCGTGGCGAACGCCAGCAACGGAATCGAGGTGCCGCCCGGGGTGACGATTTGCAGGTTCTGCAGGGTTTCCGGCGAACCGCGCTCGGCATCTTCAGCGCGACCCACCACATCGATCAGGTAGATATCGTCGTTGACCTGGGTCACCGGCGAGCCACTGACGATACTGTTCATCAGCCTGGCCACATCTTCGGAAGACAAGCCCAACTGCCGCGCCTTGTCCTGGGCGATGTCGATGCGCAGCACCTTGCCCGGTTCGTTCCAGTCGTAAATGATTTCGCCAATATGCGAGTTCTTGTCCAGCTCGGTGGCCAGCTCGATCGCATGCTTGCGCACCTGGTCGATGTCCTTGCCGCTGACCCGGTACTGAATCGGCCGGCCCACTGGCGGGCCCATTTCCAGGGCTTGCACGTAGCTGCCAATCCCGACGAAATCCTCACGCAGACGCTTTTGCAGGCGCTCGGTGAGGGCCGTGCGCGACTCCAGGCCTTTGCTGACAATCACCAGTTGCGCGTAGTACGGGTTCTGCAGTTGCTGATCCAGCGGCAGGTAAAAGCGAATCGCGCCTTCGCCGATGTAGGTGCTCCAGCGCTCGATATCCGGGTCGCCCTTGAGGGTCGCTTCCAGGCGATCGACCGCCCGGCGGGTCTCGTCCATCGAGGCGTTTTGCGGCAGGTTGAGGTCCACCAGGATTTCCGGCCGGTCCGAGGACGGGAAGAACTGGTTCTGCACGAAACGCATGCAAAACACCGACAGCACGAACAGCAACACGGTGATGCCGATGGCCCACCAGCGATTGCGCATCGCCCACAACAGGCCACCGTTGAACGCCCGTCCGATCCGCCCCGGCTCGGCGCTGTGGGGTTTTACGTTGGTGCTGAGGATGTGCACGCCGATCACCGGGGCAAATAACACCGCGACGATCCATGACACCAGCATCGCCACCGCGATGACCGCGAACAGGGTGAAGGTGTACTCACCCGCAGAACTGGCGTTCAGGCCGATGGGCACGAAACCGGCCACGGTCACCAGGGTCCCGGTGAGCATCGGGAATGCCGTCGAGGTATAGGCGAACGTCGCGGCCTGGTCCTTGCTGTCGCCTTTTTCCAGGCGCGTGACCATCATTTCCACGGTGATCATCGCGTCGTCCACCAGCAGGCCGAGGGCGATGATCAACGCACCGAGGGAAATCCGCTGCATGGTGATGCCGCTGTATTCCATGAACAGGAAGACCATCGCCAGTACCAGCGGAATCGAGCAGGCCACCACCAGTCCGGCCCTGACGCCGAGGCTGACGAAGCTGACGACCAGGACGATAATCACCGCCTCGAACAAGGCACTGGTGAAGCCGCCGACCGCCTCTTCCACCACTTCGGCCTGGTCCGACACGGTATGCACGCCAACGCCCACCGGCAGGTCAGCGGTCAGCTCGCTCATGCGCGCATGCAGCGCCTTGCCGAAATCCTGGATGTTGCCGCCCTTCTTCATTGCGATGGCGAGGCCGATGGCCGGTGTACCGTTGAAACGGAACATCGGCGTGGCAGGGTCAACGTAACCGCGGCTGATGTCGGCGATGTCGGCCAGCCGATAGAAGCGGTCATTGAGCCGCAGGTTGACGTTGGCCAGGTCTTTTTCGGATTGGAACTGCCCGGACGTGCGCACGGAAATCCGCTCGGGCCCGGCATCGATCACCCCGGCCGGGGTCACGGCGTTCTGGGTTTGCAGGCTCTGCACGACCTCGCGCTGGTCGATCCCCAGCGCGGCAAGTTTGCGCGTGGAGAAGTTCAGGTAGAGCACTTCGTCCTGCTCGCCCACCATCTCGACCTTGCCCAGGCCCGGGACGTCACGGATCTCGGCGCGCACCTGTTCCACGTAGTCGCGCAACTGGCGCATCGACAGGCCGTCGCCAGTGAAGGCGTACACCGAACCGTAGACATCGCCGAACTCGTCGTTGAACCCGGGTCCTTGCAGGCCGTCAGGAAAATCGCCGCGAATGTCGTTGATCTTCTTGCGCACCTGGTACCAGATCTCGGGAATTTCCTTGGCTGCGGTGGTGTCGAGCAGGTACACGAACACCGTCGATTCTCCCGGTCGGGTGTAGCTTTTGACGTAGTCGAGGGAATCAAGCTCTTCGAGCTTCTTCTCGATGCGGTCGGTGACCTGCCTGAGGGTTTCTTCCTGGGTCGCGCCAGGCCAACGGGTCTGGATGACCATGGTCTTGATCGTGAACGAGGGGTCTTCTTCGCGCCCCAGGTTCATGTACGAAAACACGCCCATCAACAACGCCACGAACATCAGGTACCAGACGAACGACTGATGCCGCAGGGCCCATTCGGACAGATTGAAAGGCCCTTTCATCGTGCATCCTCGTCGAGTTTCACTTTCTGCCCCGGCTGGAGACTATTCACCCCGGCGCTGACCACGCGATCGCCGGCCTTGATGCCGTTGGCCACCAGCACCGAACTGGCCGAACGTTCGAGAATCCGCACGTCACGGGGTGAGACGGTCTGGCTGTGGGGGTCGACCAGCCAGATCCGCGCCTTGCCGTCGATCTCTTGCAACGCGCTTAGTGGCAGCTCGATGCGCGGTTCGATCGTCGAGCTCAGGGTCACGCTGATGGCCGTGCCCAGGCGAAAACCTGGTGGTGTATCGGCCAATGTCAGGCGCGCGCGGCGGGTACGGGTGGCGCTCTGGGCCTGGGGTTCGATCTCGCGCACGGTGGCGGTGGTGTGGATGCTCGGGTCCATTTGCGCGGTGACTTCGAACACCACGTCCGCGGGCAGCCGGTCGACGAGATCGGCCGGCAGGTCGATCACTGCCTCCTTGATGTCCGGGCGGGCCAGGGTCACCACTTGCTGGCCGGCGGTGACCACCTGCCCGGCTTCGGCATTCCAGGCCGTGACGACGGCGTCGTGGTCGGTGTGCAGTTCGCTGTAGTTGAGCTGGTCGCGGGCCTGCTCCACCGAAGCCCGGGCCTGTTCAAGGGACGCGCCGGTAGTTTTCAAGTCGGTCTGGGCGATGTCCAGTTGCGCCTGGGCACCGACGCCACGGTCGAACAATTGCTGCTGGCGGCGGGCATTGGCCTGGGCATTGATGTACTGCGCCTCGATCCGCGCCAGATCGCCCTGGGCGGCGCGCAATTGGTTCTGCTGGTCGGTAGGGTCGAGCGTGGCAAGCAGGTCGCCCTTCTTCACTTCAGCGCCGACGTCGACATTGCGGCTGGCGATCCGTCCTGGCACGCGGAAACCCACGTTGCTCTCGTAGCGGGCCTGGATATTCCCGGCGAACCGCCCAAGCGCCTGCTGGTCGAGAGCCCTGACTTCAATTGACAACACTGGGCGCACCGGTTCGGGTGGCGCTTCTTCCTGGGAGCAGGCGGCCAGCAAGAGGCCGACCGAGACCATCCATAAACCCTTCATGGCTGGACTCCCGACGTGGTTTTTCCAGAGGTGTTTTCAGCGATCTCGACGCGTACGCCGGGGTGTAGCAATTGCCCGCCCGCGATGATGATTTTCTCACCGCCCTTGAGGCCATCGCTGACGATGACTTTGCCGGTCAGGTAGCGGCCGACGGTCACCGTTTGCAACTGCGCCTTGCCCTCGCTGTCCACCAGCCACACGGCCGGCTCACTGAGGTTCTTGGTCAAGGCCGACCAGGGCAGCTCGAAGGCGGTCTTGCCGGCGGCTTTAGCCGTGGCACTGACCACCGAGCCCAGGCGCATGCCTTCGGGCAGATCATCGAGGGTGACCTTGACCTGCACGGTGCCGGTCTGGGCAGACACCGCCGGGGTGATCTCGCGCACCGTGCCGGTGGTCTTGATGGCGGGGTTATCCAGCAGACTGATGGTGATGGCAGGGTCCGATGGCGGTTCGCTCAACAGCGACTCGTAGATGTTGAACACTGCGTCGCGTTCGCCATCCCGGGCCAGGCTGAAGATCGGCTCCGTCGCCTGCACCACCTGGCCGACTTCCGCCTGGCGCGCGGTGATGATGCCCGGGGCCTCGGCAATCAGTGCGGTGTAGCTCAGTTGTTCGCGGGCGTTGGCCAGCTGGGCCTGGGCGGCGGTCAGCGCACTCTGGCTGCTGCGCAGTTGAGCCTGGGCGGCGTCGTATTCGCTCTGGCTGGTGTAGCCCTTGGGCAAGAGTTTCTGCTGGCGCACGAAGGCCGCCGCACTCTGCTTGACCCGCGCCTGCTCGGCGGCCACCTGGGCCGCTGCGGAGTCGACGTTGGTCTGCAGGTCCCGAGGATCGAGCCGGGCCAGCACTTGCCGGGCCGAAACCCGGGCGCCGACATCGACCTTGCGCTCGATGATCTTGCCACCCACGCGAAACGACAGATCAGCCTGCACCCGCGCCTGGACATCGCCGGTCAAGGTCACCGAAGCGGCGTATTCGCTGGGCATGGCTTGCTGCACGAAAACCCGCGGCAGGGCTTTTTCCACAGGCTTTTCATCGCCGCATCCGGCCAGCAGCACACAGAGGCCCAAGCCGACTACCAGTTTGATTCGGGGACCAGCCATGCAGACTCCTTTGCGCTGTACGGACGTACCAGTGACGATACGACTGTGAGCTTAGAACAGGGTTCAACGAATACAATGGACGCAACAAATCGGGCAAACTGATCACTTCCCTATGGACCCCCAGCAGCTGGAGTCTGCTCATGCTCAAGACCCTGGCGGTGGCCAATTACCGATCCATCAACAAGCTGGTAATCCCCCTGGGCCGGCTGAACCTGATCACCGGTCCCAACGGCAGCGGCAAGTCCAATCTGTACCGCGCCCTACGCCTGTTGGCAGAGACAGCCCAGGGCGGGGTGGTCAACGCCCTGGCCCGCGAAGGCGGACTGGACTCGACCTTCTGGGCCGGGCCGGAAGAAATCAGCCGGCGCATGCGTAACGGCGAGGTGCCGGTCCAGGCGATTGTGCGCCAGGGCACCAAGCGCCTGCGCCTGGGCTTCGCTGGGGAGGACTTCAGCTATTCGATCGCCCTGGGCTTGCCAGAGCCCAGTCGTTCAGCGTTTTCACTGGACCCTGAAATCAAGCGCGAATGCATCTGGGCCGGCCCGGTGTTTCGGCCGGCCAGCCTGCTGGTGGACCGCAACGGGCCCATGATCCGTGCCCGCGAAGGCCGCTCCTGGGATGTGCTGGCCCAGCACACGCCGACCTTCGACAGCCTGTTCGACCAGGTCGGCAGCCTGCGCACTTCGCCAGAGGTCTTGCAGATGCGCGAGTTCATTCGGCGCTGGCGCTTCTACGATCATTTTCGCAGCGATGCCGACGCCCCGGTGCGCCAACCGCAACTGGGCACCCGCACGCCGGTGCTGCACCACGACGGGCGCGACCTCGCCGCCGCGCTGCAGACGATCCTGGAAATCGGTGACATCGAGGCCTTGCATGCCGCCATCGGCGACGCGTTCCCCGGTGCCCAACTGCACATCGAGAAACTGCAAGGCGGACGTTTCGCTATCGCGTTTCAACAGCATGGCCTGCTGCGCCCGCTGTCCGCTGCCGAACTGTCGGACGGGACCCTGCGCTATCTGCTACTGGTGGCCGCCCTGCTCACACCACGACCACCCTCGCTGATGGTGCTCAACGAACCGGAAACCAGCCTGCACCCCGATCTGTTGCCGGCCTTGGCGCGGCTGATCATCCGGGCTTCAGTCAATTGCCAGGTCTGGGTGGTGTCCCACGCCACGCGCCTGATCGCCGCCCTGGAGCAGGATGAAGACTGCAATTGCATCGTGCTGGAAAAGGAGCTTGGGCAGACCGGGATTGTCGGGCAACGGATGTTGGATGAGCCGGCGTGGCATTGGCCGGATTGACTGGCGCCCGATCAACCGGATCGTGAGCAAGCTCGCACAATTAAAACGCGAGCACAAAAAACGCCGACGCTGTATCAGCCGTCGGCGTTTGAAACCGTGACAAGGTTCAGCCCGCGAATCAGAACGCCGGCAGTACCGCGCCGCTGTATTTCTTCTCGATGAACGCCTTCACTTCAGGGCTGGTCAGGGCCTTGGCCAGCTTCTGGATGGCCGGGCTGTCCTTGTTGTCCGGACGGGCCACCAGGAAGTTGACGTAAGGCGAATCCGCGCCTTCGATTACCAGTGCGTCCTTGGCTGGGTTAAGACCCGCTTCCAGGGCATAGTTGGTGTTGATCAGGTCCAGGTCGACCTGGTCCAGCACGCGCGGCAGCATGGCCGACTCCAGTTCCTTGAACTTGAAGTTGTGCGGGTTCTTGGCGATATCTTTCGGGGTCGCCAGAGCGTTTTTCGGGTCTTTCAACTCGATCAGCCCAGCCTTCTGCAGCAGGATCAGGGCACGGCCGCTGTTGCTGCCTTCGTTTGGCAATGCGATGGTCGCGCCATTCGGCAGATCAGCCAGCTTTTTGTACTTCTTCGAGTAGCCGCCGAACGGTTCGACGTGAACGCCGATCACGGTCACCAGATGGGTGCCTTTGCCTTCGTTGAAGTTCGTCAGGTACGGCAGGGTCTGGAAGTAGTTGGCGTCCAGGCGCTTCTGATCAACCTGTACGTTGGGTTGGACGTAGTCGGTGAAGACCTTGATTTCCAGGTCCACACCTTCTTTGGCCAGGGCCGGCTTGATCAGCTCGAGGATTTCAGCGTGGGGTACCGGGGTGGCGGCCACGACCAGTTTTTCCGCGGCCTGGGCCAGGCCAGAGGCCAGGGCTGCCGCCAATGCGGTGAACAACAGAACCTTTTTCATGCAGTGTCCTTATCGAAAATCACTGTCGTCATGGACGACGGCCAAATGTGGAGTGCCAGTGAAGTGCTATCGCTGGCGTGGTGCGGACAATACCGACATTTTTTATTCCTTAACAATATCTTTTGTTCAAGTTCATATTCATTTTCCTCATATAGCTAACACCGCTTTTGTGGCGAGGGAGCTTGCTCCCGCTCGGTTGCGCAGCAACCGCAAGATCTTGGGGGCCGCTACGCAGCCCAGCGGGAGCAAGCTCCCTCGCCACAAGAGTGGGTCAGCCACACTTACAGCGTCGAGCCCAATCGACTGAGCAGCACCTTGAGTGCGGCACGCTCACCTTCCGATCCCCCTGCGATGACCTGCGCCACTTGCTGCTCGATCAGTTCAGACACTGAAGGCTGGGGCGGCAAATTCAGGTGCTCGGGTAAAATCTCGTCACCGGTGCTCACCAGCAACGCGAAGTGAATGACATTTTCCAGCTCGCGGGTGTTGCCCGGCCAACTGTGCCGCTCGAGGGCGGACTGCGCCGCTTCACTGATCAGTGGCACGCTGAGGCCGAGTCGCTGGCTGTAGATGCCCAGGAAATATTCGGCCAGGGACAGGATATCGCCCACCCGCTCACGCAGGGCCGGCAGTTCCAGTTGGCCTTCGCCAAGGTAATGGTAGAGCCGCTCGTGGAATTTCCCGGCCGCCACCGCTTGCGCCAGGTCGATGCTGGTCGCTGCCACTAGGCGGACATCTACCGGGCTGGGCTGATGCGCCCCCACACGAGTGACTTCATGGTTTTCCAGGGCCGCCAGCAATTTGATCTGGATCGGCAGCGGCAAATCACCGATTTCATCCAGGTAAAGGGTGCCGCCGTTGGCCGAACCAAACCAACCGGCCCGGCTGCTGGCCGAACCGCTGTAACTGCCGGCGGCATAGCCGAACAATTCGGCGTCGGCGTAGGTCGGGCTGATGGCGCCGCAGTTGACCGACACAAACAACCCACCGCGATCACTTTCGCGATGGATATGTCGAGCCAGCAGTTCCTTGCCGCTACCGGTTTCACCCCGTATCAGCACCGAGACCGCACGTGGCGCCAGTTGCTCCAACGCCTGGCGCAACTGCCGCGAACGTGGGTCGACGAACACCAGCGCCTTGGCGCGAATGCTCAGGGGGCTTTTTTCCGCATCGGGAAAGGTCAGCAAGGGCTGACCGAAGGTTTCATGCAAACTCATGGCAGGCTCCCGCCCCAGACCGCCGGGAGACGGGGGGCGCTAAAATTCAGGCGCGACGCAGGGCGTGATGCTCCATGCGGTTTTGCAGGCGATAGAGGTAAGCGAAACCCTGCTCCCAACGCTGGTGACCGGACTTCACGTTGATATGCCCCGCCCCGGACAGAATCCCGGCCTCGGCGCCCCAGTTGCGGGCCAGTTCCAGGGCGCGCGGAGCGCTCACGGCGGCGTCGTTGTCGGAGCTGACCACTTGGCTTGGGAACGGCAACAGATCAGTGGGAATCGGCGCGAAGTTGCGCAGCGCCGGAACGCAAGCCGGTCGCTCGACATCCGCCGGCGCCACCAACAATGCCCCGCGTACTTGGCGCAGGAACTGCACCGGCGCGGTGGCGGCCCAATGGGCCACCGTGATGCAACCCAGGCTATGGGCAATCAGGATCACTGGCGTGCTGTCGGCGGCCACGGCCTCGGCCAACGCCGCGACCCAGTCTTCACGCCGGGGCGTCAACCAGTCGGCCTGCTCGACCCGCGCGCTGTTGGGCAGGCTGTTCTGCCAGTGGGTTTGCCAATGATTTTCCGGCGATCCTTGCCAGCCCGGCACAATCAGGTAGCGAATCGATTCGTTGCGCATGGGTGCTCTCCTGCGTGTCTGTTCCCGGACGAGTATAGGGAGGAGAGCTATATTATTTAAGGAATAAGAAGCTATTTGTTAAGACCGTAAAAGAATATTGACTCAAACCTGTGAGTGCGAGCTTGCTCACGATAGTGTCAGGTCCGTTACATCAATGTTGACTGACAGTCCGCCATCGCGAGCAAGCCCGCTCCCATAGGAATTGCGTCGGTCTCACTCACTACGGCCCTTGCGCAACAACACATCCAACTGGTCTATCACCTCCGCCCAGTCCGCATCCTCGAGGATCTCGTCGCGCAGCATTTGCCGCTGGCCCTCGCTCCAGAAAAACGCATCGGCCAGGTGCAACCCAGGCTTGAGGGGTGAATGGCTGGTGATAAATTTATCAATGCCCTCGGCGTCATCGGGCAAGCCCAGTTGCTTGAATAATGAGGAAAGAGGGTGAATTGGGGTTTCCATACGGGCCTCCTGAACATAATGGAGATGGCGGGGTGTTTCTCCGCAGTCTAGCCCCTCGACGACCGCCAGACTGATCAAAATTCAATCAACCCTCGACTCGACTAGACTTTGAATAACATCCCGACGAATACACGTTGCGGAGGGTCCTGTGAACACTCACTGGTTGACGGTTGCGCTGCTGGCGATCAGCGGGCCTGCGTTCGGCGCCGATGGCCTCGTGCTGCCAAGCACCGACTCCCTGGGTTTCTGGCTGGTTGCCGTTGGCGTGGCCTTGCTGGTCTTCGAGGCGGCCCTGCCCAATTACGGTATCGCAGGGCTGGGTGGCATTGTCCTGTGCGTGATTGGCGCGGTCATCCTGACCAACGCCGATATACCGGCTCCGCTGATGCTCGGCCTGGGCCTGGCCAGCGCCTTGCTGCTGATCGTGCTGTTGGTCCGTGCGTTGAAAACACGACCGCGCCAGCCTGTCAGCGGCGATGCGGCGCTGTTGGGCAGCGTCACGATGGTGACCGCGTTGCAGGCCGGCAATCATCATCATGGCTGGGTCCAGTTGGAAGGCGAACGCTGGCAGGTGGCAAGCGCAACGCCGCTGCGGCCTGGGCAAGCGGTGCGAGTCATCACTCGCAAGGGTTTGCTGCTGGAAGTGGCCCCCGCGGATTCACAAGGAGTCTGAGATGGGCATGCAAATCGGTTTTGTGCTGCTGTTGTTACTGTTGATTGCACTGGCGGGTGCGACGTTCCGGATCCTGCGCGAATACGAACGAGCGGTGGTGTTCCAGCTCGGTCGGTTCTGGCAGGTCAAGGGGCCAGGATTGATCCTGCTGATTCCGGTGGTGCAGCAGATGATCCGCGTCGACCTGCGCACCATTGTCCTCGACGTGCCGCCCCAGGACGTGATCACCCGCGACAACGTCTCGGTGAAGGTCAACGCGGTGCTGTATTTCCGCGTGCTCGATCCGCAGAAAGCCATCATTCAGGTCGAAAACTTCCTCATGGCCACCAGCCAACTGGCCCAGACCACCTTGCGCGCGGTCCTCGGCAAGCATGACCTGGACCAACTGCTGGCCGAGCGCGAGCAATTGAACGGCGACATCCAGCAGGTGCTCGACGCCCAGACCGATGCCTGGGGCATCAAAGTGGCAAATGTCGAGATCAAGCACGTGGACCTCAACGAATCGATGATCCGCGCCATCGCCCGCCAAGCCGAAGCCGAGCGCGAACGCCGGGCCAAGGTGATCCACGCCGAAGGCGAGTTGCAGGCCTCGGAAAAGCTCATGCAGGCCGCCGAAATGCTCGGCCGCCAGCCAGGGGCCATGCAGCTGCGCTACATGCAGACGCTGGGCTCGATTGCCGGGGATAAAAGCTCCACCATCGTCTTCCCCTTGCCGATCGAGTTGCTCAAGGGAATGGCGGAGTTGTCGCCCAACAAGCCGTGATGGATTAGGCAAGGCACAAGCGAGCCCCTGTGGCGAGGGAGCTTGCTCCCGCTGGGCTGCGTAGCGGCCCCAAGATCTTGCGGTTGCTGCGCAACCGAGCGGGAGCAAGCTCCCTCGCCACAGGACACTCCTGAATTCAAGACCTTCTCAAACACTCGAGCGCTTCGTAAGGCCCCTGCGCCCAACACATCACCCGCTCGCGCAACAACACCGAAGCCTCGCGGCGCTTGTCCTCGCTATCGCCAACAAACACCTGCGCCGGCTGCTTGGCATGCTGCCCCACTGCGGCGAACACTTGCCTGCCTTGCTCCTCATCAAGCCGGAAAAACGCCGCCAGCTTGCCCGTCATCACCTCGGGCAGTTCGGTGTAGTTGACCGCCATTGCACCCAATACCTGACAGTGGTCCAAACCCGTCGCCAACAACCGCCCCACCCGGCGCGAGATGAAATCTTCCGGGCTACTGAACGGCAACCCATCGTCCAGCACACTCGTCCCGATCATCCCCGGCACCATGTGCAGGCCAGGACGACGCAGATGGGAGACGGCGATTTCCAAAGGGTCGCGGTACAGGAACAGCCTGGGGGTGTCGGGAAAACATTCTCGCAACAGCGCCAACTCACCGATGTTCCAGGCGTCGAGCTTGACCACCAGCCGTTGCTCCACGCCTCGGCGGCGCTGCCCATAAGCCGACATCAAGCCCTTGAGCGCCACGCACCGCTCGGGCGACGGCAAATCACTGCGCAGCAACGTATCCAGGGGCGGTGGTTCCGAGATGACGATATGGTCGTCCAACTGGGCAAGCATCTGGCTGATCAATGTCGAGCCGCAACGGGAGGCATGGAAAATGAATGCGCTGGGCTCCAGTCCCGGGGTTTGTCGTTGCCACTGACCGAGGGCGTCCAAGGGAGTCCGGCGGCGGAACGCCTGGTTGAAGGGCAGGCGCAGGGCGTCTTCCACCGCATCGCCAAAGAATGGCTGTGACAGTCGCGCATCGCCGAACCAGCACCAATCGACCCACCACTGCCCAGCCTCTTGCCACACGCGGATCGGCAGCCAGCCGTCCAGGTTCAGGCTTTCCACTGGTCTCTCCACTGTCGGCGACCGTTGCGCATGGCCGCCCGGAGTTCTTGCGCAGTGAAGTGCAGGCCTTGTCCGGCACCCAGCGCAATTGCGCACTCAATGAAAGCGTCTACGTCATGCACGCTCTGCAAGGTTCGGGCGAATTGGATATCAGTTTCTACGTGCTGCTGAAAACGGGCGAAGTCGCTATGCCCGCCGCCAGCTGCCGGTGTAGTGGGCAACCCAGCGGCAATCTGCTGCTCCAACCAGGGCCCCGGGCGGCAATCGAGCACCAGATGAACTCTGGGCTCGGCACTGCGGTTATCGACGCGATGAGGTCGCGACAAGTCGAGAAACCAGCACTCGCCCGCCGTCATAGGCACACGCTGGTCATCCAGCCAGAAGTCCACTTGCGGCGGGCTGAGCAGCGGAATGTGCAGGCGCAGGTCGGCGTCCGGCCCGCCCAGGTCATAGTCGCGATGCTCGTGAATGCACCCACCCGGCCCGAGCCGCAATAGCCGGGCCGAGACGATCTCCAGGGAGCAATCACGCAACGCTTCGCGCCAACGACGATCCTCTGACCAAGGCGCGCGCGTCACAGGCAGACCGCGCCCGGGAGACAACTCGGTCAAGGCATCGACCGCCGAAATCAGCGCCACGCCGCTCCAGTCGCCACTGTAAAAGGCACTGTTGAAATGCCCCTGCCAGCGCTCGTCTTCAATGGCGGCCAATGCCTGCAACAGCAACGGCAGGTTCACCGCCACCGGCAGCCGGGAAAACGCCGGGCGCGTCATGCCAACGCCCGGTTACTGAGTCACCGCGGCCGTCGTCGGCACCGTGATGTCGCCCTGGGCCCAGGCCGCTTCACGATTAGCCAGTGCCGTGGCGATCGACTGGACTGCGGTCGATTGCACTTCGTTTGGCAGTGGGTCGAGACCGGCACTGGCAAAGATCTGACCGTAGGCGTTACGCAGGTCGGCATAGGCCAGGTCCCGGCGCAGATCAGCCTGCAGGGTGTTCAGCTCGCCCTGGATCAGGTCCAGCTCGCCAATGCCGGCAGCCTGGTGCCGATTGCGCAATTGACCGACAATCTGCCCGTCAATGTCCGACAGTTGCTGGCTGGTCTTGAACTGGCGCAGCGCTTCGCGATAGTTGGCGTTGGCGACGTACAGCTGCGCCAGCACGGCAATCGACATCGCCTGGCGCCGCGCCGAGGCCACTTCTTCACCGGCCTTGGCCACGTCGATGGCCGCCGGGGCGGAGATCACGTTGAACAGGTTCCAGGTGACTTTCACACCGTAGTCAGCCCAGCCCTGTTCCACCAGGAACGAGTTGCTGTCGTAATGCCCGCCGGCGGAAAACTCCAGCCCCGGCAGCAGGCGCAGCATGGCCTTGCGGGTTTCGGCGGCGGTGATGCGGGTCTGGTAATCCTGCTCGCGCAGTTCCGGGCGGCTGGCCAGGGCTTCCTGTTCGAGACGAGCCAGGTCGACCTTGAGTTCCGGGATGACGTATTCATCCTGGGTGGCCAGGGTCAGCTCGGTACCCAGGGGCAGGTTGATCAGGGTCGCCAGTTCGGTCTTGGCCAGGGACAGCGCCCGACGCTGCTCTTCCAGTTGACGGGTCGCCTGGATCAGCGAGCGCTGGTAACCCAGGGCCTGCACCGGGTCACCAATGCGCTGTTCGCTCATGCTCTGGCTGTTGTCGCGCGCAGCCTCGACCCGGGCCATCAGGCTGTCGATCTGCTTGAGCAAACGTTCGGCGGCCATGGCGCGCCAGTAGGCCGAACGCACGTCCTGGACGATGGTGTTGATCACCTTGCGCCGGCGCTCCTGCACGATCAGGCGCTGGTCCCCGGCCTGCTTGGCGCTGATGTAGCTGACGCCGAAATCGAGCACGTTCCAGACCATGGTCAGGTCCGCCACCTCGCGGTCGCGGTCCTGGGAGGTCGACGGTTCCAGGGACTGGGTGCCGGTTTCCACGCTCTGGCTGCTGGAGGCATTGACGTTGTTGCGGCCCACATAACCGGCGTCCAGGGCCATGCGCGGCAGCATGTCGAAACTGGCCAGGTCCAACTGACGCTTGGCCAGGGCTTCCTCCATGATCTTCAAGCGGCCTTCGAGGTTGTACTTCACTGCCCGGGCCATGGCCTGGTGCAGGGTCAGCGGGCCACTGAGCGGCTCCTGATCCTTGTACATATTCTGCAGGTCGGTTCGAGCGCGCTGCTCGCTGACGCTACGCTCGATCGGATCGCTGGTGACCGCACATCCACTCACCACCAGCGCCAGCAAACTCATACCGAATAACTTCTGACTTCTATTCATTCCCTGGATTGCCCCTGGCTGCCCCAATATTTTTTAGAATTCAGGCCTGCGCCTGGCTGATGCCGACCTGTCGTAACGCCGTTGCCAAGCTGTCGACCTGACGCTGTTCAGTATCCTTGAGCTGTTGCAGCTGCTGGCCCAAGGTCGGTGCGCCGAACATCCCGCGCAGCCCTTGGGACACATCGCCGCCCTGCATCGACTGACTGCCGAAGGCACCCATCGATTCGCTCTCGGAAGCGGAGTCCTGGGTGAACAGGGTCGAAAGCGTGCTGCTGCCGAATACCCCACCATCGCCCCCACCAAAGCCCAGGAAGCCCTGGCCCGAACCATCGCCAGCGGCATCGCTGCTGAACACCTGAGCGATATAGCTAGGCGCCAATTGGCCCCGGTTGATGAAAATATCTCCAATCGGCTTGAGGCCCCCGCCCACGTCCCGTTGCTCGAACAGCGGCGGGAACCCCAGCGGCGAACCGAGATTGCCGGTCGGCGGGGTAAAGACGATCGGTTGCAGCGGCACCTCGGACGGCGGGATAACCGTGACCGGGTCGGAGGTCAGGAACTCCGGCGGCGGCTTCACATCGTTGGGCACCACGGTGTCGATCGCATAGTTGTTGGACACCGCCACGCTGCCCCCGGCGTTGCCCGACAGGTCGCTGACGTTGCTGGTGTCCAGGGCAATGAAGTTGCTCGGGTCGGTGAGGTTCACCGTCGGTGTGAACGTCGCGGTCCAGGTCCTGCCGCCGTCGCTGCTGGTCAGGTTGGTCAGCTCGCCGTTGGTGACGCTGAGGTCCGACAGATCGAAATTGCTCACCGCCTCGCTGAAGGTGATGGTGACCTGGGTCGTCTCGCCCACGGTCAGGTTCGGATCGGCCACCACGATGGTCGCTGTCGGCCGGGTGGCATCGAGCGCGTAGTTGGCGGAGATCGCGATGCCCACGCCGGCGTTGCCGGCCAGGTCCTGCACATTGCTGGCGTCGAGCAGGATCAGGTTGGTGGCATCGTTGACGCCTGCAGTAGGCGTCAGGGTCGCCGTCCAGGTCAGGCCACCGTCACTGCTGGCGAGGTTGGACAGCACACCATTGGCCACACTCAGGTCGGACAGGTCGAAACCGGACACCGCCTCGGTGAAGGAGATAGTCACGGTGGTGCTCTGGCCGATGCCCAGGGTGGTGTCGCCCACGGTGATGGTGGCGCCTGGGCGAACCGTGTCGATTGCGTAGTTGTTGGAGTCCACCACACCGACACCGCTGTTGCCCGAGGCGTTGACCACGCCGCTGGTGTCCAGGCTGATCAGGTTGCTGGTATCGGTGATGCTGGCGCTCGGCGTGAACGTGGCCGTCCAGGTGACGCCGCCGTCGGTGGACGACACATTGCTGAGCGTGCCGTTGCTGATGGTCAGGTCACTGTTGTCGAAACCGCTCACCGCCTCCGAGAACGTAATGGTGACCTGCGAGGTTTCTCCTACGCGCAGCGCACTGTCGGCCACCACGATCGTGGCAGTCGGCACCTGCGTCTCGACCGCATAGTTGGCTGAGTCGGTGGTACCTGCCCCGCTGTTGCCAGCCGCGTCGCTCACGCCGGTATTGTCCAGGCTGATCAGGTTGCTGGCGTCGGTCACGCCCAGGGTTGGCGTGAAGGTCGCGGTCCAGGTCAGGCCGCCATCGCTGCTGCTGACAGCGCTCAGGGTACCGTTGGCGACACTCAGGTCAGCGTTGCTGAAGCCGGTAACGGCCTCGCTGAAGGTGATGGTCACTTGGGCGGTTTCACCCGGTTTCAACACCGAATCGCTCAGCACGATGGTGGCGGTCGGACGCTGGCTGTCGACGCTGTAGTTGTTCGAATCGGTGGTGCCGCTGCCCGCGTTGCCCGCCAGGTCGGCGACGCCGCTGTTGGCAAGGGTGATGACGTTGCTGGTGTCCGTGATACCAGCGGCAGGCGTGAAGGTCGCGGTCCAGGTAATGCCACCGTCATTGCTGCTCAGCCCGCTGAGGGTCCCGTTGGCGACGCTCAGGTCGGCAGTGGTGAAGCCGGTCACGGCCTCGCTGAAGGTGATGGTCACCAGCGAGGTCTCGCCCGCGGCGATGGCGGTGTCGGCGACGACGATGGTCGCGGTCGGGCGCACGGTGTCGATGGCGTAGTTATTGGAATCGGTGGTGCCGACGCCAGCGTTGCCCGAAACGTTGACGACACCGGTATTGTCCAGGGTGATCAGGTTGCTGGTATCGGCAATGCTCGCACTCGGTGTGAACGTGGCCGTCCACGTGACGCCGCCGTCGGAGGACGACACATTGCTCAGCGTGCCGTTGCTGACGGTCAGGTCGCTGTTGTCGAAACCGCTCACCGCTTCGTTAAAGGTGATGGTCACCTGGCTGGTTTCACCGATGCTCAGGGACGTATCGGCCACCACGATGGTCGCGGTCGGCACCTGGGTATCGACGGTGTAGTTGGCGGAGTTGCTGGTGCCGGTACCGGCGTTGCCGGCCGCGTCGCTCACGCCGCTGTTGTCCAGGACGATCAGGTTGGTGGCGTCCCGCGTACCGGTGGCCGGGGTAAAGGTCGCCGTCCAGGTAATGCCGCCATCGCTGCTGCTCACGGCGCTCAGGGTGCCATTGGCCACGCTCAGGTCCGAATTGTCGAAACCGCTGACCGCCTCGCTGAAGGTGATGGTCACCAGTGAGGTTTCGCCGACGCTGAGGTTGCTATCGGCCATCACGATGGTCGCGGTCGGGCGCAGGGTATCGACAGCGTAGTTGTTCGAATCCGCAGTGCCGGTGTTGATGTTGCCCGCCACATCGGCGATCGAGCCACTGTTGAGGCTGATCAGGTTGGTACTGTCGCTGATTCCCGCACTCGGGGTGAAGGTCGCGGTGAAGGTAATGTTGTCGCTGGTACTCAGCCCGCTCAGGGAACCATTGGCCACGGTCAGGTCCGCCAGGGTGAAGCTCGTCACGGCCTCGCTGAAGGTAATGGTCACCAGCGAGGTTTCGCCAATGGCAACGGTTGGGTCGGCCATGACGATGGTCGCAGTGGGGCGCACGGTGTCGACCACGTAGTTATTGGAATCGGTGGTGCCGACACCTGCGTTGCCCGCGCCGTTGATCAAGCCGGTATTGTCCAGCGTGATCACGTTGCTGGTATCGGAAATGCTCGCGCTCGGCGTGAACGTGGCCGTCCAGGTGACGCCGCCGTCGGTGGACGACACATTGCTGAGCGTGCCGTTGCTGACTGTCAGGTCCGCGTTATCGAAACCGCTCACCGCCGAATTGAAGGTGATGGTCACCTGGGTCGTTTCACCGATTCCCAGCGTACTGTCGGCGACCACGATGGTCGCGGTCGGCACATTGGTGTCGACCTGGTAGTTGTTGGAGTTGGTCGTGCCGGTGCCGGTATTGCCCGCCGCATCGCTGACGCCGGTGTTGTTCAGGGTGATGACGTTGGAGGTGTCGCTGACACCGAGCGCAGGCGTGAACGTCGCCGTCCAAGTGATTCCACCGTCGCTGCTGCTGACCGCACTCAGCGTGCCATTGGCCACGCTCAGGTCCGAGTTGTCGAAACCACTGACCGCCTCGGAAAACGTAATGGTCACCAGTGAGGTTTCGCCGACGCTCAGCGCGTTGTCGGCAACCACGATGGTCGCGGTGGGACGCAGCGTGTCGACGGCGTAGTTGTTGGAGTCGGTGGTGCCGCTGCCGGCGTTGCCCGCCCCATCTACGACGCCCGTGTTATTCAGCGTAATCAGGTTGGTGGCATCGCTGGTGCCGACGCTCGGGGTGAAGGTGGCGGTGTAGGTGATGTTGTCGCTGGTGCTCAGCCCGCTCAGGCTACCGTTGGCGACCGTCAGGTCAGCCAGGGTGAAACCGGTCACCGCCTCGCTGAAAGTGATGGTCACCACCGAGGTTTCGCCCAGGGCGACGGCCGTATCGGCGACGACTATGGTGGCGGTGGGGCGCGCCGTGTCGATGGCGTAGTTGTTGGAGTCGGTGGTACCGCTGCCGGCGTTGCCGGCGGCGTCCGCAACGCCGGTGTTATCCAGGGTGATCAGGTTGGTGGCGTCGCTGATGCTGGCGCTTGGGGTCAGTGTCGCGGTCCAGGTGATACCGCCGTCGCTGCTGCTCAGCCCGGTCAGGGTGCCGTTGGCGACCGTCAGGTCGGCAGTGGTGAAGCCGGTCACTGCCTCGTTGAAGGTGATGGTCACCAGCGAGGTTTCGCCGATTCTCAAGGCGTTGTCGGCGACGACGATGGTCGCGGTCGGGCGCGCGGTGTCGACGGCATAGTTGTTGGAACTGGTGGTGCCGGTGCCAGCGTTACCGGCCGCGTCCAGTACGCCGGTATTGGCCAGGACAATCAGGTTGGTGGCATCGCTGATGCTGGCGCTTGGAGTGAGCGTCGCGGTCCAGGTGATACCGCCGTCGCTGCTGCTCAGCCCGCTCAGGGATCCATTGGCAACGGTCAGGTCGGCCAGGGTGAACCCCGTCACCGCCTCGCTGAAGGTAATCGTCACCAGGGAGGTTTCACCGATGTTCAGCGCGTTGTCGGCCACCACGATCGTGGCGGTCGGGCGCAGGGTGTCGATCGCGTAGTTGTTCGAGTCGGTGGTGCCGGTACCGACGTTGCCGGACAGGTCGGCAACGCCGCTGTTGCTCAACGTGATCAGGTTGCTGGTATCGCTCACGCTGGCGGTCGGGGTCAGCGTTGCGGTCCAGGTGATACCTCCGTCGCTGGTGCTCAGCCCGGTGACCGTGCCGTTGGCCACCGTCAGGTCAGCGGTGGTGAAACCACTGACCGCCTCGTTGAACGTGATCGTCACCAAGGATGTTTCACCGGCGCTCAACGCCGTGTCAGTCACCACGATCGTGGCGGTCGGCAGCACGGTGTCGATCGCGTAGTTGTTGGAGTTGGTGGTGCCAACGCCGTCGTTGCCACTCAGGTCCGCGACACCGGCATTGTTCAGCACCACCAGATTGGTGGTGTCGGTGACAGCGGCGTCGGGTGTCAGGGTTGCTGTCCAGGTGATACCGCCGTCACTGCTGCTCAGGCCGCTGAGGGTGCCATTGGCCACCGTCAGGTCGGCCGTGGTCAAGCCGCTGACCGCCTCGGAAAAGGTGATGGTCACCAGCGAGGTTTCACCGTTCCTGAGGGCCGTGTCAGATACCACGATGGACGCCGTCGGCGCCACGGTGTCGTTGACCACGTAATTATTCGAATCGGTGGTGCCCACCCCGGCGTTACCGGCCAGGTCCGCCACACCGGTGTTGTTCAAGGTGATGATGTTGGTGGTATCGGCGATGTTGCTTGCCGCCGTCAGCGTGCCGGTCCAGGTGATGCCGCCGTCGCCGCTGGTCAGCGTGCCGATGGTGCCGTTCTGTACGGTCAGGTCCGCCGCGGTCAGCCCGGTCACCGCCTCGGAGAAGGTGATAGTCACCTGCGACGTGCCGCCAGAGTTCAGGTTGGTGTTGGCCACCACGACAGTCGCGGTGGGCGGCGTTTCGTCCGGCACGTAGTTGGTGTTGATGGTGCCGCCATCGCCATAGACGTTGGCCACCGAACTCGGCGAGACACCTGCCGTGCCGGCACTCGTTCCACCGGTGCCGCTGCCACCGACGTTGCCGGCCAGGGCCGCGAAGTTGGCCGCAGTGATCAGGATCGAACCCTTGTTCCAGATCGCACCGACACCCACGCCACCGGCGCCGCCCGCCTGGGTGTAGCCGCCGCCGGCACCGCCGCCACCGCCACCACCGCCCGCGCCGATGTTGTTGGAGATGACCGAGTTGCCGATGATCCGCAGGGTTGCGCCCGTGTCGTTGTAGATACCGCCAACCGCGCCACCGCCGGCACCGCCGATGTCGTTATAGCCATCGCCACCACCGCCGCCGCCGATGGACAACCCGCCGCTGCTGGCCGTGCCACCGGAGGAGCCGGTGCTGTAGCCGGCATAGACAGCGCCGCCGGCACCGCCGGTCGCGGAGCCGCCACGCCCGCCGATGTTGAAGAAGCCGCCACCGGCACCGCCCTGGTTGGTAGAGCCCAAGGAACCCGAGGAGTTGAGCGTATCGCCGCCACGCCCGCCGATCCCGCCGCCGAGCGCACCACCGCCACCGCCACCACCACCTGCGTATTCCGGCGTCACACCACCGCCGCCGCCACCGCCCGCCGCCACGTTAGCCGTGACCGTGACGTTACGCAGGGTCAAGGTACCCGCGTTGTTGATCCCGCCGCCCTTGGCCACCAGCGCATCGTCACCACCGTTACCGCCGTTGCCCGACACAACGCCGCGGGTAATCACCAAACCATCGAGGGTGGCCGTGGTGCCGGCCGTCACGCTGATCACCTGGGTGCGGAACTGCCCGTCCAGGGTGACATCGGCGACGTTGTCGTTGTTGAGATCGCCGTCGATCGTGATGTTCTGGTTCACCACCAGCACCTGGGTCAAGGCAACGGTCATGCTGCTGTTGAAGGTGACGATGTCGCCGTTCTGCGCAGAACCCAAGGCCGCGCGCAAGGAGCCCACGCCGGAATTGGCATTGTTGGTGGCGGTCCAGGTGGCCAGGCCCCACTGGTATTCACTCATGGCATTGGCCGACAGCACGTTGGCGCTTTCGATGTTGCCGGTGGCGATCTCCAGGTCCCAGTCACCGCCGACGCCAGTGCGATCGTCGGAAGCCGCCACGTCACGCCCGGTCAACTGCGCCAATGAATCCACCAGGCTCAGGCCACGCTCGCCTTCGGCGGTGTAGCAGCCGTAGATCAGGATATCGCCGCCGGCGTTCATGTCCTGGCCGATCTGCGCCAGCACTTCGCTGCGGGCCTGGACGTTGTCCGCCGACAGGTAGCTGTTGCCCAGCCACAAATCACCGGCATTACCGTGGGCGATGATCTGCACCGAGCTGACGCCCTGGTGGGTGTCCAGGTAATCGGCGATCTGTTGCAGACCGTCCTTGGTGGCATCCAGTTGCACCACCTGGGTCCCGGGCGCCACGCCTTCGAGCAGGTTGGCGGAATCCTTGACCCGGGAATCGACAAACACCACGGATTTGCCCGGAACGGCAGCCTGGGTGGCATCGACCTGGCCTTGGGGTGCATGACTATCGGCAGGCTGGTCCGCTGTGGGCGTCTTGGCCGCCTCGGCAGTCGGATGAGCGTCCGGTTGCGCGGCGTCGGCCACGGTTGCCGCCACCGCGCCGTCGAACAGCATTCGCGGCTCCAGGGACATGATCATTGGCGATGCCAGGGCCTGTGCGCCCTCGGTTACCCGCGATTTGCCTTTGCTCCACCACATGACGATCACCTGGACTCGAACTTCTTGAACACAAATGAAAAAAAACCGCAGTCAGCTGACGGCGGCGTCGGTTTTCATACGAATGACATTGGCGGCGCTTGCGGACCCATCGCGCCAGAACGACAACTCGGCATACTTTTCAAACAGATCCGGCGGCAGCAGGGTGCGTCGAGTTTGCGGCGCGACCTTGGGCTTGACCTTGTGCAGGCCGGCAACGCCCAGTGCCTGGTCGAAGGCCGGTGCGTCGTAGGTCAAGTGATTGAAATCGTGCTCGAACCAGGGCTCGCCGATAAACTCGTACACCAGTCGCATGACCCGCTCCGGTGCCTGGCTCAGCAGGTCGTAGTCAACGACCAGCAACGACTCGGCGTTCTCGCCGTAATAGGCCTCTTTGAGCGCCGTCCAGGCAAGCCCCACCAGACGATTGCGCTGGGCCAGGGTTTCGCAGCGGCTGTAGACGGTGTTGCGCTCGTCATCGTCGTTGAACAGCTTGGTGTTCTCGAACGGATTGGCGCGATAAAGGCGCTCCAGGCTGTCGAGGATCCAGGCAACGTTGCGCACGCAAGCGATGGTCTTGGCCTGGGGAAACAGGTCCTGCAGGGCAGGCAAACGGGCACACCATTGGCGATTGGTGTCGAAGATGACCGGTTTATCGGCTTTGTCGGCGTAGTAGGAATCGAAGAGGCCACGCAACAGGCGGCGGCGCAGGTCGGTGTCGATCACCGAACCGAACTCGCTGCCGGCGCTGCATTGTTGCAGGACGGTGCTGAACAGCGAACCGACGGGACTGGTCATCCCGGCATGAAAGCGCGGATTCTGCAGCAAAATGGCAGAAAGCAGGGTCGAGCCTGAGCGCGGTAAACCGGAAATAAAGTGAAACTGCGGCAATCCATTCACCTGTTTGTAGTCCCTTTGTATCGCG
Source organism: Pseudomonas sp. NFACC46-3 (assembly GCF_900114515.1). NCBI lineage: Bacteria > Pseudomonadati > Pseudomonadota > Gammaproteobacteria > Pseudomonadales > Pseudomonadaceae > Pseudomonas > Pseudomonas sp. NFACC46-3. The sequence goes on from NZ_FOTH01000010.1 coordinate 177,490, forward strand.
AAGCGTAGCCGAGGAAACAATCTTCGCCTAGTGGTACTTTGACATCAAAATCAGCCAATTCTGTAAAAAAGATGGACGGTATAGCGGCGATGCGAACCTGAATCGATTAAGCCGATCGACCACATTTTTCCTCTATTGCTGCCCAGCAGAATGAGACATCCCCGTCTACGCTCAGCCGTGCGTGACCAGGCCAGGGAATGAAGGCATCGGGCTGACCGCACTACCCTCCCTTGGATCCTGGCGGCATTGCCATACCAATAATCTGAAGGGATGAGGAATCTATGGAAGTATTTATGGGCACCATCCAACCGTTTGCCTTTAACTTCGCCCCCAATGGGTGGGCTCAGTGCAACGGGCAGAGCCTCCCAATTGCCCAGTACCAGGCTTTGTTCTCCTTGCTCGGCACGTATTACGGAGGCAACGGCACCACCAACTTCATGCTCCCCAATCTGCAAGGCCGCCTGCCGCTGGGACAAGGCAACGGCCAGGGTCTGACGCCGCGGGTCATGGGCGAAGTCTCCGGCACCGAAAACGTCACTGCAACGATCAGCAACCTGCCCGCCCACACTCACACCCTGGCGGGACTCACCGCCTCCACCACCCTGCAACTGGCAAACCCGGCCAGCAACCCGGTGAATACGCCGACGGCCACCAACTCGTTCATCGGCACCTCGGGCACCGGGCCTGGCTCGGCGGCGATTTATTCCGACCAGATCGGCGCCTCACCAGTGCCGGTCAAGGGCGTGAGCACGAGCATCGACGGCACGATTTCCCCCGCGGGCAACGGCTTGCCAATGGCGGTCATGAACCCGTTCCTGGTGGTCAACTTCAGTGTCGCCTTGAACGGTCTATTCCCAACCCGTAACTGATAAACCGCCGGAGGGCTGCGGTCCTCCGGCCTTTTGGAGTGTCGACATGCTGCAACAGGTTCATAGCCGCCATTTCCAACCGCTGCTAGGCCAGACCGGCAGCCTGACCCTGCCCGACGGCAGTTGCCTGCCGGTGCGCTTCGAAACCCTTGAAGAAACACCTCGGGCGAAGATGCCGAACACCGAGCGCATGCCCTTCAGCGTCGAGTTCAACAGCCTGGAGAGCACCGCGTTCGTGGACGGCCTGTGCGGGCTGGAGGTGCCGGAACTGGGCAAGATCGAGGGGGTGTTCGTATCACGGATACCGCCCATGGGACGGGATCCGGCGCTGGGATACTTCTACATCGCGTTTAACTAAAAACTGATGATCCCTTGTGGGAGCAAACCCGCTCCCACATTGAACAAGTGACCAGTCAGGCACTGTTCAGTTGCCTTTCGGATACCAGACCAACCGCTCCGCCGCCGGGTTGCTTTCCTGCACTTCGAAACCCAGCGCCAGGTAGTGCCGACGCGCGTGGGGGTTGCTGGTCCAGACCACGGTCGCCACCGGGCAGCGGACCTGTTGCGCGGCTTTTTGCACCCCTTGCAGCACCGCCCGGCCATAGCCTTGCCCGCGGGCCTGAGGGATAAAGGCCAGGTACAGCACGCGAATTTCATTGGGACCAAAATCAGTGCTCAAGGCGCCGATAGCGGTGCCGAGTTTTTCCACCACGTAATGCATGGCATTGGGGAAGCTCTCTCCCAACCCTTGTTCCTGCACTTGAAACTGCTGGGCAATCACCTGCCGCACCTGCTCATGCTCGCCGTCGATCCATTGCAGATCCGGTCGTGCCGCCTGGTAAAGGCTCTGCAAGAACGGACCATCGCTGACCCGCGATGGCCGCACCACCAATCCCTCCGCCGCCACTGAATCCATGCTCGCTCCTTAAAAACCGCTTTCCCTGACACCCAACGCCGCCAACCGACGCCAGGCCGCTCCCAACACCGACTCGCCCTGCCCCTGCAACACCACCACGCCACGCAGCGGTTGCACCGGCGCGGCCGAATCGTCAATGGCACTCAGGCGCACGCCATACTGCGCCTGCACCGGCTCGGCCCGTTGCTGCGAATCCCGGCGCACCGCAATCGGCCCATGGTGGTCGGACGTCAACGCTTGTTGTTCGACCCAGGCCACGCCGTTGGTGTCGATTTCATTCAACTGCACGGCAATCGATGGGTGCATCGGATCGTCGGCAATGAACCGTCCCGTGGCACCCGGCCCGACCCGCCAGAGCTCGGCTTCGGTGAGGTACCCGCGCAACCGCGAATCGGGCTGCACCACCCGCGCCAGCACCTGCGTCGGTGACAGCCAGCGCCCTACCGACAGTTGCGGCAACAAGTCGCGCACTTGGCCGGCATGGGGAGCACGCAACAACAGACGTTCGCGCTGGGCCACCAGGCCTCGGTACTCGGCCACCGCTTCGGCCAGTTGCTGTTCGATGATGCCGGCATCGGCTGCGGTTTCGCTGCGCCCGGCCTGACGACGCATCTGCAACTGCTGGATCTCGATTTCCCGGCGCACGATGGTCAAACGCGAGGCCATGTCCGGCGATTCCAATTCAATCAACACATCGCCTTGGGCCACGGTCTGGCCATCGTGCACATTCACTTGCTTGACCCGTGCCGCCACTGGCGCATGCAGGGCACTGGCGCGGCCGGCCTCGAGCATGACCGGCACCTCCACAGCGCTGCGCCAGGGCAGCACCAGCGCCAACAGCAACCCCAGCAATACCAGGCCTGCAAACAGCACTCGCGGGCCATGGGCCTGCTCGCGGCGGCTCCACCATTGCCGCCACTCATTCACGATGGGCATAAAAATGAACCACACCAATTCCACCATCATCAGAAAAATGCCCAGCACCTTGAAAAACAGGTGATAGACCGCCAGGGCAATCCCGAAAAACAACAATGCCCGCCACAGCCAGGAGCCGTATCCCCAGACCAGCAAACGCCGGCGCATCTTCGGCGACCAGGGCTCCGGCGCTGCCGCCCCATAACCGAACAAGGCTTCGCGCAGGTGCCAGCGGCACAGGGCGAACGCACGCCCCTGAAGGTTATCCACCGCCCAGAAATCACTGAGCAGGAAATACCCGTCAAAACGCATGAACGGGTTCAAGTTGATGATCAGCGTGGTGATCCAGGTGGCGCTGGCCAGCATGAACGCCGCCGTGCGCGCCGGTCCGTCGGGCAGCAGCGACCAGGCCAGCAGCGCGATGCACGCCAGCAACAATTCGGCCAGGACGCCGCCGGCACCGATCAGCAACCGCGCGCGACGATCGTTGATCCGCCAGGCGTCGCTGACGTCGGTATAGAACATTGGCAACAGCACCATGAACGCCACGCCCATGCTTTGCACGCGGCAACCGGCGCGCTTGGCCATGAAGGCATGGCCGAACTCATGGCACAGCTTGGCGAAGAGCAACGCCGCCCCGAAGGCCAGCGCACCGCCCAGGCTGAACAGGTGCGGAAACGTCGCGATGAAGCGCTGCCAGTCCCGCGACACCAGGAAGATGCCGAGGCCCAGGGTCAGCGGCAGGCCATAGCGCAGGATCCCGGGGCCGAACCGCGCCAACCAGGGCCAGGCCCGGTTGAGAAAGGCGTCCGGGCGCCACAGCGGGATGCGGAAAAACAGGTATTGATGCAGCAGGATCTGCCACAGGCTCTGGCGTTGTGCGGCAGTCTTGAAGAGGTAACTGTCGCGCTGTTGTGGGTCCATTGCGCTGATCAGGTCATGGCCGCGCAAGAAACCCAGCAGTTGCTCCAGCGACTCGCCATTGAGCGGCAGGCCCGGCTCGCGGTTTGCGGCTTGCAGCACCTGCTCCGGATCGCCCAGGGACCAGTGCCGCAACATGCGCATGGCCGCCGCGCCAAGCTTGAAATAGCGCCCTCGCACCGGATCGGCCAAGGTCCACTGCGGCGAACCGTCCGGGTCCGGCGCCGCCGCGGACAACTGCAGGTCCGGCCGCAGGCTCGGCAAGTCCATGCTACAGGCCTACGCTCTGGCGCAGGCCGGCCAGTGGCCGACGCAGCAGGTACAACGCCAGCGGCGCGCGGTCGCCAAAGACCTTCGCCGTGCCCCGCAGGCCGATGCGCGGCGCCGTGGCATCGAAACGCGCGTCCAACCGGTACGCCAACTGCCCGGCGGCGGTAGGCTGCGCTTCATAGGCCGAGCGCTCGAGCCAGGCCAGGTGCCGCTGCAACGGGTCGCTGTCGAGAAACAACGCCACTTGCGCACCGGGCTCCAGGGCAATCGCGTCGCCCACTGCCAATTCAATACGCAACTCGGCCTGGTTCGGGTCGGCGATTTCCATCAGTCGCTCGCCGGTCTGCACGGGCTTGCCGAGCCAACGCTCGGCGTCGGCAAATACCGCAATGCCGTCGCGCTCGGCGCGGACTTCGCTGCGCTTGAGCAGCTCAAGCGCGTAGTTGCGCTCGGCCCGCTTCTGTTCGACGCGGGCGGCCAGCAAGTCAATCTTCGAACTGGATTCAGCGTCGACAAACGAACGCTGGGAATTGGCCTTGAGTTCGGCCTCAGCCACGCCCAACGCACGCTCGGCCACATCGGCCTGGGCCTTGAGGCTGGTGCTTTCGAAACGCAGCAGCAGGTCGCCGTTCTTGACCGTCTGGTTGGGCTTGACCAGGAACTCGGCAATCACCCCATCCAACGGCGCCGCCACCACCTGCCCGCCCAATGGCACCACTTCGGCCGGGGCCAACACGGACTGGCGCACCGGGATCAGCAAGCCCAGCAGCAACACCGCCACCAGGGCGACCTGGCGCTTGCGCGTCCAACGCAGACGCCACGGCTTGCGCGGTTGCAGCGCCAGCCACGCATGGCTGTAGGTGTCGCCCAGTTGCGATAACAGTACTTGCTCGGCAGGGGTCCATGGCAGGTCGCGGGCCAGCCATAAGCCGCCGAACACCTGGCCTTGATGATCGATCAACGGCAGCCAGAACACCTGCCCGGCGGACAGGCTTTGCCAGTCAGCCCGGATGGATTCGCCCACCCCCTCGGCGGCGATCACCCGGGCCTGATTCAGTACCCCCTGCTTGAACGACTGCGCCACCGCCTGTTCGACGAACGCCACAAACGGTGCGTTCGGCTCCACGGCGCTGACGCCCGTCACGGCCTGGACCTTGCCGGCGATCAATAGCGCGGCATGGCGAAAGCCGAACAGGGCCTGACCGTCGTTGACCAGGCTGTAGCTCAGTTGCGCCGGGGTACGTGCAGCACGCGTCTGGCGCTCCAGGTCGAGGAAGCGGGCGAACACCTGCTCGGCGTTGCCGGTGATCGGCGCGTTCACTTGGGCTCCGCGAAACGCGCGGTACCACTCATGCCGGACAACAGCCCCGTGGCATCCGGCAAGGTCGCCACCAGCAGCAAGGTCTGGCTACCCTCATCGATGCGCGCGCCCAAGCGCTTGACCGTCGCTTGCAATGGCTTGCCGGTTTCATCGGGAATAAACGTGAAAGGCTGGCCGGGCTTGAGCCGGTTCATCCAGCGCGACGGCACCAGCAGATGGATTTCCAGGGTGCGGTTGTCCACCACATCGAGCAACGGCGCCCCAGCGGCCACGCTTTCATAACGCTGGACCTTGCGCGCCACCACCTGACCATCGAAGGGTGCGACCACGCTGCAGCGCTTGACCTGAACCTGATACACCTGGGACTGTGCCTGGGTCTCATTGAGCCGGGCCTCGGCCCGCGACACCTCAAAACGCCCGACTGATTTCAATTGCGCCAGTTGCCGGTTATGCGCCAATTCCTCACCAGCACCCCGGCTGGCCGCCTGGGCCGCGTTGAGCTGGGCCTGATACGCCGAGCAATCGAAACGCGCCAGGGTGTCGCCCTTCTTGAACGACTCGCCCTCACTGAACGGCAACTCGACGATACGCCCGGCCAACTCGCTGGCCAGCACCGCCTGGTCCCGCGCCCGCAGCACCCCTCGCGCCTCGTTGCCACTCGGCGCACTGGCCGTGACACTGCTTTCCAGCAAAGGATCGTCGGCAGCAGGCGTTTGTGCCTGAACCGTGCACGCTACAAAGGTCAATCCCACAACCCAACTACTCAAACGTCGCATGACCGTTACTCCCTGACGGATGGGCGGAGTCTACGACAGCGGTGGGGGGCGTCAAGGGAGGCGAGAAATTTGGTGGTCATACACGCCCTGTGGCGAGGGAGCTTGCTCCCGCTGGACTGCGCAGCAGTCCCAAAACCTGGCGCCTCGGGGTGTCAGGCAGATCGCATTCAAATTGCTT